>NZ_AODQ01000080.1 GCF_000348925.1 Cesiribacter andamanensis AMV16 | reverse complement strand
AACGATGGGTTACCTACATTACCCGTGTTACCCGCCACCAGGCCGGCACCCCCTTCCCCCCTCAAGGCCAGAAGGCAGCCCTCTCGGCCCAGCCTACCGATGATGGCACCTTTGCCACAAAGCTGGCCGACTTGCTGCGCCCAGAATCCAGCCGACAGCCCCAGACCACCGATGCGGCCATTGCCCGCAGCTGGCAGGCCTTTGATACCCGGCGCGTAGCCGAACTGCTGCAGCAGGCCCAACAGGCCGAGCAAGCGCGGGCCTATGACAAGGCCCGCACGCTCTACCGGCAGGCCCTGCAGCTGCAGCCTGGCGATGCGCCCACGCAGGCCCGCCTGCGCAAGCTGGAGCAAAAAATAAGCTTCAATACGCAGCTGGAAGCCAAATTTAAAGAAGGCGCCTATCTGGAAGCCATCCAGGCCTATGGAAAAGCCATTAGTGAAGATCCCAAAAATGCCGACCTCTACCTTGGCAGGGGCCGGGCCTATGAAAAGCTGAAGGATTTTGGAGCCGCCATCGGGGATTTTAGCACGGCCATCAAGCTGGACCCCCAGTTTGCCCAGGCCTATCACCAGCGAGCCCTGCTCTATGAGCGCAGCCAGGATGCACAGAAAGCCCTGGCCGATTATGACCATATCATTCAGAAGCTCCCCAATGGGGCAGCCTACTATCCCGAGCGGGCCCGCCTAAAGCAGGCCATGGGCGATGGTAAGGGGGCCCTGGCCGATTATGAGGCCGCCCTGAAACAAACCCCCGATGAGGCCGCCCTGCACTACCAAAAGGGGCTGCTGCTGCAGCAGCAAAAGGCCCCAGAGGCCGCCATAGCCGCCTTTAGCAAGGCCCTGAGCCTGGATAGCCTGCTGGCCCCTGCTTACTATGCCCGCGGCCTGGCCTATATGGAGCAGCAGAACATCAGCGCTGCCGCCGTAGATTTTGAGCAGGCCCGGTCCGGCGGCCTTAGCCCTGGGCAGCTGGCCGAGATCGATGCCCTGGCCCGGGAGCACTACCAGGCAGGTGAGCAGGCCCTGGCCAAAGGCAATGCCCGCCTGGCCCTGCAGCACATGATCAAGGCTGTGCTGATTGCCCCCTCCAACGAGCAGGCCTGGGTGCTGAAGGGCGATGCCCACTACCAGCTAAAGGATTATGACAATGCCCTGCAAAGCTATTCCCGGGCCATTGAGCTGGAGCGGCCTTCCCTGGCCTACTACAAAAGGGGCCTGGTGCTGCGGGAGCAGGGGGAGTTTCCTGCTGCCAAAGCTGATTTTGCGCGTTTTGTGCCCATAGGCGCCGAGCTGGTAGCCGCCGCCGAAACCGGGGCCACCACCGCCCAATCGGCCCAGGCGCTGGAGCAGGTAGCCCAGGAAGTAGCCGAGGGCTGGTACCGCCTGGGAAATGCCCAGCTGCTGGCCGAGCAGTACCTGGAGGCACAGGCCAGCCTGGACAAGGCCATGGCCATCAATAAAACCCATGCCCAGGCCCTGTTTGCGCAGGGGGCTGTGCAGCTGGGGCTTAAAAACTACAAGCGCGCCATCCGGGATATTGAAAAGAGCATGAAGTGGGGCATCCCCGACAACCCCTGGGTATACCTGGCGCTGGGCGATGCCTACCAGGCCCTGGGCCAGACCGAGTACGCCCTTAGCATTTATACCTACATCCTGGAAAAGGTAGACGGGGCTTTTGCACCCGCCTACCTGCAGCGCTCCGATAGTTACAAGCAGCTTAAGCAGTACCCCAGGGCGCTGCAGGACATCACCAAAGCGCTAACGCTACATGAAGCCTTTGGCCGGGATGTGGGCCTGCTTACCCGCAAAGGGCTGCTGGAGCTGCACGAGGCCCGTTACCAGGAGGCCGGCCAGACCTTTGAGCAGGCCCTGCAGCTGGAGAATACCAATGCCTGGGCACTCTATGGCAAAGCCTCCGTACTGGCCAGCCAGAACAAGCTGGAGGAGTCGCTGGAACTATACCGCCGGGCGTTTCAGACGGGCCTTATCGAATGGTCGGCCATTAAGGATGATCCCATTATCCGGCAGGTGAGCAAGCAAAAAGCCTTTCAGGAGCTGGTAGATGCTTCCTTCCGACTATAGGCCCGGACAGAGGGGCCAGCCGGGTCCCTTTAGCCTGCGGGCAGCAGGACCGGTTGAGTAAAACAGGGGGCTGCCGGGCAGGACAAAAAGCACTGCTGCCAGATTTTTAGCCCGGGTCCATAAGCGCTCCCCCCTTTTTTACGTATTGGTATATGTTTTTTAGAAAATCAGATTTTGATTGGTTCCGGCCGCAGCTGCCTGCGGGTGTCAGGGCCGGCCAGTTTTACATACCCGTTCTAATTCAGCTAGTATGATTCGTTGCCACAAATGCGGATACTTTAACCTGCACAATGCCGCTACCTGCATCAAGTGCCGCACCAACCTTATTGATAAGGAGGAGCCCGTACCCGCCGAACACACCAACCAGACCGATATCAACCGAAACACCATCATCATGCCGGGCAGTCAGGAGACCCCCTGGGATCAGGAAGGGGCTGCCCCTGCTGCAGCAGCCTGCCCCCAGACCACGTACGGGCGGTGGTTTTCAGACGGTGCGGCGCATTGTGCCCGACCCCAATACCTCCTGTCTGGTGGCCATTTCGCTGGATGAAGAAAAAGACCTTAAAAAAATAGACCTGCGCACCGAAAAGGTGATCCTGGACCGCAACCTGCTGGATCCGGCCAACAACTCCATTTCCAGAAGCGGCCATGCCAGCCTGTATCAGAAAGACGGCAGCTGGTACCTGGAGAACCGCAGCGCACTCAAAACCACCTTTATCCGCGTAAACAAACCCGTAAAGCTTGCCGATGGCGATGTGATCCTGATGGGCGATAGTTTATACCAGTTCAGGGCAGGGGTGCAGGATAAAAACACAGATGCCCAATAATTTTTGGTGAAAGGAGAAGTTTATTATGGACTGGTCTGCGCTAACAAAACTGGCAGAAAAAACCAATGGTACCTCTAACGGAAACGCTGTGAGCAACGCCCACCCTACCTCCCCCTGCGTGCTGGTATTGCTGGATCCGGCCCGGGACATGCCCCAGGGCACCGAGCAATCCCTGCAACTGCCCTACATCAGCCTGGGGCGGGATACCGACTGCACCATCTGCTTTGGGGATGATTTTCCCATGGTAAGCCGCCTGCATGCCGCCATTGAGTGGAGCGAAGAGGGCTACAGCCTGCGCCACCTCTCCAATACCAACCAAACCCTGCTCAACGGCCGGCCCATTGGCAGAAAGTGGTTTCTGCACGATGATGATATTATTCAGCTGGCCCCCACCGGCCCTAAAATAAAGTTTAAGGTTCCCCTGATCCTGAACATACGCCCAGGCCGCAAAAAGAAACCCGCTGCCGCCAAATCCGGCCTCAGCGCCAGGCTCAATGTGGAGAATGTAGCGCTGGTTGCGGTAGTGGTGCTGGCCGTGCTGCTCACCATCCTGATGGTGTCGCTCACCCTCTTTGGCGATTAGCCCCCTGCCCCGCCACCACAGGCGCAGGGGGGCAGGGCACTGTACGCCTGGGGTCCCAGCTTGCTGAGAGGGGGGGTAAAGGATGCCGCTTATTGGGCATCGCATGCCTGCCGCTGCTCCTGAAGCGGCCCAGGCGGGCTATCGGGCCGCTCGCTTGCCTTCCGGAATCTGAAACGTATACAACATGCCCTTGGAGGAAGGCGCCGGCACCTCGGCAATAAAAGCATAGCGGCCCGGCCTCAGCTGGGCTGTAATATAGGCAGTACTACCGGCAGGCATTTCCTGAGCTCCGCCCATAAACACACCCTCCGGAGCAGGGGTTTCCATCCCTGTCGGACTTGACCAGTCCATCCAGGCCTCCAGCGATGCTACATCGGAATTGTCCGTAAGCCGTACCAAATGCACATCATGCCCCAGAAAATGCTCATGCGGGCCCTGATCTTGAAAATGCACGGCAATGGTCTGCAGGCCCGGGCGCAGCTTGCCCTCAATGGCCAGGCCACCCTCCCGGGAGAGCGTCATCTGCAGGCTGGCTTTGGGAGGAGCGGCGTCTGTAGTCGCCTGGGTTACCACCAGTTGTTTGGCCATGCCAAATAGTCCGTGAAACTTGCCTCCGGTTTTTACATAGCACTCGATCACATAGACGCCGGGCTCCAGATACAGGGTGGTCTGGGCCGTTTGGCCGGCCGATACCAGCCCCACCCCTCCCTTGAACACTACCTCAAAGAACCAGGCCGGCAATTGACCAAAAGCGGCAAAGCCTGCGGCTGCATCTCCGGCATTAATCAGGTCCATCGCCTGCTGAAAAACAGGGAAAACCTCTGCTTTTGTGTCTTCCAGCCCTTTTTTGCTCACCGTCGGCTACCGGCATTTTTTCCAGCACAAAAAAATGCACCATGTGCGACTGGTTGTGGTACCGAAAGGTGGTCCAACCAGAAGGAATCTCCTCTGGCAGTATAAAATCCATATGCTTGCTGGTAATATCTACCAGATTGCCACTATAAGGAAAAGCATCCGGACCGCTGGCGGCAGCGGCAGCATCGGCTGGCAGAGCGTCTGGCAGCCGCAGGGGGCTTTCCGGTTCCTGGCAGGAAACCAGCAGGCTGGTGAACATCAGCAGGCTGGCGCCCGCAAAAATGGCTGCTCCTACGGATACCAGCAGGCGCAGTACAACAGCGTTGATCTTAACAGGCAAATTTTTCATGTGAACTGGAGATTAGGTGATACATTTTATTAGAAGGTATTCCTTCCGGACAGGGGCTTGCTGCTCTTATCAGAGCAGGCCTTCTGCCGGTGATAGCCTGGGGCCAAAATAGGGCTGGGGTCTTTGTTTAGTCCGTTTTATGTCTTAGATTATACTCTAAGAGGAGAAAGTACTACATGAAGGCAGAACTTTACATCCTGGGGCCTGCGGAGATCCGCACTACCGATGGCACACTTGTACACTCCTTTCTGGCAGGGCCTAAGCGCCTTGCGCTGCTGGTATACCTGCTTCTGAAGCGCCCCTACGGCTTTCACCGGCGCGATAGCCTGCTGCCGCTCTTCTGGCCCGAAGGGGGGCAAAAAAGTGCCCGCAATGCCCTTAGCAACATGCTGTATCACATTCGGCGCACCCTGGGGCCGGCAGCCATCCTAAACCGCGGCAGCGAAGAAGTGTGCCTGCAGCCAGGCGCTTTCTGGGCCGATGTGCGCGCGTTTGAAGAGTGCTGCCAGCAGGGCCGGCTGCAGGAGGCCCTGCGCCTCTACCGGGGCGATCTGCTAAAGGGCTTTCACATCACCGATGCCTCGCCAGAATTTGACCAGTGGCTGGAGGAGGAACGCAGCCGCCTGACCCGGCTGGCGACAGAAGGCGCCTGGACCCTGGCCCATGAGGCCGAAAAAGCAGCAACTGCAGGAAGCCCGGGAATGGGCCCACAAGGCCGCCAGGCTTAACCCCCTGTGCGAAGAGCAGCACGGCCGGCTGATAGCCCTGCTGAACCGCACCGGCAACTGGAAGGGCGCCCTGGATGCTTACCAGGAATTTGCCAGCCGCCTGCAGAAAGAAGAAGAAGAACCCTCGCCCGCCCTGGCCCGCCTGGCAGCCGACATTCAGGCTCAGGGGGCCCGGCACAACAGCCGCCAGCCTGCTTACGCCCTTAGCTCCCCTCCGGCAGCTGCCCTGGAAAGCATAGCCGTGCTGCCCTTTGAAAGTCTGGGCCAGGAAAAAGCCACCGCCTTTACCGATGCCATTCATGGAGATATCCTTACCCGCCTGTCTGGCCTTGCCGAGCTGCGGGTTACTCCCGCACATCGGTAATGCGCTACCGCAGGCCCCAGCGCCTGCTGCCGCACATTGCGCAGGAGCTGGGGGTAGCCTGGATCCTCAGTGGCGAGGTGCAGGAGGCTGGCAAGCAGATACAGGTATGGGTGCGCCTGGTACAGGCTGCCGAAGACCGCCAGGTGTGGGCCGAGTGCTACCAGAAGACCCTGTCGGCCGATACGCTTTTTGAGATACAGGCCCAGATTACCAGACAGATCGCCGAGGCCCTGCAGGCCCGCCTGAGCCGGGAAGAAGAAGTGGCCATCCGGCAACCGCCTACCCATGATCTGGAGTCGTACTGCCTGCATGCCCAGGGCCGCTGGAGCCTGGACCAGCGCACCGAAGGGGGGATGCAGCAGGCGGTGAGCTTCTTTACGCAAGCCCTGGCCCGGGACCCTCACTATGCCCTGGCCTGGGTAGGCCTGGCCGATGCCCTGGTGCTGCTGTATGAATATGGATTTGCCCTGGCCGAAGAGGTACTGCCCCAAGCCGAAAATGCTGTGCAAAAAGCGCTGGCCCTGGACCCCCGCCTGGCCGAGATCAGTACCACCATGGCCCTCCTGCACGAAGCCAGGCGGGAGGGCGCCATCGCCGAGCAGGCGTACAAGAAGGCCATTGCCCTGCGCCCAAACTATGCCGAGGCGCACAACTGGCTTAGCTGGACCAGCCTGCTGATTGGCAAGGCCGAACAGGCCCTTCAGAGCGCTAAAAGAGCGGTAGAATCAAACCCCCTCTCACCCGAAGCCCTCAGCAATTTATCATTCTCGCTGCTGGTAAATGGCGAGCCAGAAAAGGCGATCCGGGAGGCCCGGCGCTGCCGCAACCTGCAGCCCGAGTGGACCACAGCCCCCTTTTATGAAGGGGTGGCCCTGTACCATCTGGGCCGGTATGCCGAAGCGCTGCGCCTGCTCGATCAGCTCTCGGTGCCCTGGGCCGGTACTGGCCCGCAGCTTACCTGTGCGCTGGCCCATGTTCATATGGGCCATGCGGACAGGGCCCGGCAGCTGCGCAGCCAGCTGGCAGCCGGCAACGATCCCTTTGCCGTGGCGCTTATCAGTGCTGCCCTGGGCGAATCCGGTAAAGCAGTTGAGCAGCTGGCGGCTGTGAGTGACTGGAATTACTGGGCGGTGCTTTCCATGCACCATCTTTACCCCGAGGTGCTGGGTCCGCTGCAGGCAGATTCCCGCTATTTGGGCATTCTGCAGCAGGTATACCAGAGCTGGGGACTGGCGCCCCCTACTACTCTGCCTGTCAAAATCAGGCTATTGCGGGCACGAGAGGCGCTCTATAGTCCCGATGCCTCCATTCAGCCCTAACACTTTGTATTGCCAGTCTTCGTTTTCAAATGGGGTTCAGCTGTGTTTGCCCGCAGGCTGTATGCTGTGGTTGGACTGAAACACATGCTCTGGGTCCCAGAGCTGCTTGAGCCGGGCCAGACGCTCATAATTTGCCCCATAGGCTCTTGCCGGTCCGTCGGCCTCATCATGCCCCAGCAGATTTACATAGACCCCCCCGGTGGCATGCCCCGCCAGGGCAGCATAAAAATCCCGGGCCCATTGTATAATGGCAGCATCCTGCCCTGGATCGCTCCAGCCGGGAAGAATGTGCAGGGCATAGGCCGCCTGCCGGTGCGGATAGGCTGTAGCAGCCGGATCAATTCTACTTATGGCGCCCCCAAGGGGCTCCAGGTACACAATGCTGTGCGTTCCGGGCAGGGAGGAGGTAAAGCGGAGCAGAATCTCCAGCACCTCATCGCTCAGCGCCGGCAGGTGGTGTGCCTTTGAATACCAGCGCAGGCCTTTGGGCATGCCCGCATCAAATGCCTGCTGCAGGGCCAGATAGGCAATGGGCTGGGTAAAGCCCAGAAAAGGGGTACCAAAATTTTCCAGCGCCTTTAGCTGCTTTTTGCCCTCTTCCAGCACTTCTGCATAACAGGCAATCAGCGCAAGGGCAATTTTGCCCCGATAGGCCTCCGGAAAGGGGGCAACCGGCGGCACAGGCAGCATAAAGGCATAGCACTGCAGGGCATCAGGGGCCTGGGCCATGAGGCTGCGGTACTGCAAAAGTACAGACCGGGCTTCTTCAAACGGATAGAAATACTGGGCAGTAAGCACCTGTGGACCTACGGAGTGCAACTGGTAGTCAAAGCGGGTGGCAATTCCAAAGTTTCCGCTGCCGCCCCGCACTGCCCAGAAGAGCTCTTCATGTTCCGTACGGCTGGCCGTTACCAACTCGCCACTGGCTGTTACCAGCTCTACCGACAGCAGATTGTCAAGCGTAAGTCCCCATTTTCGGGCCAGATAGCCGGTGCCGCCCCCCAGGGTAAGGCCCCCTACCCCTATGGTGGAAACGGTTCCCCCGGGTGTGGCAAGCCCCCATTGCTGCGCCTTGGCATCAAATTCTCCCCAGCGGGCACCCCCCTCTACCCGTGCTGTGCGGCTGTCGGGATCAATCTGGATGCTGTTCATGGTCGACAGATCAATCACCAGCCCCCCTTCGCTTGCCGAGTGGCCGGCATAATCATGGCCACCCCCCCGTACAGCCACCGGCAGCTTCAGCTCTCTGGCAGCGCGCAGGGCTGCCTGTACCTGCCCCACGCTGGCACAACGGGCTATGGCCGCCGGATAGCGATCAAACAGGTTATTCCACACCCGCCGGCCCTCTTCATAGCCCGGCTGGCCGGGGAGGATGGCGTCTCCTTCAAAGGTACTGGCAAAATAGGCAAGGGGGGATGGCTTGGTCATGTCGGTGGCAGCTTTAGTGTCAGGAGCACAGGTAAAAAATGGATTGCTTTTCTACAAAATAGCAATATTCTTTTACTATTGCCACTTTACCTGGTTCTAGTGGCACCTGCTCAGGCTTTCTGATAAACCAGCGAGTTGATAAAACCGCCATAAAAGTGCTTCCGGGCTGCCTCCTTGTAAAGGTACTGCTCAAAATAGGGGTGGGGGTCTGTAAGCGTACGGGTTTCTAATCTGCAGAAAAGAGCAAAAAAGGCGTACATAGTCCATAGCAGCCCCCGCTGCAGCCTGCGCTCGGGATTAGCCCGAAAATCGGCATACAGCCACAGACCCCCGGGTGCCAGGACCTGATCCAGCCTGCCCATAACGTTTCCAAGGGTGGAGGCCGAAAAATTATCGAGTACAAAGGGGGTGATCACCACGGCATAGCCCTGCCTGAGCCGGGCTTGCTGAATAGGAGCATGTATAAAGTGAACCTTGTTGCTGCCCCAATTTCTCTGTCTGGACCGCTCCAGCATCTGTAGCGAACTTTCCACATAATCAATCTCCAGCCCCTGCGGATGGCGGGTGGTCAGCGCTTCCAGTATCCAGCCGGTACCCCCGCCTACAATCAGCAGCCGGCTATTGGCGGAAATATGCTCCAGCAGAAACTGCTGCGCCTGGCGAATAGACTGCCCAAAGACAAGGGCCGCCAGCGCATCGTAAAAGGGCGCTATGCGGTCATAATTACCACGCATAGAGCAGCAGCAGGGCGGGGATAAAAAAGATGCCATCCCCAATGATCCGGTAGCGCTCATGCTTTCGGAAAAGAGCTTCTTTCAGCAGCAGAAGTAACAGGAGCAGGTTCATGCTGAAGAGCAACAGCTGCACTTCCCGGCTGATGAGCAGGCTGGCAGCGGCATACAGCAGGCCGCATAAAAGGAGTCCTATGCTCACCAAAGCCAACGTTAACCTTTTGATAGGTAACCCCCCAAAATGTAAGGCAAGAGAAAAATGGCCGTCCTGCCGGTCGGTCTGATACTCGAAATAGGAGAAGATAAGCAGATTGCTGAGCGCCAGCAGAAAGATCTGGGGAATGAGCAACAACTGAATAGGCGTAAGGGGATGAGACACCAGACTAAGCGGGGCCAGAAAAACCCCCAGGGTATAACAGGCCGACACCAGGAGCTCCTTATAGCGAAAAGCATATACCTGCAGTAACCAAAAGTATACCCCCACCAGAGCGGTACACACCAGCCCCCAGCGCAACACACTCTCCGGTAACTGGCTGGCAAGTCCCAGGCCCAGCGCTACAGCCAGCAACAGCAGCCTGCACAGAAGCCGGTAGTGCTGCTGATGAAAGCGGTGCCGGTAGGTGGCGGCCGCTGTTTTTAGTTTTCGGGCATCGGAAAGATGATCAAACGTATAGATGACCCATACGGCCAGCATCAGCGCCAGTACGGCCAGCCCGGGCAGCGCTACCTGGTAATACCGGGCAATGGCCAGGCTGAGCAGCCCGCTGCCCAGCGCCACATCCAGCGAAAGCGCCTGCACCCATCTGTACCCTTTTGCTACTCCTGTAGTAATCATTCCAGCCCGGTTCACTTTTTTGATAACGTAAATGCCCCCCGCTTGGATGCTGCGCTCCTGCACCCCAAGCCTGCCTACAGCTGTGCGAATATGATAAGAATCATCTCATTTCCAAGCATACATCATGGTGCAGGCTGGCTCCTCCCCCTATCTTTAGAGCAGACAAGCAGCCGCGCTGCGCTTCTCCTATTCAGAAGACCACAGCTGCCCGTCTTAGCTTTTTTAGCCATGAAAGCGCCCGTACTGCTTTTGCTGCTGGCCATGGCGCTCCCACTTTCCGCAAATGGCCAGGAAATCAGGGGTATTTCTGCTAACCTTACCTTTGGGCTGGTGCATGTACCCCATGCCCCTACACTCCTGAATGCTACGGCACCTCGGGGGATCGATCACTTCAGTGCTACGTATTATGGTTTTGGCCTGGACACCTATTATAGGGCCAACAGGGGCCTTGCTGCTTTTGATGCCCTGGTAGCCAGTCAGCAGCCCCTTACCGATGGCAGCCGTACGGCCCACACCTACCTGGGCACCGCACAGGCACGCCTTGGCTGGATTGTACTGCAGAGCCGGTATGCCTGGCTGTACCCCTCTGTGGGACTGGGGGTGCATGCCCTCAGCCTGCGCCTGGGCGAGCAGCTGCCGGCCTCCACCGTATGCCTGTACCACTACCGCCTGTTTAGCCCCGCTCTGGACCTTGGCCTGAATGTTGATTTTCTGGCCCTGCGCGCCACAGAAGATGCCGAGGGCTACGCCGGACGTACGCTTGGGCTGCGGCTTGGCTACAGCTTTTCTCCCGACAGAAGCCAGTGGCAGATCAGCGACCTGGAGCGAACAGGCCAGCAGCTGCCCTATGCTCACCGGCAGGTTTATCTGAAGGTTTCCGTAGGCATAGGTGCTTTTGTGCGCAACTAGCCTCCTCTACTTTCCAATGCCGCTGGCAAGCGGCAGCACCCCTTGTACCGCTCAAACCAGAACCATCATGAAAACGATACTCGCCGCAACCGATTTTTTCTGCCTGCGCCGGCAATGCGCTTGACTATGCCGCTGCCCTGGCCAGCGCTATGGGAGCACGGCTGGTGCTCTTCAATGCCTTCAGCCTGTCGGCGCCCCCTGCTGTACACCCTGCCTTTGTGCCCAGCGCCTCGGTACTGATCCGGGAAAACAACGAACGCCTCACCCGCCTGGCCGGCTCCATAGCCGAAGCCTACCAGCTGGAGGTAAGCTGTTATTCCACCAATGACCTGCTGATGCCCAGCCTTAGCCGGCAGGTAAAGAAACAGCATGCCGAGCTGGTGGTACTGGGCCTGAAGGGGCATTCGCTCGTTACCCGTTTGTTTGGCAGCACCGCCATTACTGTCCTGAAAAACGCCCGCTTTCCGGTATTGATTGTGCCGGAAGAAGCCCGCTTCAGGGGCATCAGAAGAATGCTGTTTGCCTGTGAGTACGGCTACCTGGGCAGGCATACCCCCCTGGCCCCGGTACAGGCGCTGGCTGCTGCCTTTAGGGCGCAGGTAGAGATTCTGCATGTAGAAAAGGAGGAACCCCTGCAGCCAAAAGACCGCAAACCCATGCTGCGCAGGGCGCCTAATCTGGAAGAAGTGCTCAAGGGGATCAAACACAGCTACCGCTACCTGACAGAAGAAAATGTGCTGGCTGGCATACAGCAGCGCATTGATGAATATCATGCCGATATGCTGGTAATGGTGCCGCACAAGGCCAGCTTGTGGGAAGCCCTGCTGCACAGCAGCCATACCCGGCAAATGGCGCTTCGCAGCCCCATACCGCTGCTGGCGCTCCCCAGTAACCCCCATGCGCAACGTCCGGCCAGGGCAGCCAGGCCGGCATCATCCCCAAGTGCTTAACTGCTAATAGAACCTTTTTTTAAACAGCTACAGTCATGAAATCGATCTACATCAGCGGTATTGTGCTGCTGGTCATAACCGGAGCGCTGGCCCTGCTGGGCGGCATTCCCATGATACTGGACCCCTCAGGGGGCTTAAATCAGCTGCCGGTAGCGTGGTTGAAAGCCTCCCCCCTGCCCAATTACCTTATTCCGGGCTTGTTTCTGAGCCTTGCCATAGGGGTGTTTAGCCTGCTGACTGCACTTGCCAGTTTGCTGCATTACCGCAAATACCCTTATATGACCATGGCCGCTGGCGGTATTCTGATCGTCTGGATCAGCGTTCAGCTGCTGATCATCCCGGTGTTCTCCCTGCTCCAGCCGCTGTTTATGCTGATAGGCGCCTGTTTGCTGCTGCTGGGGGTACTTCAGATCCGGCCCTCTACGCATGGATAGGAGGCTGCCTGACCCCCTGCGTCAGACTGCCGGCAGCCTGCCTGGATCAGATGGTATACTACATGTAAACCCCCTCTGCCGGAGAAAATGTACCCTTCTTTCCGGCAGAGATCATACAAAATCCTTTTTACCTCTCTAACCTTTACCTGTATGAGCACAGCAAAAGTACTGATGGCCGTAGTGGCAGGGATTGCCAGCGGCGCCGCCCTGGGGGTGTTATTTGCCCCTAAAAAAGGAGCGCGCATCCGCAAGGATATCCGGCGCAGAAGTGAAGACATGGCCGATGCCTTTACCGATCGGCTCGATGAGCTGAACAGCGCGCTGCGGGAGGCGCTGGAAGAAAAAACAAAGCTGGTTAAAGGCCCGCAGCACCAGCCCAAAGTCCCTCAGCTGCACTGATCGGCAGCTGAGCTATGGCTACTCCGTTTTAAAGAAAACACGGCTGGAACATGCTTCCAGCCGTGTTGAACTTTTCATCGCCGAAGCCCTGCAGGGAGCCTCGGGCAGAGCTCCGGGCATTGGGCTTACTGCTGGTTTACCAGCTCCAGCAGCTTGATGAGCTTCTGGTCAAAATCCCGGCTCATGCTGCTGTACTGATCCTTGTGCATCATTTTTCCACTCAGGCTCAGGTGCAGGTACATTTTTTGCTCGGTGGGCACCATCATCAGGTTAATGCCCTCCACAAATACTACCTTCATCAGGTTAAAGGGTTCATTCTCCAGCTTCAGCTGCTTTTTGGAGACCCAGTTAGTGGCTTTTTTGCGCTGGTAGTCCCAGATCTCCTTAATGGCATAGCTGCCTACCTCGGGCTTTTTGAGCTTGCGGAAATGATCCATCAGGTAGGCATAGTGGGCCGACTGGCTGGCCTGCTCCAGGTTTACCACCAGGGTTTTTCCCGGTAAAAGCCATAGCGGTAGTAGAGCCCCTGCAGCTGGTCATAAAGGCTCAGCTGCTGGCTGGCCAGGCGCTGCTGCAGCGCCAGTAGCTGCTCTACCACAAATGCAAAGCCTTTATTGCAGTAAAACTCCCCCCACTCGGTGATGGCCAGTACGGTATCGGCTCCGCTTTCGGCAGTGGCGGCCTCCAGCACCTGCTGCACATTGTCCGAATCGAGCAGCTCGGTTTTGCAGCGAAAGCCCCGTTTTACCAGCAGGGTTTCCAGCATATCGGTCAGCACCATGGAGCGAATCACCAGCAGGCTGTTTTCCTGTTCCTGTCCGGTGAGGGCATCGGCCAGCAGCACAGACAGCTGGTGGGTACTCAGCACCAGAAAAGGCCCATCGGCTGATTTGCGAATGGCAGCGCTTAGCTTATGCTCATGCGGCTGGGCGGCAATAAAGAGCTGGTAGGGCTGCGCCTGGGCTTCGGCAAGGGCAGGCGCCAGGCGCTTGTAGGTAAGGTCGGTGCTGCCGGCCTCATCCTCCAGCAGCAGGGGCTGGTAGTTACAGTCCAGCCCCTGGGCCTGCACGCTTTGCGCAAGGCTTTGTAGGGACGAGGGGCCGGCCAACAGGCAGGGAGGGGTGGGTGTAGGGCTGGCAGTTGCAGTAGGAGTGGTAGTAGAAGTAGTATCGGTCATGGAATAGAATATGCGCTACGGATAAGGGGTTAGTAAGCAAGAAAATCCGCCAACAGAGCAGCCTTACAGCTGGTTTTGGTTTAGCCTCGGAGAGAGCCGGCCGGCAGCGGCCGGCAGGGCAAGGCCACAGGCCCCCAAAACATTCCTGGTACCGGCCTGATGGGAAGAATTGCCCGCTTTCTGGCAGTGGGCCGGGTCTGCAGGTCTGAAGAAAAACAGTATATTCGCTTAGCGCTACCGGAACAGATGGGAGAGAAGGTGTAGGAGGCGCGTGGGCGTATGGGCATAAAAGAGAGCTGTCTCTCCACCAGCGTGTTAGGCACCAGTGAAAGTACAAAAGTAAAGATTAATAGCCCCCGAACCAAAAGCGTTTCTTCAATTCTCCGCATCGCCAGCCCCCTATATGCCATGAAGTGCCCTTTCTGCAGCAAAACACCCCCTTATTTTATTCTGGAAAGCAGGCAGTTTGCCGCCATCTACAACCTGTCGCCCATTTTGCCCGGCCATTCGCTCATTATTCCAAAGTGGCATGTAGAAAGCCTGTTTGCCCTCACAGACCAGCAGCTGGCCGAATTTATGCAGCTGGGCCGGGATATGGCCCGTCTGCTGGGCGAGGTGTTCCGCACCGATGCCTTTGACTGGGCCATTCAGGAAAAAGAAGCCGCCGGCCAGTCGGTACCCCACCTGCACATGCATGTAGTGCCCCGCCGCATTGGCGACCTGCCCCAGCCTGGCGACTGGTACCAGGCGCTGGAAAAAAGCACTTCAGGCGATATAGATACCTACCACCGCTTTCGCCTCAGCGAGGCCCAGCTGCTGGAGCTCACCGCACGCCTGCGCCAGGCAGCCGGCAGCCCTTTACCTTCAGCAAAGCAGCCCTGAGGGGGCGCAAAAAACATGAGTCATCCCGAATTTTTAGCGGGACACTTAAGCGGGACACTTAATAAAAAAGGCCTCAAGATATATTCTGAGGCCTTTTCCGTTAAGGTACGAGGTCATTTCGACCAGCGCGGCCGCCGCACGGGGAGAAATCTTAGAAAGTTACCTGTTAAGAGCTGCCTATCCAAGATCTCTCCCGCTGGTCGAGATGACGTCCCTTCTTTATGTTTTTGGGCTAGAATACAGTAATCTAAGGCTGTTTTAGCCAGTTAGAAAATTCGGGATGACTCATGTTTCTCAGCTTATCAGGTTACAAGGGGGCCATACTTAACGTTAATTATGGGGTATAAACCCTGGATTGTTACTAAGCCAAACAACCACCCTTGGCGAAGGCGGCACGCGTAGTGGGGATTCCGTACCTTACACTACCTTTAGATTAGAATCTCAATCCATTACTCACGTTAACTAAGCTCATCAACCGCCAGGCGGTAGGTGGGGTCCTCTACATAGTTGACCTCAATAAGCGAGGAGGCATTTTCCAGCAGCAGCAGGCAGTCTTCGCTCAGGTGCTTTAGCTGCAGCTTTTTGCCCACTTTGGCATAGCGCTCGGTTATCCTGTTTACTGCCTCTATGGCCGAGTGGTCCACAATACGGGATTCTTTAAAGTCGATGATCACCTGCTGCGGATCGCCCAGCACATCGAATTTTTCATTAAAGGCGGCAACCGAGCCAAAGAACAGGGGTCCCCAGATCTCATAATGCTTGATGCCCTGCGCATCTACATACTTGCGGGCCCGGATGCGCTTGGCATTTTCCCAGGCAAAGGCCAGGGCCGAGATCACCACCCCTATAATCACCGCTACAGCCAGGTTGTGGAAGATAACCGTAACACCGGCTACCAGAAACATCACCACCACATCGGTAGCAGGCACCTTGCGGATGATCTTAAGGCTGGCCCACTCAAAAGTACCAATGGCCACCATAAACATCAGGCCTACCAGTGCTGCCATGGGCACCTGCTCAATCAGCGAAGAGCCCACCATCACAAATACCAGCAAACCTACAGCCCCTACAATGCCCGACAGGCGGTTGCGCCCCCCGGAGCTTACGTTAATAATGCTCTGGCCAATCATGGCGCAGCCCCCCATGCCGCCAAAAAAGCCGCAGGTAACATTGGCAAGGCCCTGGGCCATGCACTCCTTGTTGCCACGGCCACGGGTTTCGGTCATCTCATCCACCACGGTCAGGGTCAGCAGGCTTTCAATCAGGCCTACCAGCGCCATAATGAGCGAGTAGGGAAAAATGATCATCAGTGTATCCCAGTTCAGGGGCACCAGGGGTAGGTGAAACTCTGGAAAACCTCCCGCAATAGAAGCAATGTCGCCTACCGTGCGGGTAGGAATGGCAAAGAAGATAACCGCTGCCGATATAACCAGAATGGCCACCAGCGAAGAGGGCACCGCTTTTGTAAACCGGGGAAGAAAATGAATAATAGCCATGGTAAGCACCACCAGCCCCAGCATGATGTAGAGGGCCTGGCCGCTCATCCAGCTGCTGATGCCATCGGGGCCTGTTATCTTAAACTGGTCCAGCTGCGACATAAAGATCACAATGGCCAGGCCATTCACAAAACCAAACATCACTGCATGGGGCACCAGGCGAATGAATTTGCCCAGCTTAAGGGCGCCAATGGCCATCTGGATCAGACCCATCAGCACTACGGCGGCAAAGAGATACTCTACCCCATGGGTAGCCACCAGGGCAACCACCACCACGGCTATGGCGCCGGTAGCACCCGAAATCATGCCCGGCCGGCCGCCCAGCACCGCGGTGATCAGGCCAATGATAAAGGCCGAGTACAGGCCTACCAGCGGACTTACGCCGGCAATAAGCGAAAAGGCTACCGCTTCGGGCACCAGGGCCAGGGCTACGGTTAGGCCGGAAAGAATCTCATTTTTAGCGTTGAACTCTTTCTTCTTCAACATCTTCAGGAATACCATATGATAAACTATGCAGTCAGATCAGATAAAATCGACAGGGATGAACCAGACAAACAGGGGCTTGCTCTCCCGTTAGGGGGAGTATAAGCGGATAGTAGCATGGGAAAAGGGAATGTGCCGCTACCTGGGGAAGTAGCAGTCAGAAGACAGGGCCCGGATTCAGGGCGGTGTAGGGGTGCTTTTAGGAGCCTTTTTCATAACGAAGGTGCAAAGGTAAGGCTTTCTGTTAATGGTTCAAGACAGAATGGGGCAAAAAAGTTCTGGCTTCTGCTGGGGCAATTAAGCGGCTGGTTGTGCAAACATCTCCCGGAAGGTACTGTTACCTATAAAGCGTACCCCCTAAAACAGAGGGGGTTGCAGCAAAAGGTGCGCCTGCCAGCCCCCCTATAGACCCGGAGCGGCTGCCAGTGTGCCCCTCTTGCTGCAGCTGCTACTGTTCTTTATTTTTTTAACCCTAAATGGAATAACTATGAGTGTAGTAAAAGTAATTGAAGTGATTGCCACATCTGAAAAAAGCTTTGACGATGCGGTAAAAAATGCGCTGGACGAAGCCTCCAGATCTGTTAAGAATATTTCTTCTGTGTATGTAAAGGAAATGAAAGCCGATGTAAAGGATAATAAGATCATCTCCTATGGCGTAAACGCCAAGGTTTCCTTTACAGTAGATAAATTGAATGGCTAGTACTGCTCCATGCAGCAAAAAGCCGGCCCCCGCAGAGGAGGCCGGCTTTTTTGTTTTTTTCGCCTCGCTAGCGGGCCGTAGGGGTAGTGGGATTTTTATTATGCATAAAAAAGGCCAGCACAGCTGAGGCCACTGCCCCGCCAATAAGGGCCCCGCCCAGCGCCTGCACCAGGTAGGAGCGCAGGCTGAAATAGGCCTCGGCCTCCCGCCGGGCCACCAGCACATCCATGCCCTGTGCCAGGGCCCGGGATTCGGCAAAAGTGATCTGGCTGTTGAAAAAATCGGGGTTGATAAAGGTGTGAAACACCCACTGGCCCAGCATACCAGCCAGGGCGGCCACTCCGGAAATAAACAGGCCCAGGAGCAGGGCCCGGCTAAAGGTAAAGGTCCGGGGGTCTTTTCGCTTTTCTTCCCGCAGCCCCCAGTAGAGACAGAGTAGCGGAATCAGCAAGGCCAGCAGTGTAACCACCGGGTGGTAGGCAATGTAGTCTGAATGCATGCCCACGGCATACTCCAGGCTGATCCAGATAAACATGAACAGAGCCGTAAGTACCCCCCATTTAAGTGCTGTTTTCGCCATGATTATTAAAATTTTTTAATATTACACAATTTTTTGTGAGTAAAGTTTAATTTTTGGACAGCAAGCTCTACCTTTGTTTCACCATTGATGAGGCTGCCTTGTTCAGCCCAGGGTTAGTTGCCTCATCCAAACCTCTTTTTACCATGAACGTAAAGCGTTTGCGCCTCCTGCAAGTGGTGCTTGCTTCCATACTTCTCGGAGTAGTGGTTACCTATTCGCTCTTTTTTCTCTCAGACACGCTCTTTTTAACCGGCGGATTGCTGTTTTCCTGCTTTCTGCTGCTCTTTTTACTGGTGCAGCTGCGCGAGCTACAGGCTGAGCAATAACAACCCGCAAAGTCCGTTCCCTGTTTTGGGGCTACTCTTTTAGCCCCGGCATTGGCATATTTAGCTTTTTGTGGTTTACTTTAAGGCTGGGCCAATCCCTTACAGGAACATAGTATGCAAAAACCCCTTCTGATTACGCTATCCTTCTGCCTGCTGCAGCTGGCAGCTTATGCGCAGCCCGATCGCTGGCAGCAGCGCGCCGAGTATACCATGGCGGTAGAAATGGATGTAACCACCAACCGCTATACCGGCACGCAAAAACTGGTCTACTACAATAACTCTCCCGATACTCTGCACCGGGTATTTTACCACCTGTTCTTCAATGCCTTTCAGCCCGGCAGCGAAATGGATGTACGCTCCCGCACCATTGAAGATCCGGATCCGCGGGTAGGCAGCCGCATACAGGCCCTGAAGCCCGATGAGATCGGCTACCTGCGCGTGCAGCACCTGGAGCAGGACGGTCGCCAGCTGGCCATGACCGAAAAAGGCACCATTCTGGAAGTGCAGCTGGCCAAGCCACTGCTGCCCGGCAAAAAGACCACACTGGACATGCGCTTTGAGGGGCAGGTACCCCTGCAGATACGCCGCTCGGGCCGGGATAGCCAGGAGGGCATACGCCTGACCATGACCCAGTGGTACCCCAAAATGGCCGAATACGATTATGAAGGCTGGCACCCCTATGCCTACATTGGCCGGGAGTTCCACGGCGTATGGGGCGATTTTGACGTAAAGCTTACCCTGGATGCCAGCTACGTAGTGGGGGGCAGCGGCTACCTGCAAAACCCCCA
Source organism: Cesiribacter andamanensis AMV16 (assembly GCF_000348925.1). Lineage (GTDB taxonomy): Bacteria > Bacteroidota > Bacteroidia > Cytophagales > Cyclobacteriaceae > Cesiribacter > Cesiribacter andamanensis. The sequence continues at coordinate 2,306 of NZ_AODQ01000080.1, read as the reverse complement.
GGAGGTGGGCCACGGCTATGCCCAGGGGGCTAAGCCAAAAGCCGGCGGCCAGCGGCTTACCTGGCATTTCAAGGCGCCCAATGTACATGACTTTGCCTGGGCGGCCGATCCCGACTATGTGCATGATGTGGTGCAGGTGCCCGGCGGCCCTACCCTGCACTTCCTTTATCAGAACGACCCCGCCTATGCCCCTGCCTGGAAACAGGCCCAACCCTATGTGGTAAAGGCCTTTGAGGTGATGAACCGCGATTTTGGCGTATACCCCTACAAGCAGTACTCCATTATCCAGGGCGGCGATGGCGGCATGGAATATGCCATGGCTACCATGGTTACCGGCAAGCGCAGCCTCAAAAGCCTGGTGGGCGTATCGGTACACGAGCTGGTGCACAGCTGGTACCAGATGGTGCTGGGCACCAATGAGGCCCTCTACCCCTGGATGGACGAAGGCTTTACCTCCTATGCCTCAGACCATGTGATGAACATCATCTTTGAGGAAGGCAAGGCCAATCCCCACCTGAGCAGCATTCGTGGCTACATCAGCAATGTAAAGAGCGGCCAGCAGGAGCCCCTTACCACCCATGCCGACCGCTACATGCGCAACCGTACCTATGGGGTAAACTCTTACTCCAAGGGCTCAGTGCTGCTGAGCCAGCTCAGCTATGTGATGGGGGAGGAAAAAATGATGCAGGGCATGCGCCGCTACTACAACACCTGGAAATTCAAGCACCCCAACCCCACCGACTTTAAGCGGGTAATGGAGAAAACCTCCGGCATGGAGCTGGACTGGCTGTTTCTGGAGTGGATTGGCACCACCAACAGCATTGATTATGGCATACGCTCGGTAAGTGCCAGCGGAGCTACTACCAAAGTGCGCCTGCAGCGCATCGGCGAACTGCCCATGCCGCTAGACCTGGTGGTAACCTATACCGATGGCAGCCAGGAGTATGTGTATATTCCGCTGCGCATGATGATGGGGCAAAAAAGCGAAACCCTGGGCATGAGCCGCACCGTGGCCGCCGACTGGCCCTGGGTTTTTCCCGACTATGAGCTGACCCTCAGCCGCCCCATTGGCGATATCCGCAGCCTGGAGATTGACCCCAGCGGCCGCCTGGCCGATACCGACCGCAGCAACAATGCCTGGCCCTCGCCAGAGAATGGAAACACGTTTAAAAGACAGGCGCCGTAAGGCGCCTTTTCTTTTGCTGCCTGCTGCCACAGCCCGCAGAAAAATGGGGTAGCCGGAACGGTAGCACCCCCTGCCGGACCGGGTGCGGCAAATGTTTGGAACAGCAGCAAGCCCTTATGGGTTTTATAGCGTAAGGAAAGCCCTACCAGCGGCAATTATGGCCCTGTATTTGCCCGGTATTTTTTGGTAAGACCGGTTTTCCGCTTCGTATGAAAAAGTATAACCCACTGTTAGAAAAGCAACTTAAGAAGTGGGGGCCTTCCCTTGAGCCCCTGCTTGACCATATTAGCACCACCTACGATCAGTTTGAGCAGGATAAAGTAGCCGTTGAGGCTGCCATGATCCGCAAGGCCGAGGAGCTGCTGGCCTCTAATGAAGAGCTGCGCAAGGCCAATGCCGAGCTGGATCGCTTTGTGTACAGCGTGTCGCATGACCTGCGGGCACCCATTGCCTCGGTACTGGGCCTCATCGATATAGCCAAAAAAGAAGCCGATGCCGGGCAGCGGCAGCGCTACATGGAGCTGATGCAGGAAAGCCTGCTGCGGCTCGATAGTTTTATTCATGACATCATTGACTACTCCCGCAACAACCGCCTGGAGAGTCTGCCCGAAGCCATCGATTTTGAGGCGCTGATTGAAGAGGTCGCCAGCTCACTGCGCTACATCCCCGAGGCCTACACCATTGACCTGATCAAGGAAATAGCGCTGGAGGCTCCCTTTTATACCGATAAATCCAGACTGAAGGTAATTCTCACCAATCTGGTGAGCAATGCCGTACGCTACCACAGCCCCCGCCGGCACAATCCCTACATACGGCTGCACATAACCGCCAATGCCCGCCAGGCAGAGATAGTGGTAGAAGATAATGGCATTGGCATAGAAGAGCAGTACCTGCCCCGCATCTTTGATATGTTCTTTCGGGCACACTCCCAGTCAAAGGGCAGTGGCCTGGGGCTCTATATTGTAAAGGAAACAGCCAAAAAGCTTGAGGGAGAGATTAGCGTTAGTTCCGTTTTTGGAGAAGGAACTACCTTTACCCTTTTGCTCCCCAACCTACTGCCGCCAAACCCGGTCCTTCCCCTGGCTGCGGTGCGCCCCTTTAACTAAGAAACTCCGTCATC
>NZ_AODQ01000079.1 GCF_000348925.1 Cesiribacter andamanensis AMV16 | reverse complement strand
GACCGCTTTGTAGAAGCTGACATTGATTTTGGGCTGTTCCATGAATCACTGCTGGGCATCGTAGCCTACCTCAACGGCCTGCACGAGGCCTACGTGGCCAAGGCGCTGGGCCTGGAGGCCTACCGGCAGCTGGTTGCCAGCCTGCCCCCGCACCTGCAGCAGGGCTTTGTGGCAGACCGGCTGCAGGAGAAGGTGGAGCCGCTCCTGGCTAGCCCTTCCGAAGGGGAATGGATACGGCAGCCTAAGGTCAGGATGGGGGTACTTCCCCGTCCAGGTCAGGCTTAGTGCGTACAAATGATAAACTGCAGCCGATGGTCGGGTGCTTTTAGGGCCGGAAGCGCAAAGCTGTCAATGCCCATGCCAAAGCGGCTGCCAATGGCGCTGAACAGCTCCGGATAATCGGCCACCGCTACGGATGCCCCATTGCAGGGCAGCCAGTTTTGGGGTACCTCATCAAAAGCAACCAGCCGGATCTCCCCTACCATGCCGCTGATAAAGGGCGCCCGGCGTTCGGGCTCGTTTTGTAGCAAGGGGTTTATATCAGCATCCTTTGGGCCGATGATGGCCAGCAGATCGCCTTTTTCCATGGGCTGGCCCAGGGGGGCCTGGTACAGCAGGTATCCGCTGGAAACGGTCTCCAGCTCAAAGCAGGCTATATCCGACTCTACCTCCGCCAGCACATCGCCGGGCTTTACCCATGCGCCAGCCGCTTTGTACCACTGCACCACCTGCAGGTGTTTGCCAAAGGCTTCGGGCATGCGGATGGGCTCCAGTACCCCCTCCGATTGTTTTTTAGGGGATTGGCCAGGAGAAAACAGACTACCAAGCATAGAAAGGATCAGGTGTTTTTCTCAAGATAACAAGACATACGTACATTCCCTAGCGCCGGCACTGCTTCCTGTTGGCTCCCGGTGCGGTCATTCGCCAGGGTGCCCTTGGTTCTTTTAGCTGGCCCGCTCACTCTTTTTTTGCCAACTTCTTGGGCATGTATCAGTTAAGCATGTACCGGACAAGGCAGCCACCACAGGGGCGGAGGCCTTGTTCGGCTGGAACAAAGCATTCTTTTTTAATCTGTAAAACACTATGGCAGTATCCTTAAAACCCCTCAGTGATCAAGTGATTGTAATAACCGGCGCCTCCAGCGGCATTGGCCTGGCCACCGCAAAAGCCGCTGCAAAAAAGGGTGCCCGGCTGGTGCTGGCTGCCCGTAACAGGGAAGCCCTGCAGGAGCTGGAGCAGCAGATCAAAGCTGAAGGCGGCGAAGCCCTGCATGTGGTAGCCGATGTAGGCAAGCGGGAAGAGGTGCAAAAAATTGCCGATGCCGCCATACAGGAGTTTGGCGGCTTCGATACCTGGATCAACAATGCAGGCGTCTCTATCTACGGGCGCCTGGAAGAGGTGAGCGAGGAGGACAACCGCCGCCTGTTTGACACCAACTTCTGGGGGCTGGTAAACGGCTCGCTCATTGCGGCCAAACACCTCAAAAACAAGGGCGGGGCTATCATTAACCTGGGCAGTGTGCTGTCGGATGTGGCCATCCCTATCCAGGGCATGTACTCGGCCACCAAGCATGCCGTAAAAGGCTTTACCGATGCCCTGCGCATTGAGCTCGACGATGAGGTAGCCGGCATTTCCGTAACCCTTATCAAGCCCTCGGCTATCAATACCCCTTATACCGAGCATGCCAAGAACTATTCTAAAAAGGCCACTACGCTGCCCCCACCTGTCTATGAGCCCGAAGAGGTGGCAGCGGCCATTCTGCATGCCGCCAGCCACCCCGTACGGGACCTGTTTGTGGGCAGCGGAGGTAAGATCATGAGTGCCACCAATAAATATGTACCCGGCCTGATGGACTGGGTGGGTGAGAAAATGATGACGAAGATGCAGTATAAAGATAAGCCCGCCCGCCCTAAGGACGATGGCCTGCACGAGCATGGCGAAGGGGGCCGCGTGCATGGCGATTACGATGGCCATGTGATGAAAACCAGCCTCTACACCCGCGCCGCCATGCGCCCTGCCATTACGGGCGCCGTAGCCGCTGCCGTGGGCGCCGCTGCCTTTGTGTGGATGAAAAAACGGTAAGAAGCCTCCAATAAACATGAACCATCCTGAAATTTTAGAAATGGGTAAAACGGTCTCAGATTGCTGTTTTTTTTTAGCCCGAAAGCACAAAGAAACGCTGTCTTCTCGACGGCAGGAGAGATCTTGGTAAGTTAACTTCCAACGAGCTGTCTTATCCAAGATTTCTCCCCGAGTGGCGTCCGCGCTGGTCGAAATGACTGACTACCTCAATAATAAACATGAATCATCCCTAATTTTGAAAGGATGAAATTAGAAGCAAAATGGGGATTGGATTACTTTCCAATCCCCTTTTTGCTTCTAAAGGCCCAGTCTTTGCGATCGAAGAGAAACGGTCCGCCGTGCGGCAATCTGGTTTCTATGCGCATTGTTGCCAGATTGCTTCTTCCGCTACGCTTCATCGCAATGACCGACACCTGTTGAAAAAAAACAGCCCCTGGAGATGTCCAGGGGCTGTTTTTATCATAAAACCCCCAATTAAAAAATTCGGGATGATTCATGTTTAGGGTGAATACTCCTTACCGGGTGCCCTGCTGGGCATCGCGGGTGGCTTTGAACTCAGACCCTTCTTTCCAGCCGGGCCATTCGGCACCATAGGCCAGGCGACGGCCCATGCTAAAGAACAGGCGCAGGTCGCTCAGGATGCCCTCCATGTTCCAGTCGCCGGTTACCTGGTCGGCCGCTTTGTGATAGATTTCGCTTACAAAACGCTGCTGGTCCTGGCTGCTCGCCTCTTTGCCCCGCTCCAGATGGTCGATGCCCGCGCCGGTAAAGAGGGCAGGCACGCCGGCCTTGGCAAAGTTGAAATGGTCAGAGCGGTAGTAAAGGCCTGCCTCAGGGGTGTTTTCGGCCACAATGTAGCGATCGGCTTTTTGGGCTTCGGCCTGCAGGTAATCGTCCAGCTCGGACTGGCCCATGCCTATTACCACAATATCCCGGGTAGGGCCAAAGGGGTTCAGCATGTCCACATTCAGGTTGGCTACAGTCTTCTCCAGGGGGTAAATGGGGTTCTGGGCATAGTAGGCGGAACCCAAAAGGCCCTGCTCTTCGGCCGTTACCGCCAGAAAGACAAGCGAGCGGCGGGGCTGCTCGGGCAGGCTTTTAAAGGCTTTGGCAATCTCAATGAGCCCGGCTACCCCACTGGCGTTGTCTACCGCTCCGTTAAAGATACTATCGCCCTTCGCATCAGGCTTGCCAATGCCCAGGTGGTCCCAGTGGGCGGTGTAGATGATGGTTTCCTCGGGTGCCTCGCTGCCCGGTATGCGGGCAATGAAGTTGTAGGATTTGGCATACTGGCTTTCGGTGGTCATGCGGGTGCTCAGGCGCATGTTGAGCGGCTCGGGTTTGAAATCAGGCTTAAGGGCTTTTTCCAGCGCGGCCTCCATACTACTGCCGGCGGCCTGCAGCAGGCGGCTGGCGGCTTCCTGGCTCAGCCAGCCCTCCATGGGGCATTTGTAGCTGGGGTTGGCGCGGGTATCCAGGTACTGCTTGCCGGTATTCCAGTTGTTCTGCACAATGGCAAAGGGGTAGCCGGCAGGCTCGGTGGCGTGGATGATCAGGCAGCCCTTGGCTCCCTGGCGGGCCGCTTCCTCAAATTTATAGGTCCAGCGGCCGTAGTAGGTCATGGCGCTGCCTTTGAAAAGGGAGGAATCTTTGGTGTAGAAGCCTGGATCGTTCACCAGCACCACCACTACCTTGTCTTTTACATCCAGGCCGTCATAATCATTCCAGCCGTACTCAGGCGCTACGATGCCAAAGCCTGCAAAGACCAGCTCGGCATTCTGCAGCTGTATGCTGGGTTCGGTGGTACCGGCCCAGATCACATAGTCCTCCCGCCCCTTGAGGCGCTGTACCCCCTTGGGGGTCTGTACATCCATGCTTGGGTCGGCAGTGGTACGGATCTCTACCAGGGAGACTTCCTGCTGGTAGCTATCGCCATTGCCGGGAGCTACGCCCAGGGCTTTGAACTCCTGTTCCAGATAGGCCAGCGTTTTGGTTTCGCCGGCGGTAAAGGGTTTGCGGCCTTCCAGCTCATCGGAGGCCAGGGCGGTAACATAGGTGCGGTAGCTCGCTTCAGAAAAAGAAGCCAGGCCGGCCGCTTCATCGGTCTGCACAGAAGAAGTAGTATCGGCCGACTGGCAGCTAAACAGCAGCCCCAGGGCTAGGGGCAACAGCCCGTACACAGGGTGTTTTTTCATGAAAAAAGGGTTACGACCGGCAAATTTTCCTGCTATTACTGCCTATCAGGCAATTGCAGCAAGCCAGGAGCCGGCCAGGTTTCAGCCCCAATATAAGCCCCCTTGGGGTGCATCTCCAAAAAAATGGGTAACCGCTCCTTAAAACAGCTTGTAGCCTACACTGATGGTAAACTGGCTGGGGCGCACGCCCAGCTCATCGTTTATCTTGCGCAGGCCCCGCTCCCAGCGGGCATCCAGGGTGAGCATCAGCAGGTCAACCCCCACGCCTGCCTGCGCACTGGGCACCCCTTCCCGAATGGCATAGCGCTCCGGATCCCAGGGGCGCAGGTCGTTTTGCGATTCCTTTGTATAGAGGTTGAAGACCGGTCCGGCAAAAGCGCGCAGGTTAAAGCCTGTTCCTTTAATAAAGTGGTAGCCCAGCAGCAGGGGGGCGTCCAGGGTCTGCAGCCGGATGCTTCCACTGCTGCGATCGGCGTCCTGCCGCGTAAAATTGCTGCCTTTCACCAGGTAATAGACTTCTGGCTGCAGGTACAACCGGCCGGGATTGAGCCGGGCAAAAAGCCCCGCCGATACGGTATTGAAGCTGGAGTAGGTGATCCGATCGGCTTCCTGCAGATCCTGGAAACGGTTTACGCTAAAGCCGGCCTTGGGCCCGAAATTGATAAAATCCTGTGCGTGTGCCCCTGCAGCCAGCAGGCTCAGAAGGGCTATAAAAAGGGGAGTTAGCTGTTTCATTTTCTAAAAAAATACTGGTGTTCAAAAAGCCTCTAACGAAAACAGGGGCCAAAAGGGTATGCGCGGCTCTGCTCTGCCAGGGGAACCCACTGCAAAAATATCCTTTCCCCCTGCCGGGATATTTACTGCAATCTTATGGCAAACATTACCTATATCAGTTCAAAACAGGGATTAGACCTATATTGCCTGCGAGAAACAAGTCCTCACCCTAATTAACCCGCTATGTTCAAGAATCCATTTTCCTTTAATGGGCGTATACGCCGCACGGAGTATGGCATTAGCTTTCTGATCTACCTGCCCTTTGCGGTAGTTGCCAACCTGCTGGTAGAAAGCAGCTCCACCATCTTTATTGCCCTGCTGATGTATGTGCCCATGCTGTGGTTCCTGTGGGCACAAGGCGCCAAGCGCTGCCACGACCGCGGCAATTCCGGCTTCTTTCAGCTGATTCCCTTCTACGGACTCTGGATGCTGTTTGCCGAAGGTGATCAGGGCCCGAATGAGTATGGCCCGGACCCCAAGCGTCCGGATTCGCACCTACAGGAGCGCGTGGCGGCTTAAGGCTGTCCCTGCCCCCCTACCCCTTAGGGCGTCTGCCTGCTTCCTGAAGCGGGCAGACGCTCTTTTTTTTGCAGGCCGAGTGGGTGAATAAAAAGCCGGCAGGCAATGCCTCCCTGAGAAAATGTGTATCTTGGCAACATCCGCCCGATTTTTTGCTTATACCAAACAAATTGCCCGCTACCGGATTATGACCTGCAAAACCCTTTTTGTTGCCCTGCTGCCGGCCCTCCTGATGGCTGCCTGCTCAAGCGCTCCCCAGGAGACCGCAGCCCCTGAAACCACTGCTATGAACACAGCACCATCCGCCCAGGCGTACCGCCTGCTGGTAGGCACCTATACCTCGGGAAAAAGCGAAGGCATCTATGTTTTTGCGCTGGATGCCCAAAACGGCACCCTCAGTCCGCTGGATACGGCCCGGGGCGTTAGCAACCCTTCCTTTCTCAAGGCCAGCCCCGATGGCCGCCACCTCTATGCCGTCAATGAACACTCGGGCGACCAAGAAGGGATGGTAAGCGCCTTTCGCTGGGAGAACGGCAGCGGCCGGCTGGACTTTCTGAACCAGCAGCCCTCCGGCGGCGGCGATCCCTGCTATCTAAACGTTTCACCCGACGGCAGGCACCTGCTGGTAGCCAACTACACCGGGGGCAGCATAGGGGTACTGCCCATTGAAGGGGAGGGCCGGCTGGGCGCCCCGGTGCAGGTGGTGCAGCACCAGGGCAGCAGCCAGAACAAGGAACGGCAGGAAAAGCCTCATGTGCACTCGGTGGTGCTAAGCCCCAACGGGCAGCATCTGCTGGCCGGCGACCTGGGCACCGACAAGATCAACCTCTATACCTTTAGTGGCAGGGCCGAACAACCCCTGACCCCTGCCGATCCCCCCTTTGTAGCTGTAGAAGCCGGCACCGGCCCCCGCCACCTGATCTTCGGGCCCTCGGGCCAGTATGTGTACCTGGTGCAGGAGCTCAGCGGCAGCATGGCCGTGTATCGCTGGAACGAGGGCACCCCCGAGCTGATGCAGACCATTTCCATGACGGCACCTGATTTTACAGGGAAAGTAAGCGGAGCCGAAGTGCGGATCTCGCCCGATGGCCGTTTTCTGTATGCCTCAAACCGGGGCGATGCCAATGAGATTGTGATCTACGCCATAAACGCAGCCGATGGCAGCCTGAGCCTGGTTGGCCGCCAGCCCTCCGGCGGCAAAACTCCCCGTAACTTTGTGATTGACCCCAGCGGGCGCTGGCTGCTGGTAGCCCACCAGGACAGCGATAGCATTGTGGTGTTTGCGCGCGATGCCGAGAGCGGCAAGCTACGAGCTACCGATACTAAAATTGAGGTAAGCAAGCCGGTGTACCTGCTGCTGCTTCCGGCAGAAAACTCCTGATATGTATTTGCAGTTCTTTACCACTCCCGGCAGAGGGGTGCCGGTTATGGAAAACCGGGCCACTATTTGCGCCCATTGACTGGCTTTTAGCAGAAAGTGGACTAAGTTTGCACCGCCAACAGGGCCTGTAGCGGCTGAGGGAGGCCGGATGAGAACTGATTGCCGCCAGCCCCCTTTTTTACGCTCCTTCCGGCCTGCGTATGTTGTGCAGGCAGCCTTAACCGGCTGTTAGCCGTATATGGCAACTGAGACCTTACTTTTTTAACCCAGCTACTATGCCAGTGCCCCAGCGGCTGGCCCAAGATCATGACCAATTCTCCCTTTTCTTCATCAGCCAAAACGCTGGCTAACCTTCTTTTTTTGCTAAGCACTGCGCTGGTGATCGGCATGTATGTGCTGTTTCTGCTTAAAAGCCCCCTCTACTACCGACTTTCTACTGAAGATGGGGTAGTTGAAAATCTTACGGCCATTATGCTGCTTGCTACCTCCCTGCTGTGTGCCCTGCGGGCCTATAGTGCCCCCACCCGCCTGGTAACGTTTTTGTATGCCGGGGCAAGCCTGCTCTTCTTTTTTGGGGCGGGCGAAGAGATCTCCTGGGGACAGCGCATTTTGGGCTTTAGCACACCGGAAAGCATGCAGTCGGTGAATTTTCAGCAGGAAACCACCATTCATAACCTTACCCTCTGGGGATTTGACTGGAACCGGGTGATCTTTGGTACCGGCCTTTATGCGGCTGTGATCAGTTTTTACCTGCTTGGACCGCTGCTGTATAGCCGCCATGCCGGCTTTAGGCGCCTGGCCAACCGCCTGCAGGCCCCCATCCCTTACTGGCAGCAAAGTGTTGCCTACTTTGCGCTGTTTCTGCTCTACCACACCATTCCCCGCTACAACAGCGCCTGGGAGATTCAGGAATTTCTGCTGAGCGCTTATCTCTTCATCTCGTTTCTATACCCGCGCAATGCTGTAGCGCAACTACGGCCTGCCAGCCAGACTATACCGGCACCCGCAGAAGCCGCCCCCTCCCTTCGCCAGCAGAGCTGTTCATAATCTGGCGCATATCACTACTACCTCCCCCTGCCAGGGAAGATACCACAGCCCTTGCTGCTCGTAAAATACCTCAGGCCAGTACAGCCTCCTGTTCCTGTACTACTACGGTAGTCTCCCCTTCTTCGGGCCCTTCTACCAGGGGTGGGATAAGCTTGTAAACGACCGGTGTTACAATGCGCGAAAGCAGCGTAGAGCTAATGAGCCCGCCAATGAGTACGATGGCCAGAGGCGAGATGAGCGGGTTGCTGGAGAGGGCAATGGGCAGCAGCCCTCCTATGGCGGTCAGGCTGGTGAGCACAATGGGCAGAAAGCGCACCTCACCGGCTTCCCGAATGGCCTCTTCCAGGCTACGGCCCTGCTGGCGCAGCTGGTTGGTAAAGTCTACCAGCAGTATGGAGTTCTTTACCTCGATCCCTGCCAGGGCTATCAGCCCGATAATGGCCACAAACGAGAGCGAATTGCCCGTTAGCAGCAGCGCCAGCACTGCCCCCACGATGCCCAGCGGAATTACCGAAAGCACAATAAGGGTGCTTTTAAAGGTTTTGAACTCCAGCACCAGCACGGCAATGAACAGGAAAACCGTAACGATTATCACGGTACCAAAGCCGCCAAACGACTCCTGCCGGGATTCAATTTCACCCCCCATGCTATAGCTATAGCCTTCGGGCAGCTCTAGCTTATCCATTTTTTCGATTACGTCGTCCAGCACCCGGTCCAGCAGCAGGTCTTTGTGCACAAAGGCCGATACGCTCACCATGCGGGTTTTATCGTAATGGTTGATGGTAAGGGGGGAAGCATCCAGGCTTAGGTCGGCCAGCTGCTTGAGCGGAACGGCCCCTCCCTGAGCGGTGTTTACGTGCAGGTGATCGAAGGCTGCCAGCGTGGCCCGCTCCCCCTTGGGAGTGGTGACCACCACGGCCCGGTCTTCGCCATCGGCATCGGAAAACGTGCCCACAGCGATACCGGCTATGGCCAGGCGCACCGTACGGGCAATGTCTACCGAGCTTACCCCCAGCATGCGGGCTTTCTCCTTATTGATATCCACCTTGATGTCGGATTTCAGGTTAGCAACCGGGTTGGTCACATAAAGGGTACCTTCGGTATTTTTCAGCAGCCCCTCCACCCGGGCGGCCAGTATCCGCAGGCTATCCAGGTTGTTGCCGGCCAGCCGCACTTCAATGGGGGCTGTCATGGGCGGCCCCTGCTCAAAGTTTTTCACTTCAATTTTGGCATCGGGATAGCGGCTAAAGCGCTGGCGCAGGGCTTCGGTGATTTCCAGCTTGCGGGCCATGGAGGTATTTTCCTTCAGTTGCACAAAGATCTGGGCAAAATCCTGCCGTTCGTTTTCCGGAATTACATTGTAGTAAATGCGCGGATTGCCCTTGCCCACATTGGTGGCATAATAGGTAACGTCGGGTATGTTGCCCAGCTCTGCCTCTACCTCACGGGCTACCGCATTGGTGTAGGCTAGGTTGGCCTGCAGGGGGGCTTTTACATTTACCAGAAACTGGGGCTTCTCCGACATGGGAAAAAGGCTAAAGCCAATGACCGGAAAGAGCAGCAGCGAGCCGCCGAACAGAACCGCCGCTACCAGCAGGCTTAGCAGCGGGCGCTGCAGGGCCCTGTTGAGCAGGGGGGCGTAGCTGCGGTGAATCAGGGTCTGGATGGAGCGCATAAAGAGATTCCCCTCCGGATGCCCCCCTTTTTCTTTCAGCAGGCGGCTGGCCAGAAAAGGGATAATGGTGAGCGATACCAGCATAGAGGCCAGCACGGAGCTGATCACCGCCATGGGCAGGCTGCGGATAAAATCGCCGGCGCCCTCGGGCATGAACACCAGGGGCATAAAAGCAATGATAAGCGTAACGGTACAGCCCACCACCGCCAGGCCAATTTGCTTGGTGGCCATAAGGGTAGCCTGCACCCGGCTGTGCCCTTGGCGCAGCCAGCGCTCTATATTTTCTACCACCACAATGCTATCGTCTACCAGCAGGCCCAGGGCCACTACCAGACCCACAATGCTCAGCTGGTTGAGGTTATAGCCCATAACGTTCAGGAGCACCAGGCCAATGGCCAGCGAAAGGGGAATGGAGATCATGACAATAAAGGCCGCCCTGCCTCCCAGCGGTAGCAGGGTAATGGAAACCAGCAGAATGGCAATGAGAAAATCGGTACCCAGCTGGCCCAGGCGCCGGTTTACATTGGCCGCCTGATCAAAGTTCTGTACCAGCTCAATATTGGCCGGCAGGCTTTTGCCATAGGCTTCCAGCACAGGCAGGTAGGCCTGCTGCACCTGCGAGATGTTGTTGCCCGATTTTTGGGCGGCCGTTACAAATACCGCCCGGTGCCCGTTGAGGCGGGTAATGTGCTTTTCTTCTTCATGATCGTACTGCACCTCGGCCACTTCTTTCAGCAAGATATTCTTGCCACCAGCCGCATACACAATGGTATTGGCCACATCCTCGGCCGAATTGAAGTTTTCGCCTGTTTTGATGTTAAAGGCTTTGGTGCCGGCCTCCAGGCTACCGCCGGGAATGTTGGCCATTTCGCTCTGCAGCGATCCCAGCACCGCATTTAGTGGCAGGCCCAGGTGAGCCAGCTTTTCCAGCCGCAGGTCTACCCGCACGATTTCGTTGGGCAGGCCCCAGATCTCTACATTTTTAAGTGCCGGAATTTTCTCCAGCTCTTTCTGCAGGCCTTCGGCTGCTTTTTTCAGGGCCGCCCGGGAGGCATTTTCTGAGACCAGGCCCAGCTGCAGGATGTTTACATCCGAAGGGCTGATCTTCTTTACGTCAATGCTGTAAATATCACGGGGCAGCTCCTGGCGCATGCCGCTTACTTCGCGGATCAGCTCCTGGTGCTTGTTGTCCACATCGCTCTCGTACTTGTAGTGCACCTCAATCACGGCCACCCCATCGCTGATGGTGCTCTTGATCTTCTTAATATCCTCCAGCTCAGAAATCTTTTTTTCAATGGGGTCTACCACCAGCTCTTCCATATCCTGCGGGCTGGTGCCGGGATAGATAATAACAATGGGAAATTGCGGGGCCCGGATCTCCGGATCTTCGCTGCGGGACATGGTGAGCAGGGTTGTAACGCCCAGCGCCACAATCATCAGAAAGATCACCAGCGTAAACTGGTAATTCTTAACGGCGTAGGTTGCTATTTTCATGGCTTAGGGTTGTTGAGGGATGATGAGAGAACTATCGGTGAGGTAAGCGCTGCCCCGGGTAATGAGCGATTGGGCGCCTTCCAGGCCGCTGCTAACGTACACCCACTGGCCATCCAGCCCGGCCAGGGAAACGGCTACTTTTTGCGCCCGTTTATTGTCTTTGGTGATAAACACCCAGCCCTTGCTGGCATGGCCATCCAGCAGCGCTTCGTGGGGTATGCGCCAGAGGGTGCTGCTGTGGGAGGGGCGCAGCTGGGCGGTACCAAAAAGGCCGGACGCCAGCCGACGCGCGGGCGGATTCAGCACCTTTAGCTCCAGGCCAAACGCGCCGCTTTGGGGGTCTACCCCTTCGGCTTTGCGCACCACCAGGGCCTGTAGTGTGTGGCCGGGAAGGGCATCGGTCTGCAGGCTGGCGCTATCGCCCACCTCTACCCGAGCCCAATCTTTATCGCTTAGGGAAATGCGAAAAAGCCACTCCCCCCTGCCGGCCCCATTGGTGCGCAGCACGGCAGCCCCGGAGGCAACCAGCTGGCCGGGATTGACCAGCCGCTTCAGCACGAAACCATCGGCCACCGCCCGTATTTCGGAAAAGCCCAGGTTAAAGCGGGCTGCCCTTAGTTGCTGCTCGGCCAGGGCCAGGCCGGTTTGGGCATTCTGGTACTGCTCCAGTGTTGCCACGCTGTCGCGGTAGAGGTTTTGCGCCCGGGCAAAGTCGCGTTTGGCTTTTTCATACCCCAGCTCGGCCTGTTGAACCCCTGCCTGTATTTCGGTAAGGTCCAGGGTAGCCAGCAGCTGGCCGCGGCGTACCCGCTCGCCTTCCTTTACCAGCACCTGGCGTACAATGCCACCGGTTTTAAAGGAAAGTACTGTTTCATCGTCCGTGGTAAACTGGCCCGAGGCGGTGATGGGCTGCTGCACGTGCTGCTGTTGCAGGGCAAGCAGGGTTACGGGAATGGCCTCGCCGGCAGTGGGTAGCGGGGTGCTGCTTTCGGCACTGTTGCAGGCCTGTAGCAGCAGACCGGCCAACAGGAGCAAAAGGGTAGATAGGGATAGGGATTTCATGATAAAAAGGTAAAATGGCTTAGGGATGTTGGGTAGTGTGGGCGGTTTGCCGCTCGTACTGGGCCAGAGCGCTCAGCACCTGGTAGGTGGTAATGCTTTGCTGCAGCTGGGCGCTGGTAAGCTGGTTGCGGGCATCAATAAACTCAATGAGGGAATAGGTGCCTTCGGCATAGCCCCGCTCCAGCAGGCGAAAGTAACTGGTGGCGGCTATCAGCCGCTGGCGGGCGGCGGCCTGGTGCTGGTAGGCAGTGGCCAGCTCGTTGCGCGCTGTCCTGGCGGCCAGCTGCAGCTGCTGCCGGGTATGGTCCAGCTGCAACTGGCTGCTTTTCAGGTCCAGCCGGGCCTGGCGTACCTCATAGCGGTTGCGGAAGCCGGAGAAAAGGGGCATATCCAGGGAAAGTCCCATCAGGAAATAAGGGGCCTGTTTGGTATAGGCCATGTTCTCGGCTTGCAGGCCAAGGTCCAGAAAAGCACCCACGGTAGGCACCCCCTGCTGCTGGCTGAGGCGCAGCAGGCTGCTCTGCAGGCGCTCACCGGTACGCAGCTGCTGCAGCTCTTCCCGGCTACCTCCCTCCTCCCCTTCGGCCTGCAGCAGCAACTGGGGAATCTTTTCCAGCCTTTCATCTGGGCGTTCTACCGCCTCAATGGCACTGGTCTGGTCCCGATTCAGCAAAAAGTTAAAGTAGCGCTGGGCGGTGTGGGCCTTATTTTGGGCCTCCAGCAGCTGGGCCTTTACCCCTTCCAGCTCACTTTGGGCCCGCAGCACCGATGCGGGCAGTCCGCTGCCGTTGCGCAGCAGCGATTCATTAACAGCCAGGTTTTTCTGTACCAGCTCCAACGCACTTTCCCAGATTCTAACGGCCTCCAGAGCACTCAGGTAGCCCCAGTAGGCCTGCTTGATGTGGAGAATCAGCTCCCGCTCATAAATCTTTACTTCCCACTCCTGCAGCTGCAGCTGCTCCTGCCGGATGCTGCGGTTGTGCTGCAGGCTGGTGTTCAGCAGGGGCATGCTGGTGCGCATGCGTACATCGTAAAAGTGGCGGGGAAAAAAGCTTTGTTCCACATTTTCGATCTGGGGAAAATGCTGGCTCTCGGTAAGCTGGTTAAGGGTAGCATACACCGGGTTGAGCATATCGCCTACGGGGATGGCAATGGTACGCCCCCCCTGCCCGTGGGTATAGGTGCCGCTAAGCCCTACTGAGGGCATAAACAGGCTGCTGGCCGCCTTGAGGGAATACTGGGCCTTCTCCAGGCCAAGGTGTTTTTGCTGCAGCAGCAGGTTGCTGTGCAGCCCCTGCTGCACATAGGCGTCCAAAGGGGATTGCGCCTGCAATGCGCCGGCCATCAAGACTAGCAGAACGGCAAAAAATGGGGGTAAAGGGATGGGGGATTTCATGTTGATTAACGGTGTGGTTATTATGAACAGTGTTCAGTTTAAGGGCAAAAAAATCTGCTCCTGAGAGCAGCACCTGAAACAGGGGATCTAAATATGGGAAAGCAGATGAAGGAGCGCTTTAAAACCCCGCTCTTCAATGTCTTCCCGCTTCTCATCGCTCACCACCCGGCAGCGCCCCCGGATATCGAGCGTTACCATACCATGCAGGGTAGACCAGATAACATACGCCAGTTCTTCCGGATCGCAGCACGCAAAGCGGCCATGCTCTTTGCATTCGGCTACCACGCTTACCAGAAAATTAAAGGAATTTTGACCTTCGTTCCAGCATTCCTCATCATCCAAAACTTTCATGGGAGCCCGTATTACAAACATCAGATCGTAATAATCGGGATTTTCCTTGGCAAACTTCAGGTAAACCCTCCCCATGGCTTTCAAGCGCTCATAGGGATCTGCTACAGCCTGCAGCACCATCATCTGCTGGCCAAAACGGCTGAACCCTTCCTGCTGCAGGGCATGAAAGATGGAATCTTTATCTTTATAATAGAGATAAATAGTACCGGGGCTATATTCAATACGGTCGGCTATGTTCCGGATGCTGGTTTGCTCATAACCCTTCTCCAGGAAGATCTCCCGGGCGGCTGCCAGAATAAGCCCGCTTAATTCTTCCCGTTCCCGCTCTTTCCGTTCTTTGGTTCCCATAGCAGATTGTATACAGCACAAACATACTGAACACTGTTTAGTAAATCAACAAGATTTAGAAATAATTTTTTTTAAAGGGTCTGCCAAGGCATGGGTGCTTGGGAGAAGGAATGCGAAACAGGGGGTATCGTACGGGTGTGCATGGGGCTAAAAAGACCATTTTATCCGGCCAAATAAAAAATTCTGGTTCAGCCTGAGCTCCCGCAGCTCCCGGGCCTGAAGTAATTGGGCCATCAGCAGAAAGGCAAGGTTTTCTCTAATGGAAACAGTTACGGATGGGATAATGATGCGAAGATCCTGCTCAAAGCCCTGAATGCCCCCCAGCGAAACCGCCACCAGCGGGTGCAGCGGATAGCTGGCATTCAGAAAAAGGGCCGCCCGGGAGGGAAAAAGATTGTTGGCGGCAATCTGGCTGCTGCCAAACAGCCCTACCCCTGGCTGGCGCACCAGGGGACTGCCATTGTAGAGTCCCTCTGCCTGCACATAAAGAGAATTGGAAAAGGCATAATCAAGCCCCATGGAGGCCAGCAAATAGCCGGGCTCTTTCAGAAAGCGGCCCTCCGACCGGAAGTAGGTGGCTTCTCCTTTGAAGCCCAGCGTTTTGATATTGCCCGCCCATCCCCCACCCAGGGCCAGCTCCTGCCGGTAATGTGCGGCCAGCAGCTGGTAATCATAGCCCTTGTAATTGCCGCGGTACATACCCCCTACTATACTTCTGGACCAGTCCCGATGGGGCTGGTATGCCAGCTCATAGCCGGAGGCAAAGGAACTATAGTACTGAAAGCGGATGGCATCGGCCCCGGGGCGTTCTTCATAATCAAAATCCAGGTAGGCAAAGGCATTGAAGAGGTCGTTGGGGTTCCAAACATAGGTCTTGCCCCAGTTTACCCGCTGCCGGCCGGCCCGCAGGCTCCATTTTTCTTCTTCCCAGTCCAGGTAGAGACGGTCTATCTGGGCATGCAGCAGGGCCTGCGGCTGATCAAGGGGCACCCAGCTCAGGTCCATCACCCCCTGGTCTTCTCCCAGAACCCCTCCGTAGCCGGGGGTGTTGCGTACGGTGCTGCCGTTAAAGAGGCGTACCCGCAAATCGGCTTTGCCGGTGAGCCTGGGTCCAAAGGTCCAATGGGAGTTCAGGCGGCTGTGAATGATATTATCATACTGAACATTGGTGAGCTGGTTGGTAAAGCTGAGCATGGCCAGCTCCTTTACATACCCATCCAGCCGCACAAGGGGTGTTTTTTCTTCCGGAAAGGCGCCAAGCGTATCGGCTTCCTGGGCCCCTGCCAGACAGGGTACTGCCAGCAGCAGGAGGCACAAAAAGCCGGTGAACCGCTTATCGGGCTTCATACTGCAGGGATTTGGTATCGCTTACCACCTTGCCATCCTCCAGCGTTATTACCCGCCGGGCCCGCTCAATGACCCGGTGATCATGGGTGCTGAACAGAAAGGTCATGCCCTCTTCCCGGTTCAGCTGCGCCATCATATCCAGCAGCCTGGCCGTTGCGCTGGAGTCCAGGTTGGCGGTGGGCTCATCGGCCAGCACAAAAACCGGCCGGGAGGCCAGCGCCCGGGCTACGGCCACACGCTGCTGCTGTCCTCCGGAGAGCTCATTGGGCCGGTTGTGCATCCGATCGCCCAGGCCTACATGCTCCAGCAGCCGCCGGGCACGCTCCCGTATTTCTTTCTCAGGCCGGCCCTGCAGCTGCATGATAAAGCTCACATTTTCCAGGGCCGTCAGCACCGGTATGAGGTTATAGGCCTGAAACACAAAGCCGATCTTGTGCAACCGAAAATCAATGAGCCGGCTGTCTTTTAGCCGGGTAATGTCGGTGCCATCCAGTACTACCCTGCCGGAGCTGGGATGGTCCAGCCCGCCAATAAGGTTGAGCAGCGTGGTTTTGCCGCATCCCGAGGGGCCCACAATGGCCGTAAACTCCTCCTTTTCAATTTCCAGGCTAATGCCGTTGAGCGCGTGCACCGGCACCTTGGTTTCCTGATAGGTTTTGCTGATGTTGCTTAGCTGAATGATTGCCATAGTGCTACTGTCTTGCTTGCTGTTTTTTTTAGGGGTCGGGGGGCCGGGCAGAAAGGAGGCTCACCCCCTTTGCGAGAAGCCATGCGGTACAGGAGCGCAGGCCCTTCTGCTGGCCTTATAGCCTCCGCATCGCCTCTACCGGTTTTAACTTCAGGGCTTTCAGGGAAGGATAGAGCGATCCCAGCAGGGTAGTGAACAGAATAATAAGGGCAACCTGCCAGTAATAGGCCCCTTCCAGATGGGGTATCACCCTTGTTTCATAGCCAAAGGAGGCCATGCCCTCGGATACCACACTCAGATCGATGCCCCGCTGCCGAAAATATTGCAACGTCAGGTACGTAAGCAGCAGCCCAAGGGGCAGACCTACGGAGGAAAGCAGCAGGGTTTCGGCGGTGATCATGCCAAAAAGCCGGCGGCGGCTCATGCCAATGGCCATGAGCATGCCCAGCTCCCGGCTGCGCTCCAGGATGGCCATCAGCATTACATTGATGATGCCCAGCGTAAGCCCCAGGGCGATGATGCCGATGAAGATGAGCAAAAACTGTTGCATGGCCTCGTTCATATAGGCCAGCTGCGGAGAGATTTCGGCCCAGTGACGGGCCCTGTCCTGCTGCAGCTGCTCGTTGAGGCTGCTGGCCAGGCCTTGGGCCTGCTCATAGTCTTCTGTGAGGATAAAGAGTTCATGCACGGCCTGGGAATCTCCCAGCAGTGCCTGCAGATCGGCCTGGCGCACGTACACATGGCCTTCGTCATAAACCGAATTGTTACTGCGGTAGATCCCCGATACGCGGAAGACTCCGGCCGTGATCTCCCCTTCCAGGTTCTGAAAGCTAAGCACCAGTTTGGAGCGCAGGCTCAGCTTTAAACGAGTGGCCAGCTTTTCGCCCACCACCACCGGGTTGCGTACAAAGCTCTGCAAAAAATCGCCCTCCTGCAGCAGGCGGTGAAAGTTGGTGACGCCCTGCTCCTGTAGGGTATCGATGCCCAGAATCTTTACTCCATAGCTGCCTGCAGAGGTTTGGGCCATGCCGGCGGCCAGGGTGCGGGCCGTCCAGCCCCGTACCTGCGGATGCCGGGCCAGCAGGGCCCTGGCTTGCTGCGTTTCGCTCAGTACAGAAGTAACTGTAGCTTCCCGGGTATAGTCGGGATGCTGAATCACCACATGGCCGGTATAGTTTTGCAGCAGATCGCGGATGCGCTGTTCGTTCATGCCACTGGAGAAGGAAATGATAAAGAGCGACGCCCACACCCCCAGCACCACCGATACAATGATCACCAGGCTGCGCCCGGGATTTCTCCAGATGTTTTTCCAGGCTATTTTAATTATGGTAAACATGGCTACTCTCGCATGGATTGAACAGGATTGAGACGAAAGATGTGCAGCATGGGATAGAAGGCCAGCAGCAGGGTGAGCGCCAATATAATGCAGGCCTGCCAGAGAAACAGGCTGGGGTCGGTAGAAAAGGGAACAACTGCTTCCCAGCCCATTTCTTCAATGGCCTGAGCGGCAGCCCCGCTCAGCTCCAGAGGGTTATGGTGAAAATAGAGCACAATGGGAATGGCCAGCAGGGCGCCAATTACCACCCCGATCAGCGCTATCAGCAGCAGCTCCAGCAGTACTGTCAGGGCCAGCGTGGCGCGTGGCATGCCAATGGAGAGCAGCACGCCAAATTCATACCTGCGCTCGGCGGTCATCATCAGCACCGTGCCCAGAATACCAAAGCCCACCACCATGTAGAGCACCGCCAGCATGATGATGTTGCCGGCCGCATCGGCCTCAATGGCCTGCACAAGCTCGGGCATCATGGCTGACCAGCTCATCACCTGCAGCCCGGCCGGCAGCACCTCCCGCACCTCACTTTCGGTGGAGGGCAGGCGGTTGATCTTATCCACTGAGATGGCATAGGCCGTAAGCCGCTCGGGGGCCGCCAAAAAGGCCTGCATACTGCCCAGCGGCAGAAAGAGCATGTTGTTGTTGATTTCCGGCAGCCCATAGGAAACCAGCCCCTTGATCAGGTATTTGCCCGCCGCCGAGCTGCCCTGGTAACCACCGCCCAGCAGCACCAGCGAATCGCCGGGCTGCAGCCCCAGGTACTCGGCCAGGCCCCGGCCCAGCAACACGGCCTGCTCGTTGGCTCCACTGAAGTAGCTGCCGGCCACCAGTTTGTTCTGGGGCTGCATCAGCCCCTTTTCCTGCTCCGGATCAATGCCCAGCACCAGGGCGGCACGGCTCTTTTCCCGGCCGGCCGCCAGCGCATAGGTCTGCAGGCGGGGGGCTACCACCGCTACATTGCGCAGGCCTGCCAGCTGCTGCTGCAGCGCCTCGGAGGCGGGCAGGCTGTTATCAACGGTCTGCTCCTGCCAGTAGTCCTGCTGCTGTACCTGCATGGCGCCAATAAAAAAGCCGCTTACGTTGTGGATCATGCGCTCGTAGGACCCATACTGCATGGACTGCATGAGAATGGCCAGCAGCACGGCTCCTACCACCGAGCTGATGGTGATGAGCGTACGGCGGCGGTTTCGCCACAGGTTTCGCCAGGCAATTTTGGGGTACAACATGGCTATTGCACACGTTTAAGGTTTTGCAGACTAAAGAAGCTGTCGGGGATCTCCTGGTTGAACTGAATCTCCCGGTAGATGAGCACCGTTTTATGGCCCGGCTTGCCATCGGGGATCATCTCCAGGCGGCTGGGAATTTCCCGCCCGCCCAGGGTTTTGATCTGTGAGGCCAGCAGGGTGTTGATCAGAAAATCATCTTCATCATAATACTCGGCCTTTAGCTGCAGGTAGTCCCCTTTGGTGATCCAGGCGCGGATCTTGCCCCAGACCACCGGGGCATCGGGCCGGGGCCGCAGCTCAATGATCCAGGCCTCCCGCCCCTCGATCTTCTCTTCACCCACCAGCGTATGGGTATAGTCGGTAACGATGGAGGATTGCTTCACCAGATCATCATTGGTAAAATCGGAGCCCATCCAGGACTGCATCATCATGGAAGGGGGTAGTTTGATGACCCGGTCTACGGTAGGCACCCAGTTCCAGATCTCGTTCTGCCGCATCAGAAAGGCTTTTCCTTTTTCGGCAGCCGGGGCGGTGATGAGGGTAAGAGAGTAATCGGTTCCCCTGGTCCAGCTTTTCATGCTAATGCTGCGCTTCCAGCTGGGGCGCACAATTTCCATGGTAAAGGTACCTATGGAGCTCTCGCCTTTCATTTTCTCATCGGCCAGGCGCACAATTTCAGTAGCGGTCTGGGCCGTAAGCGGCCCGGTTGCCAGCAGCAGCAGGGCCAGCAGGGTAGTGAAGGTTTTCATGAGGGTAAATTCTTTTGGTAGCTGTCTACCAGGTAGTCGATCATGGCATCCAGCGGGTAAGCTTCTTTCATCAGAATATAGTTGCGGGTAATGCCATCGGTGGTGGCACTGAACTTAAGCGTTTCCAGCTCCGGGTTTTGATAACCCAGGGCAGCCATTAGGGCATGCATGCTGCTGTACCAGTCCTGCATTTGGTCCGCAAAGGTCTCCAGCAATTCCTGTTTATCGTAGAGCTGGGGGCCAAGCATGCTGTAGAATTTTAAGAACAGAAACTCCTGTTTCAGCGCATCCCGCAGATAGTACAGCAGCTCTTTGATAGTTGCTTCCGGTTTATCCTGCTGATGCAGAATGGTGAAGACCCCTGCCATTTTCTCCATGGCCAGGTGTATGATCTGTTCTAGCAGTGCTTCCTTGCTGGGAAAATAATTGTAAATAAGCCCCTTGGCTACCCCGGCCTCACTGGCAATTTTGCTGATGCTGGTAGCAGCATAGCCCCCTTCGGCAAAAAGGCGCAGGGCCGTTTCCAGAATTTGTTCCCGGCGCTCTTTTCGGATTTCTTTATTCTGATGGGGGGTTCTGGGCGACATCTGTTTTTACTTTTCGGCTGACATACATACGTTTTGAACCCAAAACAAATTTTTGGTTGACCGGTCAGTCAGTTTCAGAACAAAGGTGGTAAAGAAGCGGATTAGAGTCAACAGATGGAGCTAGTTTATTTACATCATTTGTTGGCTATGGGTGCAGGCATACCTACCCGGCCAAGGGAGGCTAATCAAAATTTAATTTTGCTGATTATCAGGCATTAAGCTCATCTTTTCTATATTTAAAGGAATAGGAAGATAGTAAGGCATAACTTACTTTAGGTAGGAATTAAGGCTTTCCAAATCCCTGTAGGAAGCATGCAGCCTGGTCATCTAAAAAAATGTTGAAGACGCTTTCCGGCATTGGGGCTATGCTGGCTACCAACTCCTTTGAGCAGGGCCTGGTGCGACTAAGCAACAAAGCCACACTGGTGGTATTTGGCATTGTAAACTTTATTCTGCTCCCCCTGGCCCTAATCAACAGGTTTACCATTCCCGTTCTGCTGCTGAGCTCTCTTTTATTACCCCTTATATTTTACCTGAATAAAAAAGGAAAACACAGCCATGCCCGGCATTTTTTATTAATACTCCTGTATGGCATTATGCTGCTGATCTCGCTAATCAGGGGCTTGGACAGTGGTATATTATTCCTCTCCATCCCCACTATACTGCTGGCCCATATCTTCTTTTACCGAACCCGAAGCAGCTATATACACCTGACGGTGCTGGTGCTGCTAATTTTGTTTGTTCTAGCCATGAGCAGCCTGCAGGAACCCCTGCAACCCTACCCGCCACACGTACTTACTGTAGTATATCCCATCTATTTGCTCATTGCCATTACGCTTACCAGCATCTTTGCCGATTTTTTTTACAGCCTTGCCCGCCAGTACCAAAAGGAATTATTAAAGCTGAACAGCACCCAGACCAAACTTCTTTCCATTATCAGCCACGATCTGAAAAGCCCCCTGAATTCGCTGCTGGGGGTATTGTCGCTGGTAAATAATAAACTCCTGAGCCAGCAAGAGTTTTACCAGCTAACGGGCAAACTGGAACGGCAGGCCACACTTCTGAATGCAACCCTTAACAACCTGCTGCTCTGGTCGCTCTCGCAAATGCAGGGCATTAAGCCCAGGCCGGAGTCCCTAAGCCTGCAGACTCTGATACCAGAGGTCATTGGCCTGTTAAAACCGCTTGCCTTACAAAAGGGAGTTTCCCTGAGCCATGAGCTTTCTCCCGGGCTTACCGCCTGGGCCGATTATCAGCACCTGCACCTGGTGCTGCGCAACCTCATCTCCAATGCCATAAAATTTACGCCTGCCGGCGGCAGCATTTCCATTGGCTGCTGGCA
>NZ_AODQ01000078.1 GCF_000348925.1 Cesiribacter andamanensis AMV16 | reverse complement strand
CAGCAGCAGGGAGTCGCCCTGCACCCATAGGCGGCCAGCATAGACCTGAAAAAAGAACGTCCCCCCCTATCCGCTGCCGACGAATATTATTAAAGGCCACGCTATAGGCGAACTGATCGGGCCGCAGCAGATAGGATATGCCTACCCCCAGGCGGCGGGTGCGCAGGTCGGAGCGCAGCGGGAAGCCATCCTGACTCTTCCAGGCAGGGTCCAGCTGGTTTACATTATTAAGGTAATAGCCCTGGTAATCCTGACGGTCCAGCTGCAGACCCAGGCGCTTGGCAAAGGCATTGAGCCGCAAATCACGCTGCGTGGTGCTGCCATACAGCTCGGGATCGCGCTGAAACGGCTTTGGCAGCGCCATGGAAACCGAAAAACTAATTCCTACCAGTGCTCCCCCAATTCCAATGGAACGGTTACTATTGGGTTGATAGGAGGCCTCCCGACCATCGCTTAGCGGACTTAAGGTCAGAGGCAAGCGGCGCTCCTGGTAGATCAGGCGCACGGCAAACATTTTGGGATAGTAGTAAAAATTCCCACTGCGTACCCGCAGGCTATCTTCCCCCTTTGCCTTCTGGGCAAGCGCCGGTGCTCCGCACAGCAGCAACAGAGACAGAAAAATATAAGGTAGTTTCAAGGTGGTGTGCTTCAACTTATACCTCCATACGCAGCAGCCTGGCTTTTGGTTAGCTGCTAGAGCTTGCGCACATCCTGCTTTACTCCCTGGTACTCGTCGGGGTGCTCGATGAGGGGTAGCATCTGCCGGGCCACCTCCTGCGGATTGGCCAGCCGGCTGCCCCTTTTCAGGTCCAGAAAGTAGGCAATGCGGCTAAAAGCGCTCTTTTCGGTCTGGCGGATCTGCTCCTGCATGGCGGTATCGACCACGCCGGGCGATACGGAGAATACATGCAGGTTGTAGCGCTTGGCCAGCGCTGCCTCATGGGCTGTTACCTCACTGAGCATGTCCAGGGCCGCCTTGCTGCTGCAATAGGGTCCCCAGCCATCTACCGGATACTGACCGGCTCCGCTGCTTACATTCAGCACCAGCTTTTCCTGCCGGGGGTAGCGTTTCAGAAACTCATTGGTGAGCAGAGAGGGAGCCGTACTGTTAAGCGCCAGCGCGCCGGCCAGCGCCTCAGGCGGCAGCGCCCCCATATAGCCGACCACCCCGAGGGTGCCGGCATTATTGATCAGGGCCAGCCGATCCCCCTCGCCATGCTCGGCAAAGATGCGGGGCAGCCACTCCTGCCAGGGGCCGCTCAGATCGGCCTCCACATGCCGGTAGTTTGCATGTTCCAGGCTTCTGCTGCGGGAAATGCCCGTAACGGTCCAGCCTTCCTGTAGCAGCAGCTCGGCCAGTGCTTTTCCAATGCCCCGGCTGGTGCCGGTAATATAGGCGTGTTTCATATAGGGGTATGGGGTATCAGGTATGGGGCATGAGGGGTGGGGTATGGGGCGGCCACTGCGTGGTATGAAGCCTGAACGTATTAACGCTTGCGCTCCCTATTCTTCCTCGTACCTGACACCCCATACCCCATACCTTATAAAATATACTGACTCAGGTCTTTGTTCTGTACCAGTTTGCTCAGGCGTTCCCGCACCATATCGGGGGTAATAACGATCTGGGCATTGGGGCCGATCTTATCCGGCACATCAAAGAGAAAATCATTGAGCAGCTGGCTCATGACCGTATGCAGGCGGCGGGCGCCAATGTTCTCTACCTCGGCATTAAGGCGGAAAGCCATGCGGGCCAGTTCCCGAAGGGACTCGTCCTGGTATTCCAGCCGTACCCCTTCTGAATCGAAGAGCGCCTCGTACTGCTTGGTAAGGGCATTTTTGGGCTCCTTCAGGATGTGGTAGAAATCGTCTTCGGTCAGGTTTTCCAGCTCTACCCGGATGGGGAAGCGGCCCTGCAGCTCAGGGATGAGGTCGCTGGGCTTGGCTACATGGAAAGCCCCGGCGGCGATGAACAGGATATGATCGGTATTGATCACCCCATGCTTGGTGGTCACACTGCTGCCTTCCACAATGGGCAGCAGATCGCGCTGCACCCCCTCCCGGCTTACATCGGGGCCGCTTTTGCCGCTGCCCGAGCTGGAGGCAACCTTATCGATCTCATCAATGAAGATGATGCCCGTATTTTCGGCCTTGCGGATGGCTTCTTCCTTCACCTCATCCATATCAATGAGCTTGGCAGCTTCTTCTTCCATCAGCAGCTTGCGCGCTTCGGCAATGCTCACCTTGCGCTTTTTGCTCTTTTTGGGCATCATGTTGGAGAGCATTTCCTGCAGGTTCATCATGCTCATCTCGTCCATCATGCCGCCGCCAACCATGCCAATGTTGGAGGCAGCCGATTTTTTGATGTTGATCTCAATCTTACGCTCGTCCAGCTCGCCGGCCCGCAGCTTATCCCGGAAGCGCTCCCGGGTGCGTTCGTTCAGCTCCTCATCGGTAGTGGGCATCTGGTCACTATCGGGCTGCTCTATGGTAAAGCCGCCCGAGCTGCGGCCTGCGGCACCCTTTACAGGGGGGATCAGAATGTCCAGGATGGCATCTTCTACCATGCGCTCGGCTCTTTCCTTCACATCCTCCTGCTTGCGCAGCTTCACCAGGTTTACCGACTGGTCTACCAGGTCCCGCACCATGCTTTCCACATCGCGGCCCACATAGCCTACTTCGGTAAATTTAGAGGCTTCTACCTTGGTAAAGGGGGCATCGGCAATTTTGGCCAGGCGGCGGGCTATTTCGGTCTTGCCCACGCCGGTGGCGCCAATCATCAGAATATTATTGGGCACAATTTCGCCCTGGATCTCGCTTTGCACATTCATGCGCCGCCAGCGGTTACGCAGGGCAATGGCCACGTTGCGTTTGGCATCGTTCTGGCCTATGATGTATTTATCGAGCTCGGCAACGATCTCGCGGGGAGTCAGATAAGATGATTCGTTCAGCATAAAAATTAAAGTCTATACGCTATAATAAGCAGGAGGCAGTTCATGAAAACCCCCAGCTATAGCAAATTATTCATATTCAGGGCCAGGTTCAGCTGGTTTCTGCCGCCTACGGCATGGTACCAGGCCCGGCTCACATCAAAACGGAAGCGCTTGCCACCTACACTCAGCCCGGCCGAAAGGCCGGCGCCTCCTGCCGCTTCGGGAAGCTTCAGCTCCTGGCGGCGCAGGTAGTTGTAGCCCAGGCGCAGCTGCACCTGGCGGCTCAGCACCAGCTCGGTACCCAGGCTCACATGCCGCAGTACCTTAGCAAACAGTGCAACATCTTCTTTGTTGCTCCCCTGCGTCAGCCGGGGCTGCTGCAGGTGATGCGCCTGCAGGTAAAAGCGAAAAGGCATAAACTGCGGCTTATAGGAAACACCCAGCTGCACATCAAGCGGCAACTCAGTGACCTCTTCTGCATAACGGCCAATGCCTGCACCAAGGTTGCGGATCAAAAAGGCTACTGTAAGGTCTTTTTGCGGGTGGCGAAAGCGCCCTCCGGCATCCAGCAGCAAGGCCGAGGCCCGGTAGCCGGCGATGCCAGAGGAGGCCCAGCGCAGCAGCCCGCCCGCCGCAAAGGGGCCGAACTGATGGGTATAGCCCCCCGAAATAGCCCAGTCGCTGGCCGAAAAGCGGCCTTCCGGCGCCCCGCTGGGATCATAGCCCTCCAGCTGCCCGTAGCTAAGGTACTGTACCCCTCCCAGCAGATATCCCCCTTTAAAGGGCTGTGCATAGCCCAGCTGCAGCTGGCGGATATCGGCAAACCAGGGAAGGTAGCCCAGGGAAAGCACCCCTGCACTGGCAGAATCGGCCAGGGCCGGATTGTATTGCCAGAAGCCCAGCCCGTGGGGAGCGGCCGTAGTGGCGCCGCCCAGGGCACTTACGGCTGCCGTAGGGGGCAGATCCAAAAAGGCAAAGGAATGCCGGCCGCCAATCTGGGCGTTTGCCCGGGCACCCCCCAGCAGCAGAAAAATAAGAGCAAACAGGCGTATGGGCACTATCTCTAAAAAGAAAGGGCTCCCCTACCAACAGCAGCGAACGCCCTTTTTTCAACTTAATCTTTTTTAACGTCTTCCAGCTCAAACTGGCGCGCTCCTTTTACCTTCTGGGGCATCAGGGCAATCTGCAGCACTTCATCGGCCCGGTCCACATAGTGAATGTTCAGGCCCTTGAGGTAGCGCTGGTTGATCTCCTCAATATCCTTGCGGTTTTTATAGCAGAAGATCAGATCGGTAATGCCGGCCCGCTTGGCGGCCAGCAGTTTTTCCTTAATGCCCCCCACCGGCAGCACTTTGCCACGCAGGGTAATCTCGCCCGTCATGGCCAGCTTGTCCCGCACCTTGCGCTGCGTAAAGGCCGAGGCCATGGAGGTAAGCATGGTAATGCCCGCACTGGGCCCGTCTTTGGGTACCGCACCGGCCGGCACATGCACGTGCAGGTCATACTTGTCAAAGAGGCGGTAATCAATGCCAATCTCTTCGGCATTGGCCCGGATGTAGCTCAGGGCGGCCATGGCCGATTCCTTCATTACATCGCCCAGCTTGCCGCTTAGGGTAAGCTTGCCTTTGCCCTTGCTCAGGCTGCTTTCGATAAAGAGGATTTCGCCGCCAAACTGGGTCCAGGCCAGGCCCGTAACCACGCCGGCATAGTCATGCTCCTGGTATTCTTCATTATCGAAGATCTCGGGACCAAGGATCTCTTTCAGGTGCTTGGGCAATACCTTTTTATGGTACTCCTGCTCCATGGCAATGGACTTGGCTGCATAGCGCACCACCTTGCCCAGCTGCCGCTCCAGGTGGCGCACACCCGACTCCCGGGTATAGCCCTCTATGATGGCCGAGATGGCTTCGTCGGTGATCTGCAGCAGTTTTAGGCCTACCCCATTCTCCTTTTTCTGCTTGGGAATGAGGTGTTTTTTGGCGATCTGCAGTTTTTCTTCCAGCGTATAGCCGGTTACTTCTATGATCTCCATCCGGTCCCGCAGGGCCGGCTGTATGGTATCAAGCGAGTTGGCAGTGGCAATAAAGAGCACCTTGCTCAGATCGTACTCCACCTCCAGGTAATTGTCCTGGAAGGAATCGTTCTGCTCAGGGTCCAGTACCTCCAGCAGGGCCGAGGAGGGGTCGCCCCTGAAGTCGGAGCTTACCTTATCGATCTCATCCAGAATAAATACCGGGTTAGAGGAGCCTGCTTTTTTGATGTTCTGCACAATTTTGCCCGGCATGGCGCCCACATAGGTCTTGCGGTGGCCGCGGATCTCGGCCTCGTCATGCACGCCGCCCAGGCTCATGCGCACGTATTCGCGCCCCAGGGCCTTAGCCACCGACTTGCCCAGGGAGGTTTTGCCTACACCGGGAGGGCCGTAGAGGCACAGGATGGGCGCTTTCATGTCCTGCTTCAGTTTGAGCACAGCCAGGTATTCCAGAATGCGCTCCTTTACCTTTTCCAGGCCATGGTGGTCTTTGTCGAGCACTTTACGGGCCCGCTGCAGGTCAAAATTGTCTTTGGTATACTCCTGCCAGGGCAGTTCTACCAATAGCTCGGAGTAGGATAGGGCTACGGGGTACTCGGCGGCCATGGGGTTCATGCGCAGTACCTTGTCCAGTTCCTTATTGAAATGCTTGGCTACCTTTTCGGGCCATTTCTTTTTGGCACCGCGCAGGCGCAAGGCCTCCACTTCCTGATCGGGCGAGTCCTGGCCCAGCTCATCCTGCAGCACTTTTATCTGCTGGCGCAGGTAATAATCGCGCTGCTGCTGGTCGATGTCGGTATGCACCTTCTGGTGGATCTCCTGCTTGATCTCCAGCATCTGAATGTCCTTGAGCATGTATTTGAGCAGCAGGGTAGCGCGGCGGATGCCATCGTCGATCTCCAGCAGCTTTTGCTTATCGGCTACCTCGGCATTGATGTTGGAGGAGAGAAAATGCGTCAGGAAGGGGGTGCTTTCAATATTGTCCAGCGCCACCTGGGCCTCCTGGGGGATCTCGGGATTGAGCT
This sequence comes from Cesiribacter andamanensis AMV16, assembly GCF_000348925.1. Lineage (GTDB taxonomy): Bacteria > Bacteroidota > Bacteroidia > Cytophagales > Cyclobacteriaceae > Cesiribacter > Cesiribacter andamanensis. The sequence continues at coordinate 16,061 of NZ_AODQ01000078.1, read as the reverse complement.
CGATGATCTTGGCAGCGGCATCCTTCAGGGAAGTTACCAGCGCTTTGGTTTCCTTGCTTTCCCGGGCCGGAAATTTCTCCTTGATCAGGCGCACCTTGGCCTTCAGGTAGGGGTCTTCCTGCACCGGTTCGGTAATGGCAAAGCGCTGCTTGCCCTGGATAATGATGGTGGTATTGCCATCGGGCAGCACCAGCATTTTAATGATCTTGGCAATGGTGCCGGTCTTGTAGATCTCGTCAAAGGCCGGCTCTTCGGAGGTATCCTTTTTCTGGGCCACTACCCCTACCAGGCGTTCCTTTTTATAGGATTCCTTTACCAGCTTAATGGATTTCTGCCGCCCTACCGTTATGGGCAGTACCACTCCGGGAAAGAGCACGGTGTTGCGAACAGGCAGAATGGGCAGCTCGTCCGGAATGCTCTTATCGTCCAGCTCGCCCCCGGCATCGGGAGTGATCAGCTGCACCAGGTCGTCAGAATCTTCGCTGCTATAATCGTCAAAAACGATGGTCCCCTTTAAGGGGCTATAATTGTTACTCATTCACATTTGTATTTGTGCCACAATGGCACCAATTTCACAAAAAACCTGTATCCGCAGGCTTTCCTACTTTCTGCAAGGCAAATGCCAAAAATACAAAGAAAAAGCGTATTTTTGCATAATTGGGGCAATTCATTGTACGTGGCGTCGTTGAGATACGCACTCGTTGGTGCTAGTGGAGATTTAGAAATGAAAAATATTTTCCGCATTCTTTCCTGTCTGTCACTGTGCCTGACAGCCTGGCTTGCCCCGGGACTGACAGCACGGGCGCAGCTGCAGCAAGATACCACCGATGTGCGCAACCTGCCCATTCCCCTGTTCAAGAATGTGAACCGCACGGCCTATTACAGCGACGCCAAAAAGCTGGACCAGATCAAGCGGCTGGAGCAGAAGCAGGACTGGCCAGCCCTGTACAAAGCACTGAAGGCGTATGTAAATAACTTCGGCATTCAGAACTTCTACAAAGACACCTATTACCTCTGGCGCCTGGCCAAGCTCTCTGAACTTGTAGGCAATCCCGATGAAGCCCGCATGTACTATCGCCTGGTGCTCAAACACCACCGCAGTGATATTGACCTGCGCACCATAGAACTGCACTATAACGAACTTAACAAAAACGAGGCAGACTTGTATGTGCCCCTGGAGTATTATTATGAGCTGGTAGACTACCGCCGGCAGGTAGATACGCTCATGCCGCCCCGCTCGGTGCTGCTGAACATGGGTGAGAATGTAAACTCCTATATGGAAGATTACGGCCCTACACTCAACTTCCAGAACACCCTCATGATCCTGACCTCCAAGCGCAATGTGCAGCAGGTAGGCATCAAGAAAACGGTGAACGAAGACCTTTATTTCAGCGAACTGCAGGATGGGGTCTGGAGCGAGGCAGAACCCCTGGAGGGCATCAACAGCCAATTCAACGAAGGCTCGGCCACCATTAGCCGCGATGGCAAAACCATTTACTTCAGCCGCTGCGACAGCCCCGATAGCTATGGCAGCTGCGATCTGTTTATGGCCAGCCAGCAGCCCGATGGTCGTTGGGGCGGGGTAAAAAACCTGGGTGCAAACCTCAATTCCATTGCCTGGGACTCGCATCCCTCCCTTTCCCAAACAGAAGACACCCTCTATTTTGCCTCCGACCGCATCGGCGGCTTTGGCATGTCAGACATCTGGTATTCGGTGCGCAGCCGCAGCGGCGAATGGGGCCCTGCCAGAAATGCAGGCCCGGTGGTCAATACCCGCCACAGCGAGGTGAGCCCCTTTATTCACCCCCGCTACAACATCCTCTACTTTAGCTCCAATGGCCAGAACCTCAACTTCGGGGAGTTCGATATCTTTAAAAGCTACTGGAAATGGGGCCGCTGGGGTGAGCCCATCAACATTGGCCCGCTGGTGAATGGGGCCGGCAGCGAGTTTTACTTTACCATCGATTCCGAAGCCCGGGACCTCTATTATGCGGCCAGCAAGCAGGATAAGATGAAAACCTGGACCTTTACTCCTTTCCGCTGCCCATGGGCGCCCAGCCGCTGGCCACCACCAAGTTCAAGGGCTCGCTGAAGGATGCTGATTCCGGCCTGCCGCTAAAGGGCATTGTGGGCATCATCGACCTGGACAAGGGGGTGGAGATCGAGCCGAAATACCTGCGGCCCAACGGCACCTTTGAGTTCGATCTGATCAAAGACCGCAACTACCTGCTCATTATCCAGGGCGATGATTTCTTCCGGATCGAAGAGTTGTTTTATCTGGAGGGCGATACCGAGATAGAGCGCAGCACCCAGAGCATCACCAAAAAGCTGGAGTTTACCACCATCGACTTTGCTAGTGGTAGCTACACCGTTACCCCGGCCATGTACCCGGACCTGAACAAGCTGGCTAACTTCCTGATTGACCATCCGGAGGTAAACCTGACCATCTCGGGCCATACCGATTCCGATGGCAACGAAGAGCAGAACAAGCAGCTCTCCCAGAAGCGGGCCCTGGCCATTATGGAGTACCTGGTGGAATTTGCCAGTGTAAACCCGGCGCAGGTAAAAGCCATTGGCTATGGCAGCACCAAACCTATTGTGGAGGAAAAAACCGCTGCCGACAAAAAACTGAACCGCCGGGTAGAATTTGAGCTGATCCGTCCCGGACAGGACGAAGAAGCCCGCAACTAGCCCTGAGGCTGCGTATGACTGATGAAGGCAGCAGCTCATTTGTTCCTAAACTCTTTGTTTCACACGCTCGTTAGAGTGCACACTCCATAGATAACGCGCTTACTCCTCTCCTTATGAAAAAGCTTATTTTCTCCCTCCTGCTGGCCCTGCCGCTGGCCGTTTTTGCCCAGGGCAGTGGCATCACCATCGTGCTGAACAATGGCGATACGCTCCGGACCAGTTACGTGGGCATTATTAACACCCCTACACTCTTTAACCAGCCGCACATTCAGCTAAACCCCCTGAAAAAGGATCAGAAGATCCTTATCAGAGACATTCAGGTTGTGGAGGGCTATGATCCGGAAAAGGGCCGGTTCCGCCACTTCCGGCGCATGCCCGCCCCCTACCACAATACGCTGGCAGAGCGGGGCATTAAAACCGACCGTATTGATGGCTACTATGTAAACATTCACCAGCATGGTATGTACACCGGTAGCTACAGCTGGCGGCATTTCTTTTACGCCAAGGATGGGGATGCGCTGAAGAAAATGAATCTGGCCAACCTGCGGGCCGATCTGAACGACAGTCCGCTGGCCATGGCCCACTACCGCAAAGCCAATGCCCTGCGCTGGACCCAGCTGGGCCTGTATGCTGTGGGCACTGCACTGCTTGTGAAAGGGTTCCACCAGTCATTTAGCCATCAGGAGGAAGAACTGACCCCTCCCGGCGTGGTGCTGAGCGAAAATGACAAAAAATCGCTGCGCTATATGATCGGCGGTGCGGTGATGCTCTCTGTACCCTTCTACCTGAATGCGCCCAAGCAGAAGTACATGAGCCAGGCGCTGCGAGCGTATTAAAGGATTTATTGCAGCCCCTGCCCCAGGGTCGGGACTGCCTTTTTTTAAAAACAGGAGCGCTTGTTAGGGGGTTACCAAGGTTAAGCTTCCTAACCCGTACCTCTATCCCGTACCTCTATGGCATCCGTAAGCCCCCACCATCTGGCTCCAAAGAGCCGCATCCCCAACAACCCCCGCTACCCCCTTTTGCTGTACAAGGGGATAGCCGCAGCAGCAAACGACCCCCTACAGTTCTTTCGGGACCGCTTTTCGGAACATGAGTGGGCCGGCAGCTGGACCAATGGGATCTATAGCTACCACCATTACCACAGCACCTCCCACGAAGTGCTGGGCGTCTACAGCGGCAGCGCAAGGCTGGTCTTTGGCGGGCCGGGTGGCGAGGAGATAGACGTAAAAGCCGGCGATGGGGTGGTGATTCCTGCCGGGGTTGGCCACTGCTGCACCTGGGCTTCAGAAGATTTTGGGGTGATCGGCGCCTACCCCCAAGGGCAGGAAGACTATGATGTCTGCACCAAAAAGGATGATCCGGAGGAAAAGAAAAAAGCAATTGCAAAGGTGCCCATGCCTCCTGCCGACCCTTTTGAGGGCAAAGCGGGACACTTACTGACTGCCTGGAAGCAGGAGAAGCCATTTGCCTGAAAAGGCCTATTCCTCGCCATCCCAGAAGACATCTACTTCCATAATTTCAATTTCTCCCATTGAAAAACCATCAAATACCAGCTGAGGGCGCTCTTTTTGCATGCGCTTCTTAAAGCCAGGTGCCAGATCATGGTTAATGAGGTAGACCATTTTAAGTCCTGGCAATTGCTCAATGAGTGCTTCCAGGCCCTGCAACTGCTTGCAATCTGCAACCTCTAGGCGCTCCAGTTGCTGTAGCTGTCCAAGGCTTTCCGGCAAGCGTTCCAACTTGTCCATGTAACCAATGCTCAACTCCCGTAGATGATGCAGCTGCCCCAAGCTTTCAGGCAACTGAGCAACAGCAAGATAGGAGATAGATAATTTCTCCAGCTTTTTCAGCGAAGCAAGAACGTTCTGCAGTTCATCGGCATCGGTGCAGCTAAATTGGCGTACCTGCTTTTTAAAAGGCAGTGCTTCTGCCAGGTTGGTAAATTCCCGGTTGGCGGGGGGTGTTTGCCAGTGCAGCCTGCCGCTATAATCAAAGATCTGGTAATGGTACTTATTTTTCTTTACCAGTAGCAAGGTTTTGGTGGAGCCTGCCAGACTAGACTGGGTTTGAAACACCAGTCTTCCTTCCGTGTCAAAAAGGGCATTATGCAACCCATCCTGCTTCACCAGCGTGGCAGAAAAATATTGCTCGTTAAAGCGGGATAGATCGCTTAGGCGCCCCTCGCCCTCCGCCACCAACAGCTTGCTGCGCTTGCCGGCTTTATCTATCAGAAAGGGCTCAATGGTAAAGCTCCTGCGGTCCACAGGGGTGGCCAGCACCATACTGGCACGTCCCTGGCTAAACCTTGAGTACGCCTGCACCCGCTCAAATGACAACACTACAAGGCCATTGCTATCCAGATACGTTACATCCTTAAATTCATCTGTGGGCCTGGACCAGCTTATTGCCACCAAACCATCGGAAAAGGTACCAGCATTGTACACTTTTCTTCCGGGCATGAGTTCCGTCAGTGACAGTACCACTTCGCCTTTGGTATTGATGTAATGATAGCTGAAGTTATAATTGCTTTGGGCCGTGGCATGATTGGTAGTGACCAGTGCCATGCCTTCGGAAAATGCTCCCAAACGGTAAATGCCAGAAAGCTGGGGTCTAATCTTGATCTCGCCACTCTGATCAATATAGCCCCACTCTCCCTGCCCGTTGTGCAATTGCACCGGTGCATAGCCTTCGGAAAAGGGGCCTGCTTCCCAATAGCGCTTATTGCCAAAGGCATTTTCGCCATTTGCATCGAGGTAGAGTACCCAGTTGGCATCTGGGCGGCCCTCAAACGGCTGCCAGGCCAGCACATATCCTCCCCGAGGCGGCGACATGGCACTATAGCGGTTCCCAAAATCTTTGATGAGCCGACCTGCCTGGTTAATCCAGTAATAGCTGCCATCGGGGCGGCGTACCGGACACAGGCCTTCCTGAAAGGGCTGTAGCGGGTACGGATTGCCCATATGAATGATATATGAACTGCTTGGAAACTCCAGCACCGGTTTATGACCTGCCGGGAGCTGAAATACCTCTTTCCCCTTGCCCGAAATAAAAGGAGTAGGCTGCTGATCGGTCATATAGACCGGCAGTGGGGCTACGCCCTTCTGAGCCAGCACTGACCCTGTAATAAAGCAGAGCAGAAAGAGATAAGAATATCTGAGCATAGAGAAAAATGTTAAGCGGCAAAAATAAGAATGCAAGACTCATCTGCCTTTTTCATGTAACATTTTCCATGTATTATTATTAATACAGTCCGTATCTCCCGCCTGGCAGGTATAAATCAGTTAAATTTTTAGGCGGAAGATCAATAAAAAAGCCTCAGGATTCATTCTGAGGCTTTTTTAGTAAGGTTGGCTGTTATTTCGGCCCGTGAAGCCGCCGAGCGGGGAGAAACACTGATATGCCAGTATTTATGAAATGTCTTATCCAAAATCTCTCCCGTTCGCTTAAGCACAAGATGGTGTTGTTTCTTTATGGCATTGGGCTAAAAATCAAGAATCTGAGTCTGCTTTAGCCATTTATAAAATTTAGGATGATTTATGGTCTATTGCCTAATTCTCTTGTTTGTCAACCCCTACACAAAGAGGTTAAAGATATCGTTAAAGAGCACCAGGCCCATGATGGCGAAGATCAGGATCATGCCGGCTTTTTGGGCCACCTCCAGGAAGCGGTCACTGGGTTTGCTGCCGCTGATCATCTCATAGGTCAGGAACATCACATGGCCGCCATCCAGGGCCGGTATGGGCAGGAAGTTCACAAAGGCCAGCCACATGCTCAGCAAGCCGGTGATGGTCCAGAAACGGGTCCAGTCCCAGGTGCCGCCGTAGATCTCCCGGATGCCAATGGGGCCTTTTACCGATTTGGAGACATTTACATCACCGCTGAAGATCTTGCCAAAGCCGCGGATGTTGAGCCACACCGACTCAAAGGCCCGCTGGGTACCTTCGCCCAGGGACTCGCCCAGGCCATACTGCAGCCGGCGCACATCCAGCAGCGACTCGGCCGCAAAGCCCAGCTTGCCATCTTCGGTTACACTGCTGGTGAGCTCTACCGTTTGGGCAGGAGCATCATCGGCCAGCTGAATGGCCTGCTCAGGCTCGGCCACCACATCGGGGCGGCGCACGGTGAGGCGCACTTTGTTGCCGGAATGCTTTTCCAGCTCCTGGGTAAATTCATGAAAGTAATTGACCGGCTGGCTGTTGATGGCAATGATGCGATCGCCCGCCTGCAGGCCAGCGGCTTCGGCATTGGAGCCTTTTACCACCTCACCTACCCGGAAGGGGCGGCGGATGTCAATGAACTGGTCGGCCGTATTTTTATCGGTGAAGATCTCCAGCAGATCGGGCGGAATGGGCACATCAATGATCTCCCCGTTGCGCTCTACGGTATAGTAGCTGTTTTCGCCCAGCAGCACCTCGGTACCGCGGGCCACTTCGTTAAAGCGCTCGTACTCCTGCCCGTTTACCTTCAGGATCTTATCACCGGTCTGCAGGCCGATCTTCTGGCCATACTCCAGGGCTACAATGCCGTGGTTCACCACTTCATCCCGCGGAATGTAGGTATCGCCGTAGCGATAGGTCAGGAAGACAAAGATGATGATGCCCAGCACGATATTGACGATTATACCGCCCATCATCACAATCAGGCGCTGCCAGGCCGGCTTGGCCCGGAACTCCCAGGGCTGGGGCTCAGCCCCCATCGATTCCATGTCCAGCGACTCATCGATCATGCCGCTGATCTTCACAAAGCCGCCCAGAGGGATGGCGCCAATGGAATATTCGGTTTCGCCTGCCTTAAAGCTGAAGATCTTGGGCGGAAAGCCGATGGAAAATTTTTCCACCCGCATGCCAAAAAACTTCGCCGTTAGCATATGTCCCAGCTCGTGCAGGCCTATCAGGATGGATAAGCCCAGCAGCAGCTGGCCAATCATTACAAGATTCTCCATGTAGTAGTTTAGTGAACAGTATTGGATTTACACAAATCTAGTGCCAAACGGCGGGTTTCTGCATCGGTCTGCATATACTCTTCCAGCGTAGGCTTTTCCACAAAGGTAGCTTTGGCCAGGCAGGCGGCTATCAGTGCGGGCATATCCAGGAAACGGATTTTGTCTTTTAAAAATTCAGCCACCGCTATCTCATTGGCCGCATTGAGGATGCAGGGGGCATTGCCCCCCCGCTTCATGGCTTCGTAGGCCAGGGCCAGGTTTTGAAAGGTGTCCAGATCGGGCTGCTCAAAGGTGAGCTGCGGATAGTCCAGAAAATTGAAGCGTGGAAAAGGCGCCGCCAGCCGCTCGGGATAGCTCAGGGCAAACTGGATAGGCACCTTCATGTCGGGCAGGCCCATTTGCGCCTTAATGGAGCTGTCCCCAAACTGCACCAGGCTGTGAATGATGCTCTGCGGATGCACCACCACCTCGATCTGCTCCGGCTGCAGGCCAAAGAGCCACTTGGCTTCGATCACTTCCAGGCCCTTGTTCATGAGCGAGGCCGAATCAATGGTGATCTTGGCGCCCATGTCCCAGTTGGGGTGTTTCAGGGCCTGGGCTTTGGTAACCGCTGCCAGCTCGGCCCGGGTCTTGCCCCGGAAGGGGCCGCCGGAAGCAGTAAGAATGATCTTTTCAATGGGGTTGTGAAACTCGCCCACCAGGCACTGGAAAATGGCCGAGTGCTCGGAATCGACCGGGTAGATGTTGACCCCTTTGCCGCGGGCGGCCCCGGTTACCAGCTCGCCGGCCACTACCAGCGTTTCTTTATTGGCCAGGGCAATGGGTTTTCCGTATTCTATGGCGCGGAGCGTGGGCAGCAGGCCGGCATAGCCCACCAGGGCTGTCAGCACCAGGTCAATGCTCTCCATCTCCATAACAGAGACCAGCGCCCGCTCGCCGGCATAGACCTTGATATCGTGCGGCAGCAGCGCATCGCGCACCTGCTCATAAAGGTCCTCGTTGCCGATGACCACCGCATTGGGGGTAAACACCAAAGCCTGCTCAATGAGCAGGCTGGCATTGTTCTGGGCGGTCAGCACCTCTACGCCAAAGGTTTGGGGATGCTGCGCTATTACCTCAAGGGCCTGTGTGCCGATGGAACCCGTAGAGCCAAGGATGGCTATTTGTTTCTTTTTCGTCTCTTTCAAAAACACCTCCCGGCCGTATGGCCACTCTCCTGCAGGAGAAATCTGTCCTGATGTGGCGCCATGGCGACCCTTCTAATCCATTCCATACGCCGCCAGCCCGTCGGCCAGTTTGCGGTCGTTGCTCAGGCGGGGCACCTTATTCTGGCCGCCCAGCTTGCCCTGGCTTTTCATGTACTGCTGAAAGGCGCCACGCTGCAGCGGCCTGATCTCCAGGGGCCGCAGTACCTTGCCGGTGATCAGATCATCGTAATAGGTATTGCGCTGCTGTAGCTGCAAGTTAAGTTCTTTTTCAAAGGCTGCCAAATCTTTAGGCGCCCTGGCAAACTCCACAAACCACTCATGCAGCGGCAGCCCCTCTTTAGGCGCTACCTGGGGCGCTACGGTAAATTCGATAAGCTCTACCTCGGGAAATTTGCCGGCCGTGGCCCGCATGGCTTCCTCTACCTCGGAGCCGATCACATGCTCGCCAAAAGCCGAGATAAAATGCTTGATGCGCCCGCTTACGATAATGCGGTAGGGGTCTTTGCTCACAAACTGTACCGTATCGCCAATGCTGTAGCCCCACAGGCCGGCATTGGTGTTCATCACCACGGCATAGTTAACGCCCAGCTCCACCTCCTCAATGCTCAGGCGGGGCGGGGCCTTCTCGAAGTAGCGGTCGGCCGGAATAAACTCATACCAGATGCCGTGGCTGAGCAGCAGCAGCAGGCCGGGGTTGCCCTGGCGCAGATCGGCCTGCAGGTCCTGGTAGGCAATAAAGCCCTCGGAGGCCGGGTAGGTCTCAATGCTATCCACCGTCTTGCCGATGCTTTCGAACAGCTTGGCCCGGTAGGGCTGAAAATTCACCCCTCCGTAGACAAAGAGCGAAAAGTTGGGGAACACATCCTTGATCTTCTTGCCCGTACGCTCCTGTATCTTATCAAAATACATCTGCACCCAGGGGGGAATGCCGCTGATCAGCGTCATGTCCTTGTCCAGGGTTTCCTGCACAATGGTATCCACCTTGGCTTCCCAGTCGTCCATCATGTTGGTTTCATAAGAGGGCATCTGGTTGGTGCGCAGGTACTGGGGCACGTGGTGGTTAACAATGCCGGAGAGGCGGCCGATGTGGATGCCGTTTTCCTGGTGCATTTCGGGGCTGCCGCTCAAAAAGATGAGCTTGCCATCCAGAAACTGGCTCCGGCCGGTGCTGTGCACATAGCTGAGCAGCGCATTGCGGGCGCCGTTGATGTGGTAGGGGATGGACTCCCTGGAAATGGGAATGTACTTGGTGCCGGAGGTGGTGCCGCTGGTTTTGGCAAAGTAGAGGGGCTTGCCTGGCCACAGGATGTCTTTTTCGCCCCCCTTTACCCGCTCAATGTAGCCCTTCAGGTCTTCATAATCGGCCAGGGGTACGCGTTGGCGGAAATCGTCATAGCTGCTGATGCTGCCAAAATCATGCTCCCGGCCAAAGGCGGTGTTTCTGGCGGAGTCCACCAGGTAGCGGAATACCTCTTTTTGGGAAGCGGCCGGCCGGCCGGACCACTGGCGGGTTTGGCGTGCCACCCAGGCAGCGAGTGGTTTGCTAAGTACTGAACGTATGCCCATAGGGGGTAAAGATACGGTGAATCCCGGTATTGGAGAATACTTTTAAGTCTTGATTACCTAGGTAAGCCCCGGGGAAGGGCAGATGTTTGCAAAAAAGCCCCTCCAACCACTTGGCCTGATAGTACCCCTTAGAAAAAGGCAAAAACAACCGTTCCTGTAATTAGAAATATAAAATGATTAAATAGGATGATTATTGCATTCTTATTTTCTACCTTTGCATAGTTAACACCCTTACCCACACCTTTTTACAGCTTATGAAAACCACTTTTTTACTTGCCCTTGGCATGCTACTGCTTGGCGTTACGGCCCAGGCCCAGAACCGGGAAATCTACACCAACCCGCAATTCTCCACCATTGCCAAAGACCACAAAACGCTGGCGATCCTGCCTTTTAAAGCCATTATTAAGCTGCGCCCCAAGCAAATGGAGCAGTATACCCCTGAGGAGTACAGCGAGATGCTGAAGCAGGAGGGCCTGGCCGTACAGAGCGCCATGCATTCTTATTTCCTGAAGCGCAAAGGCCAGCATGAGTTTTTTGTTGATTTTCAGGATGTGAACACTACTAACGCCATTCTGGCCAAGAATGGGGTAACGGATGAGAACATTACCTCCTTTACGCCGCAGGAACTGGCCGGCATGCTGGGCGTAGATGGGGTAGTAGGAGGCACGCTGAACACCGACAAGCCCATGTCCGATGGGGCCGCCATTGCCATGAACGTGCTGGTGGGCTTTTCCGGCCCTACCAATTCGGGCAAGTGCACCATCAACATCAACGATGGCGCCTCCGGGGCCCTGCTCTGGAAATACGAGAAAAGCCTCTCCCGGGACCTGGGCAGCGACACCAACAGCATTATCAATGCCATGATGCGCAAAGCCTCCCGAAAATTCCCCTACAATAAGATGTAGGGGGTAAGAAGAATTCTTAAAGCACCGAAACATGAATCATCCCGAATTTTTGGGAATACTCATTTTTAATTAAAAACGGCCTCTGAATAATTTCAGAGGCCGTTTATATTATCTAGAGTCGTCCTTGCGATGGAGCGGGGGGCGCCCCCGGAGCGGAAGAAGCAATCTGGTTACTCTATGCTTGGATGCCAGATTCCCGCAGCGGCGGACCGTTTCGCCACCGAGGCCCGGTCGTACCTCCCGCGCCGCGTCGGCTCGGAATGACGAGCCTCTAGAAGCAAAAAACGGCTTGAATAACTTTCCAAGCCGTTTTTTGCTTCAAATTTCATCCTTTCAAAATTCGGGATGACTCATGTTTGCATGCCAGCTACATGAGACGTTTAGCGTACCTTACAGTGCCTGCTCGGCCTTGCGTTCGTACACAAAGGGGGTTTCGCTGGAATATACATTTACCACACTGCCGGCACTCAGGTAAAATCCAATGTAGGGGTCGGTATTGGCGGGCAGGGCGCCTTCAAGGGTTTGGCCCCCTTTCTTTACCCTAAAATGCAGGGCATCGGTTAGGGCAGTCTTGGGGATCGATAGCTTGTCGGTAGGGCCGCTTTCCTCTCCGGTTGTAAGTACATTCTGGTAAATGATCTCATTGCCATGCAGCAGTATTACGGTGTCCTGATAAAAGCCGGTCTGGAAATGGATGTGCAGCTCGTCTTGGGCTGATTCGGCCAGTGCAGCATCGGCTGGGTCCGGATCAGACGCACAGCCAAAGGCCAGCAGTAGCAGCATAATGGCTAGGTATTTCATAGGTTTGTCTTGTTCATCCTTCTTATAAGGCCTGTGCAGGCAGAACAGTTCATTGCACAAAAAAATGCTCCGCTGCAGGCTCCCCCTTTACCGGTGGCACATGCCTCGGTAGGCGCAATACTCGCATTTACGCAAATTTTCGGTTTGGGTGAACGGAATGGCCGGATCAAACAATTCTTCCAGCAGGCTGCGCAGCTGAGCCAGGTAGTCATCGGCATAGTCCCGCACATCCTGCACGGGCTGGTAGCCCCGTTCGCCCTTTATTTCCAGGCGCACATCAAAGCCGGGCGAAAACAGCTCCCGGCTGTTGTACAGGCCGGGGATCACCCTTGCTTCTTCCTGTGGATGAGCGCTGAGGTACAGCAGGCTGTAGAGCAGGGTCTGCATGGCGGCCTTGTTGCGGCGCAGGTTGTCCCGCTCAAAGAGTGAGGCCAGGCTCTCGAAGCGTTTTTCGTCCTGCCCGGTCTTATAGTCCAGTATGCGCACCTTGCCTTCTTTGCGGTCAATGCGGTCAATGATGCCCTTGAGGCCTACCCGGTAGGCCTGCCCGCCAATGCGAATGGGCACCTCCATGCGGTAGCGATTCTCTGCCCGCTCACCCCTGCTAAAGTGGCTTTCACTCTCCAGGGCAATGATCTCAAAGGGGGCATATTCTTCATCGCAGCGCAGAATGGCGCTGCCCAGCTTCTCCACGATGCTGCGGACAATGTGGTTGCGCCCCTCAAAGCTTACTTCTTTAACTCCATAATGCTCGGCAAAGGCGCGGTCTACCACCGCCGGCAGGCCGCGGTGCAGCTGGCGAAGGTCTTCGGGCTCCAGCACGGGTACGCCTCCCTTGCTATCGCGGATGTGCTCCAGGTAGAGCAGCTCCATGGCCCTGTGCACCAGGTTGCCAAATACGGCAGGGTCTACCTCCTCCTGCACCTCATCGGGCTCCTGTATGCCGGCTACATAGCGGAAGTAAAAGCGCAGGCGGCAGTCCAGGTAGGTGTTGAGGGCCGAGGGGGTAAAGCGGCGGGCGGGGGGGTCTCCCTGCAGGCTCAGGTGCTGCTGCAGCACCTCCCATACTCCCTGGCTTTTGGGAATTTCCAGCGGCAGGGCCCGGGCCAGCTGCAGGGGGTGGGTTAGCACCTGCTGGCGCACCGGCAGGCCCGACTCATACAGCAGCTGGTAAAGCAGGCGGCTGCGCTCCCCATTGAGCCCGTAGGCACTGCTGGTGTTGTAGAAGATGTGCACATTTTTGGCCCGCTGCAGCATGCGGTAAAAATAGTAAGCGTAGAGGGCATCCTGCTGATCAAAGGTGGGCAGCCCCCAGCCCCGGCGCAGGTTATAGGGGATAAAGGAACCATGCGAGGGCGCTGGGGGAAAGGTGCCCTCATTCATGCTCAGGATAAAGAGGTTTTCAAAATCAAGCAGGCGCGTTTCCAGCACCCCCATGATCTGCAGGCCGCTGAGTGGCTCGCCGGTAAAGGGCAGGCGCTGCTCCTGCACAATCTGCCGCAGCAGTTTCAGAAATACGGGCATTTGCAGCTGCAGCCGTTGCTGCTGCACCAGCTCCCGCAGGCGCTTCAGGTGGGTAAAAAACTGGTAAATGTACTCCTGCTCCAGGGTGGGCTGCTCATAATTTTCTTCGTTAATACTTTCGTTGATGAGTTCCAGCACCTGCAGCAGGTAATCAAAGAGGGGCTGTATGCCCTCAATGCGGCGAAACAGGGTGGTGTAAAGGGGGCTTTCGCCCTTTAGTTCGCTGGCCGAGAGGTACACCCGGTTTTTGGCCTCTATGGCATGAATGTTTTCCCGGGCCAGCTCGGTCTGAACGTAGTAGATGTAGGGGTGCCGCAGCAGGGCCAGCACGGTGCGGAAGTGAAACTGCGCCTTCGCTCCTGCGCCCCGGGCACTGCCCTGCAGCTCCACCATCAGCTCAATAAGGCTAAAGAGGGGGGTGCTCCGCAGGGGGTAGCCCATGGTAACATTTACCGTATCGATGGGGTGCACGCTGCCCCGGCTGTCGGTATACTGCTCGGGGATGGAGTGAAGCACCGGAAAGAGCATGTGCTCATCGGGCAGTACAATGGCTGTGCGTTCCAGCTTTAACCCCTGCTGCTCCTGCAGGCAGTGCAGCAGCTTTTCACCCATGGCTTTGGCCTGGCCTACCTCCAGGGGCACGCCTATGAACTCAATGTATTTGTTGCTCCCCTTCAGGTGGGCAGGGGGGCTTGGCGGAAAGGTAGGCCCCAGGATCTTGCTGCGGGCGTGACGCCGCAAAAAATGGCCGGCTTCCTGCCACAGGTCCTGCAGGTAATAGGCATCGGTATCCCAGTACATGCGGGCGCCCTCGTTTTTAATAAAGTGGCTGAGCACGCTTTCTTCGGCCGGCGTAAGGGCATTGAAGCCGGCAAATACCACATGCCGGTAGGGGTGCTCCAGCTGTAGGGTCCGGCAGGCCTCGGCTACCTGCCGAAATTGCAGGCCCTGGTAGCCAATGCCCAGCTCCTGCAGGCGCTGCCGGTAGCGGGCGTACACCTGCGGCAGAATTTCCCAGATAGCTATAAACTCCTGCTTTTGCCGGCTGTTGGCCGTGCCAAAGTGTTGCCAGAACTCCTGTACCACAGTTATCTGCTCTTCGCTGAGAAAGTCCAGGCCGCCATCCAGCGCATTCAGCTGCACAATATTGGTGAACAGCAGGCGGGCATCAACCAGGTGCTGGTCTACGGCATCAAAATCCTGCAGCAGCATTTCACCCCAGAAAAAGAACTTATCGAAGCTTTCATCGGTAGGGGCCAGGCTTTTGTAGATCTCAAAAAGCTCAAAGACCAGCAGCAGTCCATCGGCTTTTTTCAGAGGGCTGAGCGAGCCAATGAATTCTTCCAGGGTAAGCACCTGCGGCGACCATACCGGCTGGTTGAGCTGCCCGGCCAGGTACTGCTGAAAGAACAGGCCCGCCCTTCGGTTGGGAAATACCAGTGTTAGCCCATCCAGCTGATCGGGATAATGCGTCAGGACCTCAGAGGCAAGTTCTTCCAGAAATGTGCGCATGCGGGCGGGACGTGTTGGATTTGCCTCACAAGGTATTGGGTACGCCGGGCAAATGGAAGGGCAGGCCACAAAAACTTTTTGGCCCAGGCCTGAACAGGCTACCCTGGCTACCGCAGGCAAGGGGATGGGTGGGGGCAGTTTTGAGCAGAATATGGCCGATATGCCTGAAACAGTTGGTAACTTTGCGAATTTTTAAGTAATTTTTATTTTTTCTGTTCTGCATGCCTGAGTTTGTGCCTACCCCTGCCGATACCACCCTTACGAGTCTTTTTGAAGGAGAAAGTGAAATGGCTGCCCTTATGCGGGCCTATGACTGGAATGCCCATCCCCTGGGAGATCCCGCCCACTGGCCGGATAGTTTAAAGACCACCCTTCGCCTGATTCTGCATTCCTCTTTTCCCATGTTTGTGTGGTGGTCGGAAGAGCTGTACATGTTCCACAACGATGCGTACCTGCCGGCGCTGGGCAAAAAACACCCCCAGGCGCTGGGGGCCTCGGCCCGGGAGATGTGGGCCGAGATCTGGGAGCAGATTGGTGAGGTGGTGAAGGGGGTGATGGAAGAAGGCACCTCCTTTTATGCCCGGGAGCTGCGCCTGCTGCTGGAGCGAAAGGGCTTTCTGGAGGAAACCTATTGGACCTTTTCCTATAGTCCGGCACCTGCAGAAGGCGGCCGGGTAGGAGGTATGTTTTGTGCCTGTAGTGAAGTGACCAGCACGGTACTGGGCCAGCGGCGGTTAAAGATCATAAATGATGTGGCAGAGGCTACCGTACTGGTGACCAGCCTGCAGGAGGCCGGACGGCAGATCAGCCAGGTTCTTTCCCGGGATTGGGAGGATCTTCCCTTCAGCCTGATCTACCTGCTGAGTGCGATGGCAGCCGGGCCGAGCTGCTGGGGCAGTCGGGTCAGCT
>NZ_AODQ01000077.1 GCF_000348925.1 Cesiribacter andamanensis AMV16 | reverse complement strand
TTTGTTGACCGACCCCCTTTAAGTATATCCTGCACCCCCCCTTTAGGCAAATCTTGCCATCCAATGCCCTGCTGCAGAAATGGTATACTAATTTAACTAACCGTGTCCCAGGTCTGTGGCCCACTGACCTGTCTCCAGAGGGTCTGTGAGCCTGGCCGGCCGCACCATAGACCCTGGAAATACAGGCGACTTTAAGCGTTAATCTCGTATTGAAGGGATTTTTTGTTTCCTTCTTTAAGGAAACTCTACAGAGGGGAGGCTACTTCAAAAAAAGTTAATATATCTACTAAGCTCTGTTGTAGCGTTCTGAAAAGCAAAAAGCCTTTAGCTGTTCGCTAAAGGCTTTCCGAGTACCTGAAGCCGGAATCGAACCGGCACTCCCGAAGGAACACGATTTTGAGTCGTGCGCGTCTACCAGTTCCGCCATTCAGGCATGCGTCTGGTTTGCAAATCTATCTATTTTAAGAGCGAAAGCCAAATTTGCCCCAGGGGGTTTAGGCTTTTTCTTGCGGTTCGGCTTTTTGGCCTTCAACCTCTACAAGCTTGGTACAGGAAAAGGCAATGGGCTTGGCTGCAAAGTACTTCTTCATTTGGGACCATACCTCCATAAAAAGAGCAGAGTGCCGATAGCGATCAAGTGATTTCAGATCTTTCCAATAGCTATAAGTCGTCAGAATATGTTCCTGCCCGTTATCTTGAAGAAGCTCCAGATGCTGGCACCCCTCAAAATTCCTGATCTGATCCTTGGTTTCATCAAACAACTTCAGAAAATCCTCTACATGCTCTTCTTTAAAGTACATGCGTACCACGCGAATAACCATAAACAGTTAGGTGTTAAGTAAGCGCAAAAGTACGCGCTCTGAGATGAAAGTCAAACTATGGGCCTGAATAATACAGGAATGCGCTGCATTGCCTTAAAGCGTACGCCGAATGCCGCGCTGGCGAATGCCCATCAAGGCGCCGGCTTCCTCGTCAGTGGCAGGGATGTGGACCAGGATGGCACTATCATATTCCATGCCCAGAAGCTCACCGGCATGGCCGCTGTGAATACCAATTTCCAGCAGGCCCAGGCTGTTGAATACGGCAAACAAATCGCCGGCATCCACCAGGTTGTACGTCTTGTGAATCTTGGTGATCTGCTCCCGGCCCAGTTTTATAAGAAATTTGTCGCTTACCAGCTGCTCAAACTCGTCTTTGCGTACGTTGGTTACCAGGTTGCCAAAATGATCAATGTGAATCACATGGCCGGCGATCAGCTGCCGGCTTAGCCGCGGTTTGCGGGGAAGCATGCGGTTAAAGTAGGGGGTAGGTTCGCCCAGCGCTGAGAGGGGTGCCCCCTGGGCCAGCAAGGCAGCGGCAGGGGCCATCAGGTCCCGGGCCGGAAAGGTGGTCAGACGGGCCAGCGCCTTTTCAGCTTCGGTCTTTCCAAGGATCACTATCTCTTCCGGCTCCTGCTCACTGATTAGCCCTAGTAAGCCATTGTCAGTGCCAATAAAATAGTGACCCTCCAGCTTAATAGCTATGTAAGGCTCGCCCAGGCCGCCGGTGGCATGTACGGCTATCAGGTGAATGGTGCCAGGCGGAAATTCTCTGAAGACATTGCCCAAAACAAAAGAACCATGGGCAATATTAAAGTGTTGTATTTGATGACTGATATCTACTATCAGCTGGCTGGGCAGCGTACTTAGTATGCGCGCCTTCACTGCAGCCACATAGTGATCTGTGGTGCCGAAGTCGGACATAAAAGTAATTATCGCCATAGCCGTAGATGGATTTATTTCGTAGATTTGGTTAAAACAAACTTACTGATTTTCGAAGAGGTTTAGTAGTTGAACATTCAAATTATTTAGTCAGCCTTTGGTAGAAAAAGTTATTACGCTTGAGAATATTTCACTCCCCGAATTTCTGGGTATAGAGAACAGAAATATTCAAGAAGTTGCTGCAGCTTTCCCGGCAAGCAAGATTGTATCTCGTGGTAATGAGATACGTATTCGGGGTACTGCACCTGAGATCTTAAAGATAAATGATATCCTTAATTCCCTCCTGCAGCACTATCACCGTTACGGCAAGATCACCCCTGAAAATGTGCAGGAATACCTGCAGTTAGAGGAGCAGAGTGTGCTGGAGCATGCCACCGACCAGACCCTGCTGTTTGGTGCGGGCGGGCTGGGTATTAAGCCTAAAACGCCTAATCAGCAAAAGCTGGTAGATGCTGTTCAAAAAAACGATCTGGTGTTTGTAGTGGGGCCTGCCGGTACGGGTAAAACCTATGTATCTGTAGCGCTGGCGGTAAAGGCACTTAAAAATAAGCTGGTCAAGAAGATCATTATTACCCGCCCTGCTGTTGAAGCTGGCGAAAGCCTGGGCTTCTTGCCGGGCGACCTTAAGGAGAAGATCGATCCTTACCTGAGACCCATTTACGATGCCCTGCATGAAATGATCCCGGGAGAGAAGCTGAAATTCTACCAGGAAAATGGCATTATCGAAATTGCGCCCCTGGCCTATATGCGTGGGCGTACGCTGCAGAACGCTTTTATTCTGCTGGATGAAGCGCAGAATACTACCCCCATGCAGCTCAAGATGTTCCTGACCCGCCTGGGGCCTAATTCCAAGGCCATTGTAACCGGTGATGTTACCCAAATTGACCTGCCCTCCCGCCAGAAAAGCGGTCTGGTGGAAGCGCTGACAATTCTGGCCGGGATTGAGGGGATTGGATTTGTGCAGCTGGAAGGCTCTGATGTGGTACGCCACAAACTGGTGAAACGAATTATTGAAGCCTACGAAAAAACCGATGCTGAAGCAGCAGAGATCCGTGCAGAAGAATCCGCCCGCAGAGGCCCCTATACCAATGGTACGCGTAGAACGAACAACTAATCAGCAGCAGCTGGAGGCTGCCTTTGATATACGGCGCAAGGTTTTTGTAGAAGAACAGCAGGTGCCTGCCGAAGAGGAATATGATGAGTTTGAGGAAAGCTCCCGCCACTTTCTGGCACTTGATGAGCAGGGGAGCCCGTGTGGAACAGCCCGCTGGCGCAGAACCCCCAAGGGAATAAAGCTGGAGCGCTTTGCCGTTCTGGCAGAGCAGCGGGGCAAAGGGGTAGGTGCGGCACTAGTGGCCAAGGTGTTGGAGGATGTGGCCCAACAGGCCGATACTCAGGGCAGGGTACTGTACCTGCACGCCCAGCTAACGGCCATGCCCCTCTACGCCAGGTTTGGCTTTAGCCCGGAAGGAGAAGAATTTGAGGAATGTGGCATCCGTCACTACCTGATGAAGAAATAAAAAAGCGGCGCTCTCTGGAGCGCCGCTTTTTTTTCGTCTTTATAGAGTGCTACACTGATCCAGATTATTGATCAATAGTGCCGTTTGTATTGCGTTCTTCTACGTCTACATCAACGTCAATATCACGGTTGCGCAGACCTTCCCATTCCCGCTCCCAGTCCTGGAGGGTGGAATTTACATCATTGCGTACACGCTCCCAGGTCTCTTCTGTAGAATTCTCTACTTCCTGCAGACGCTGGTTCAGGCGCTGACGCTCTCTTTCAAGCGTTTGCTTGCTTTCTTCGTATTCACGGCGGGTTTCGGCATCCAGGTTTTCACCTCTTTGCTCCATATCCCGCTCCATCTGCTCCAGGGAACGATCGGCACGGTCTATATCACTGCGAATGCGGTTGCTTACCAGCTCCCGGTCCTGATAGGTATATTCGCGGTTCATGTCATATTCAGCATCGCCCATCTGATACTCACCATCCTCATAGCCAATGGTGGGCTCATTCAAATCACGATCAGTTGTTTCGTATTCCTGTTCTGCTCCCTCGTAGGCAGTGGAGTTTCGCTCGCCGCTATCACAGGCAGCAAATGTTGTGGCAAAAACGCCCGCTACAAAAAGGGAACCAGCAGATTTAAAAAAGTTTTTACGTTTCATGTGTCCAAAAAAAATGGTTCTGCTGGTTTTTACGATGCCTTGTTAGAAAGGTTACGGGGCAACATCTCGGTGAGTTTTTCACCCCCCTTGATGCCAAAATCCAGCGTGCGAATGGGGAAGGGAATGCTGATATCGTTCTCATCAAATGCCTGTTTAATGGCCATGATGGCATCACTTCGGGCCTGCAGGTAGTCGGGCTGCGCTTTAAAGCTGATCCAGAAGCGCAGCTCAAAATTAATGGAGCTGTCGCCAAATTCTGTATAGAAGAACTGGATTGGCTCCTGTTGGGACAGCATTTCGAGCGATTTTACAGCCTGCAGGCTTACCTGCTTTACCTTTTCCAGGTCATCGCCGTAGGATACCCCTACTGCCAGGTCGATGCGCCGTTTGCCCAGTACACTGTAATTGGTGATGGTATTCTGAAACAC
This sequence comes from Cesiribacter andamanensis AMV16, assembly GCF_000348925.1. Lineage (GTDB taxonomy): Bacteria > Bacteroidota > Bacteroidia > Cytophagales > Cyclobacteriaceae > Cesiribacter > Cesiribacter andamanensis. Next base: position 17,907 of record NZ_AODQ01000077.1, on the reverse strand, counting down.
ATCCTTATTGGGGATAATGTGTACCTGACCCTGAAAGGAGCGTACAAGCGTAGCCCGCAGATTCATGTGCTGCACCATACCCAGCTTGTCCTGGGTCTCAATGATGTCACCCACCCGAAACGGCATGCGCACCGACATAATAATGCCTGACATAAAGTTGGCAGCAATATCCTGAAAGGCAAAGCCAAGCGCCAGGCCAATGATCCCTGCGCCTGCCAGCAGGGTGGTAACGGTTTTGTCCAGGTTAAGCACCCCCAATGCTATAAAGGCCCCTACCAGAATCACCGCCAGATACACAATGGTAGCAATCAGGTCATGCAGGGTTGATTTGTGCGTAACCCGGTGCATCAGGCGCATGACCACCTTGCGGATAAGGCGCGCCAGCAAAAAGGTGATGATGAGGATGAGGAGTGCCAAACCCAGGTTGGGCAGCATCTCAATAAAGGCGTGGATCCAGTTTTCGAGTTTTTCGAGTATCAGCTCAGAAGCATTCTTAATTTCCATAGGTAGGGAAGGTCCTTCATGTATCAAACCATGTGCTCCCAAAAAGGTTGAGCTAAGAGGTGATTTTGTTAAACATACCTATTGGCGTATGTACCATTGGCTGGCATTTGTATGGGTGCGCTATGTGCTTTGGCTGCTGCTGGGCATTCTGCTGGGCTTTGCTCTGCCAGGCTATGGGAGAGTGGTGTTTTGGACCTGCCTGCTCATAGCCCTGCTGTACATAGGGCTGGCGGCAAGCAGGCGGATCAACCAGCCGGCCAACCAGCTGGGCTGGGGCCTTACGGCTTTTCTGCTGGTGCTGCTGCTGGGCTTCTGGCGGGCCCAGGAGGCCAGGCAGCCCCCCGCTCTGCCGGAGGATGCTGGCGACTACTGGTGGGCCCTGGCCGAAGAGCCGGCTGTAGAAACGCCTAACAGCTACCGCTTTCAGGCCAGGATTGTTCAGGCCGCCGGAGCGGATCAGGAAGTTCGGGCGATGGTGTACCTGCCAAAGGCTGCAGAGGGAGGCCTGCCAGTGCCAGGGGAGGGACTGCTGCTGAAGGGCAGGGCCCAGGCGGTGCCGGCGCCTTTTAACCCCCATGAGTTTGACTACCGGCGCTACCTGGCCTCCCTGGGCATTTATCACCAGTTTTTTGCCCAGGCCTATGTGAGGGGGCAGGCGCCCCCTCTGGCGGTATCGCCCTGGGAGCAGCTGGCCTTCAGGAGCAGGCGCTACTTTAAAGGGGTTGTGGAGCGGTTTGTAGGGCAGCAGGAGGCCGCTGCCGTAGTGGCGGCCATGGTGCTGGGGCAGCGCAGCGAGCTAAACAGAAGTTTGCGCCAGGCCTATGCCGATGCCGGTGTAATGCATGTGCTGGCGGTATCGGGCCTGCATGTGGGCCTGGTGTTTGCGGTGTTGCTCTGGCTGCTGCGCTACCTGCAGGGGAGCTTCTGGCGACGCCTGCTGTGGCTGGTAGTGGCACTGCTGCTGTTGTGGAGCTATGCCTGGCTTACGGGCCTGTCGCCTTCTGCCCAGCGGGCTACCTGGATGTTCAGCATTATTGCCCTTGGCAAGCTTAGCGTACGCAAGGGCAATATTTACAATTCCATTGCCCTATCGGCCTTTATTCTGCTGCTCTGGAATCCCCTGCTGCTACTGCAGGTAGGCTTTCAGCTAAGCTATGCAGCAGTGATTGGGATCGTCTACCTGCAGCCACGCATCAGCCGCCTGTATATGCCCCGGCATAGATGGATCCGGCGCATCTGGGAGCTGATGGCCGTAACCCTGGCAGCCCAGCTGGCCACGTTTCCGCTGGGCTTGTACTACTTCAACCAGTTTCCTACCTATTTTTTCATGGGCAACCTCCTGGCTATACCCCTGGCTACACTCATCCTCTATACCACCCTGCTTCTGATGGTCTTGCACTGGCTGCCCGGCATCAGCCTTGTGCTGGGCTGGCTGGTTACGGGGCTTACCCAACTGCTTAACTTCTGGGTGCACCTAACCGAGCAATTACCCGGCAGCAGGCTGGTGGCTACCATAGATACACCCCAGGTGCTGCTGTTGTATGGCAGCTTGCTGGCGTTGCTGCTTATGCTGCGGCTGCGCTCCTTTGGCTGGAGCATGTTTAGCCTGGGGGTGTTGGGAGTGCTGGGCCTTAGCCTGATGGGGCATGTGCACAGCCGGCGTACCCAAAAGCTGCTTACCATATACCAGATACCCGGCCATAGCCTGCTGCACCTGGCGCGTGGGCCAGAGGAGCTGTTGCTGCCCTTTGGAGAGCTGCCCAAACAACAGCAGCTTAGTTTTCATGTAGAGCCTTCCCGCATCCATGCCGGTTTTGATACACCCCTTCAGCTGCAGCAGTTGCCAGATGATTTCAGGCCGCCCCTGGCAAAAGCAGCCGGCTTCACCCTGCTGGCGTGGGAGGGCATCCGGCTTGCCGTGGTTGAGGAGGCCCTGGCCACACCCCCTGCCCGGCCCCTGCCGGTAGATGTAGTCCTGATCCGCAACAATGCCCGGCTGGACCTGCAGCAACTCCCGGCCTATTTCGCGCCTACCCACCTGGTACTGGATGCTTCCAACAGCCAGCGCTACCGCCAGCGTGCCCGGCAGGCAGCCGATACGCTCGGGCTGCCCCTTCATATTACGTCCGAGCAGGGGGCCTTTCGGCTTAGCCGCTAAAGTAGCCCGGATGGCCTGCAGATGTGGCCCTTACTGCTAGGGAGGGCCCCTGCTTGCTGAAGAGCAGAAAAGTTATAACTTTACTACGCAAGTGGGAAGCATGTCAGATCAGGGAAGTACCAAGATGTGCCGTTTACTACTTTTTCCGCTACATGAAGCAGCCAGATATTTTTTCTCTCTTCGATAAGCAGGAGTTTGATGTTGATGGAACCGCTACCATTACCTCCTGTGAGCGGGAGCCTATTCACATTCCCGGCGCCATTCAGGCTCATGGAGCCTTGCTGCTGCTGGATAGTGAGCTTACCATCCGCCAGGTTTCCGAAAATGTAGCTGACTATTTTCATCGGGGGGCAGCTTCCCTGCTGGATCAGCCCGTACGCAGCCTGCTGGGCGATGCCCTGGCTGCCGAAATAGCCATACGCTTTGGAGATGTTGCTAACCAGCAGCAATTTACGGCTTCGGTGGCAGGCGCCAGTGTGCAGGAATGGCACATCAGCCTGCATCACAACCAGGGGGGGATTGTACTGGAGCTGGAGCCCGCCAATTTGCGGAAGGAGATCAGCCTCTCCAGCTATACAGCGCTGATCAACAACCTGCAGGCAACCGATGGGATCGCTCCCCTGGCTCAGAAAGCAGCCGAGGCTGTGCGGGAGCTCAGTGGGTTTAGCAGGGTAATGGTCTACCAGTTTTTAGAAGACAAGAGCGGCCGGGTCATTGGCGAGTCAGTACAGCAGGGCATGGCCTCCTACATGGGGCATTATTTCCCGGCTTCGGATATTCCCCCACAGGCCCGTACCCTCTACCTGCATAATCCCAGCCGCTATATTCCTGATGTAGATTACACGCCTGTATCCCTGCTGCCCGGGGTTAATCCCCTTACCGGCAAACCGCTAAACCTGTCGCTGAGCAGTCTGCGCAGCGTATCACCCATTCACCTGCAGTACCTGCGCAATATGGGGGTAGGGGCCTCCATGTCGTTTTCCATCATCCTGGAGGGTACGCTCTGGGGGCTCATTGCCTGCCACCACCGCCAGCCCCTGCACCTGGGGCATGCGCAGCGGGAAGCCTGCTACCTGCTGAGCAAAAGTTTTGGGACAATGCTACAGGAGCGGTACCGCAGAGAAGAAGAACGCATGCACAAGCGCATCATGCAGGTGCAGACCCCCCTCTTGCAGCGCATGGCCCAGGCCAGCGACATGGCCAGCAGCCTCTACCTGTATACCCCTACCATTAAAGACTTGCTGGACTGCAGCGGCTGCGCAGTATGCGCCGCGGATGGCATTCATTTGCTTGGAAAAACCCCTACTACCGAACAGGTACAGGAGCTGGTAGCCTGGCTGCACAAAGATGTAATGCAGGAGGTATACAGCACCAATTCGCTGGCAAGCGAGTTTCCGGCAGCCAGGGCCTATACAGCCACTGCCAGCGGCCTGCTGGCCATTGCTGTTTCCCGTATTCAGCGGGAGTATATTCTCTGGTTCAGGCCGGAACTGGTGCAAACCGTTCGCTGGGCTGGCCGGCCCGATGATGAGATCAAGACCAGTGCCGGGAGCCTGCATCAACTGGAACCTCGCAAATCGTTTGCCAGCTGGCAGGAAACGGTTAGGGGCGTGGCACAGGCCTGGAAGCCGGTAGAACTGCAGGCGGCACGCGACATGCGGGGCCTGCTGGTAGATGTGGTGATGCGGGTATCAGGCGAGCTAAACCTCAAGGCGGATATCCTCTCCCGGCTGAACCTGGAACTGGAGCGCAGTACCAATGAACTTGATTCTTTTGCGTATATTGCTTCTCATGACCTGAAGGAGCCGCTGCGGGGCATTTTTAATTATAGCCAGTTTTTGCTGGAAGATTATGGCGATAAGCTCGATGAGGCGGGAAAGGAGAAGCTCTCTACCCTTATACGCCTGAGCGTACGCATGGAGCAGCTGCTGGACTCGCTTCTGCAGTACTCCAGAATAGGGCGCATGGAGATTCATAAAACCGAGGTAGACCTTAACCAGACCCTTCAGGAAGTGCGGGACATGCTGCAGCAACCCATTGACGGGCGGCAGGTGCACATTCGGCTTGCTGAGCAGCTGCCGACCATCTGCTGTGATGAGCTGCAGGTGCTGGAGCTGTTTCAAAACCTGATCGCCAATGCCATTAAGTACAATACCCAGCCGCAGGTAGAGGTGGAGATCGGCTGCAGGCCGCCAGATAGCACTACTGCTGCCTGGACCTTTTATGTGAAGGACAACGGCATAGGCATTGAGCAGCGGCATTTTGATGCTATATTTACCATTTTCAGGCGCCTGCATGCCCGCCATGCGTACGGGGGTGGCACGGGGGTAGGCCTTACCATTGTAAAAAAGATTGTAGAGCGGCATGGGGGGGAGATCTGGCTGGAATCGGAACCCGGCAGGGGCAGTACGTTTTTCTTTACCTTGCCGGAAGAAAACAAAGAACATTAGCCGCATAATCTGATTTTGCTGCACTAAAAACACACAACTTCTTTACTGCCAGGCTATAGCAAGGGGGTAACTGCCCAGGAATGGGTTTCTTATGGGAATTGAATTGGCGGAAAGCAGTTTATTGGCTATTTTCGGCTCTATTTACTGTGTAGAGATATATGCATCTACTTATCATTGACGATAATCGGGAAGACCGGGAAGTAATGAAGCGCTACCTCGAAAAAGGAGCTTCTGCCAATGGCAGCGGGCTTAGCTTTGACGAGACATCTACGCTTGCGGAAGCCTTCAGCATCCTGCACCAGAATAAGCCCGATTGTGTACTGCTGGACTATATGCTGCCCGATATGGACGGCCTGCAGGCACTCAGTCTGTTGCAGCAGGAGTTTGATCATAGTCTCTGCATCATCTTCCTGACCGGTTCGGGAAATGAGTTTATTGCAGCCAAGGCCTTTAAAGCGGGCGCCTACGATTATATCCAGAAATCCTTTATTGGCCCGGAGTTTTACAGCATTGTGCAAAATGCCGTTACCAAGGCTCAGCAAAAGGAAAAAGAAGAAAAGCAGCGGCAGGATCTGGTAGAAAAGAACCGGCAGCTGCGCGAGGCCAAAATGCTGCTGGAGGAGCGGCAGCGGGAGCTCATCCGCATGCAGTTGCAGACCTCCATTACCATGATTGACATTGAGCAGGAGAACCAGCGCCGCGCCGAGGAGATTGACGCTGCCAAGCGCCTGCAAATGTACATGCTGCCCGTGCAGCCTCCCAAGCATGCCTATATACAGATGTCCATGTACCTGCAGACCTATGCCGAGGTAGGAGGTGATTATTACGATTATCTGGAAAATGACAACGGTGATTTTTACATCATCATTGGGGATGCTACCGGGCATGGCGTAATGGCCGGTACAGTGGTGGCTGTGGCCAAAAGCTACTTTCACACCTTTGGACCCAGCATGGAGCCGGCCGATCTGCTGCAGCAAATGTCAGACGGCATTCGCAACCTGAAGGTACGTAACCTGTACATGGGCCTTACCCTGCTGCGCATCCGGGATCACGAGCTTACCATTGCCTCCTCAGGCATGCCCCCCCTGCTGCGCTACCGGGCCGATACGAACACGATCGATACATTGGTCTTCAAAGGACCCTTTATGGGGTCCAGCATAGCCTGGGATATCCGCACCGAAACCTTTTCCATGGCGGCCGGCGATGGCCTGTTGTTGCTTTCCGATGGCCTTATTGAGCTGTATAATAAGGATCGGGAGCAGCTGGGAATTGAGCCGGTAGCTGAGCGCTATCTGCAAAGTGCCCGCATGACGGCCGAAGAGGTGATCCAAAACATGGTGGCCCTTAAGCTGGAGTGGACCACCGGCGATGTAAATGACGATATTACCCTGATCTCCCTGAAATTTCTTTCGTAAGCTAAGGCTAAAACAAGGCAGCCTGCAGATCGGCCATCATGTCCCGGAAGCGCAGGCGGGCTTTGTTCAGGAAGTCTTCGGTGAGGAGTGCTTCCAGATCCTGCTCGCCGCTGATCTCTGTTTCGGGTACCTTAAAGGTTTGCTCCAGCAGGCCCTGCTCCAGCTTCAGCAGGTATTTGTTATTCCAGTAAAATATGGTGGCTTTGATATCGCCCAGGGGTAGCTCTTTTACAACACGCATAGGTAGTAGGGATCGTATAAAGGGGCAAAGATACCATTCCTGCGGCAGCACTGCCTACTGCCGTCGCATATATAGAAGCACTGGCGGCTAAAGTCCCTTATCTACTGCCTTTTCAGGCTCTTCAGGAGCAGTCAGCCAGAATAGTCCCCGTATGTGTGAACGCCGCTCTTTAAGACTAAGGGTGATCAGGATATCCTCCAGGGCATCCAGCAGGCTTATGCCAGCCGCAGCGTAAAAAAAGAAGGGGTGCGGCCCTACAAAGAACATCCAGACAAAAAAGGCCACCTGAAAAATGGCTGCCAGCTTGGCCAGCCAGGTGTGGTAGCTGCTGGGTTTTCCCCATTTGCTCAGGGCCAGTATAAATTGCAGCAGGTACAGGCCCAGGACCAGCCCAATCAGCAGGATGTTTTTGAGGAAATGCTCAGGCGCAAAGGTATAGTAGCCTACCAGGCCGGTGAGCAGGTAGAGAATATCACCCAGGGTATCGAGCTTGGCCCGGCGGTCACTTTCCATATTCAACAGCCGTGCGACTACCCCATCCAGGGTGTCGGTGGAGAAAAAGATCAGGTAGAGCCAGGCCGTAGTACTGCGCATGTCAAGGTAAATAAACAGGAGGATGATCGGAAAGCTGATCACCCTGAAAAATGACAACCCTTCAGCCAGGTTCAATCTCCTCAGATTCATGTGTGCGCATTACGTTTCGTCTATGCTAAAAGCATATTTTCAGGCCTCTTGTTTAACACGATCTACAAGAAAAGTAGACAAAGAGTGGCTGGGGCTGGTGTTCTGGCGGCAGGCCTTATGCACTCTGCTGCCAAAGTATATTCCAGGTAGTTGAGGCTTACAAAAGCTACTACAGGCATATAAGCGGTAAGGGTGCGGGTAGGCAAAGCGTAGAGCCACTAAAACACAGAAAGCAGGCCACCGGGCCTGCTTTCTGTGTTGGTAGGGGTGGTTATTTTTTGGCTTTCTTGCTGGCCTCTTTTGGGGGCTGGGGAAGCAGATTGGCGGGGATGGGATTATCCTCCCGCTCGGTGTTCCAGATGATATTGGCAATCCACCAGCGGCCCTGCTCTTTTACCAGCTGGATGGAATTAACCCCCCGCTGCTGGGGTTCGCCCCCTTCCTGAGTCCGGAAGTGGTAGGCGCTCATGACACTGGCCAGCTCACCAAACTGCACGACCTGCCGGCCCAGCTCCTCCTCCCAAAAGCCACTCTCCATAAAGAAGGGAGCGTTCTTCTGCTGATATTCCTGAGGGGTCATGCTCACCAGCAGCTGCTGCCCGCTCTTGTTCCTGGCCATGGCCGACATGCGGGCGTGGGGAGTAAAGAGGGCGTGAAAGCGCTCCCAGTTGCGCTCACCGGCTGGGCCGGAGATAACACCGTACAGCGTTTTCAAGAGGGCGTCAATGCTTTCTACATCTTCTGGCCGGGCGGTGTTGGGATTGGCCTGCAGCCATTGGTTGCGCAGGCGCAGCTGCTCGTAGGTGGCCTTTTCGGCCATGCGCAGGCTTACGGTACCGGGTGAGGTTACCGTTTGGGCAGGGGCAGAGAGGGTCATTTGCTGGTACTCGCCCTGCTCGTTTTTGCGGGCAATCAGCATTTCCACCTTATCTCCCGCCTTTGTATTGGCCGAATAGCCCTGGATAATGGCCTGGGCAGTGGCCGGAGTAAGTTCCTGACCCTGCAGGCTGATGAGCAGGTCGCCTTTCTGGTAGCCCATGGCCTGGCCAAAGGCATTCATATCACTGGTGCCGCTCACTTCCAGCCGCATCTGCTCCTGGTTAAATCCCAGGTTTACTTTGCCAAAGGTGGCTACCTGCCGGTCGGGCTGCTGTTCATAGACAATGCCTACTTTTTGCAGATACTCCTGCAGGGGCAGGGGGCTGGGGCCGGCCACATAGGTTCTCAGAAAATCGCCAATTTCGGGATAGCTCATCTCCTCCAGCTCGCCAAAAAGAGCTTCGTCCTTAAACGGTTTGTTGATGCCGTATTTCTGGCTGAGGCGGCGCAGCAGTTTTTGCAGGTCAAGCTGCCCGTTAGACAGCTCCAGCAGGCGAATGTCCAGCATGGCGGCAATAACGGCCCCCTTTTCATACACATTGCCGTACTGGCTTTCATGCTCAGCGGCCGCTTTCTGGGATAGCTCGGTAAAGGGCAGCGTATCGTTGTACTGGCTGCGGTTGTTGTTGATCTTTTCAGCAAGCTTATCCAGGAACTGGGCAGGCGATATGTGGTTGTAGCGTACCTGCACATGGTCGGAGGCATACTCGGTAACCCCCTCGTACAGCCACAGATGGCGGGACAGAATGGGCTCGTTGAAATTGAAATTGGCGATCTCTTCGGAGTGCAGCGTAAGAGGGGTCACAATGTGGAAGAACTCATGCGCAGCAATGTCTACCAGTGAGGGGGCCAGCATCATCTGCGGGTATTCCGAGATGTAGTAAAAACTGGAGGTGTTGTGCTCCAAGGCGCCCTGTGCCGGTTGTGCTTTGCCAGGCTCGGCAAAATACAGGATAAAGGCATACTTCTCTACCGGCAGTTTGCCCCCCAGGTACTGGGCGGTAGCCTGCAGCAGCTTATCAAACTGCTGGGCCAGAAATGCAGAGGTTACCTGTTTGTTTGGCGAGTGTACACTTACCAGCACCCGGGCATTGGCCACATTGATAAAGGTTGTGTCGGGCAGGTTGTACATCAGAGGAGAGTCCATCAGCAGATCATAATCACCCGTGCGGTACACATCCTGCGTAGGGGTGCTGCTTACCGGTATCAGCCCGGTGCTGCCGTAAAAGGCTTCGGGTTTGGTAATGCTCAGCTCAAAGGGAATCTCCTTCATGTTCTCAAAATAGCCAAAGAAGCCAGGGGTATGGATCACAAAGTTCACCCCCTCTTCAATGTTGGTAGCCGACATCATGTAGATGCCATGCTCCTGCTGGGTATCAAAGATATCTTCTACCCAATAGCTCATGCGGGTCATCTGATTGGCCTTGCTGATCTCCCAGCTGTTGTCGTCCAGGCGCTTAACAGGCAATTCCTTTCCTTTTTTGGTGTAGGCTTTCAGCTCGGTAACAAACTTGCCATAATCGCTAACGCTGTAGGTGCCCGGAATGATCTTGGGCATGTAAAAGCGTATGCTGCTCTGGCTGATGGCCGGGGTCTGCAGTTCTACCTGCAGCTGATCATCCTTTACCCGGGTGAGGTCCAGGCTGTAGCGGTAGCTATTGGTTTGCGCCAGGGCCGTGGTGGCAATCATCAGGGCCATCAGGCCAAAAAGTCCTCTTCGTAGGTGCTTGATCATGAACGGATGGTGGTTAAATACAGTCGGTAGGTAAGATACGCTGCGCGGGCAAGGGCAGCAAAAGGGTTCTGATGAATGGATCATTAGGCCTATAGATGGTAATAGAACGCCTGTCTGTCTGTTTTGGTACCTGGCGCATGGCACAGAAAAGGGGGTGCTTGCAGCAAGCCACCTATAGAGCCAGTTCCATTTCATGCTGGCGAAGGAAATACTGAAGCCCCACAGCCTGCAAAAAGGTGAGGGTGCCGCTGGCGGAGCTGTCTACATTGATGAGGGTAAGCGGCTTATCGGGATAGCACTGCTGCACATGCCTGAACAAGCGGCTGGCCAGGCCCCTGCGGCGGTGCTGCCGGGATACGCCAAAGCTGGGAATGCGGTTGGTCAGGGGATTGATGGTGGCGTAGGCTATTACTCTACTCCCTTCAAGCAGGGCAAAGGTTTTGTAGCTGCTCCCGGCTCGTTGCAGGCAGGCGGGGCTATGCTGCCAGCTGGGGTGCCAGTCCCAGAACTGTTGCAACTGCTGCCAGTCGGGCCGGTCTAGAAGCTGTATCTCCGGATCGGCCAGGGGCTGGGCAATGGTTCCTTTAAAAGAATCCAGCAGGCGCACGGTCGTAAACCCTACGCCAAGGTAGGTGCGCAGGGCCTTGTCATTTCCCTCAATCACCTCCAGCAGGCTGCAGGCCAGGCCTTTTTCTTTTAGTTGGGGGAGAATGCAGGCAAACATGCGCTGGGTGAGGTGCTGCCCACGCTGGGAGGGGACAACGCCAGTACCTGAATTGTAGGCGGCTGGCTTTCCTTTCCAGAATCCGGCGGAGTGCAGAATCTGCCCTACAAGCTTTTGGTGTGCAAAGGCACCCACCGAACAGCTGGGATCAAAGCCCTCTACCTGCAGTTTTTGCTCCATCTGTTCGGCGCTTAGCTGCACCGGCACCAGGTAATCGCTGAATGCTTCGTTAAAGGCGGTTCTGATCTCTTCCGGAGAGGTGGCAGACAGGCTGGCAAACTGCATGGGCGTTCGGGGAGTTTTGGGAAAATAAGTGTTGAGGAGCTAAAAAGTACAAACATACACAGTCGGGCGGGCATCCTCAATAGTAGAGCCAGTATCCCCGCAGCTGCCCCTTGCTGTTTACTTCCAGCGCCGGAAAGGGAAGCTTCAGAAAGAACATGCTGCTGAATACCCTTTTCAGAAAGCGGCTGCGGGTAGGGATTCGGGTCCAGTCAACATCCAGTGACAGCAGGTACTGGCGGTAGCGATTCGTTTCAGGAATGGGCATCCCTCTGTACCAGCGTCTGTTCTCAAATTCTCCAAACATGCCATTGGCACTGTAGCCGGCCGCTACGCTTAGCCAGGGAGGCAGGCCGGTGCGTCCTTTGCGGCTCAGGGGCATGCTGAGCCAGTAGGTATGGGCATTGTAATCAAGAAAAAGGCTTTCCAGGGCCGTATCACCCAAATAGCCGTGGGCCTGCTCCCGGTAGGGTGAGGGGCTGAAACTAAACTTGAACTTCAGCAACTGCTCCTGCCAAAGCAACTCCTGCCCAACCACCAGGGCAGAACCGGCAGCATTGGCCGCCATATCTGACCAGGAGAAGCCCCAGCCTTCATAAATGCCATCAAACACTTCAATGGGGGTTTGCAGGATCAGCCCCAGGCTACCCCCATACAGCAGCGACTGGTTGCGGGGCAGGCCGGCACTCCGCAGCAGGTGATAGCCTGCATAGCTTTCTACATAGGCGCCAAAGGCATGCCCAAACTTATCGACCTGCAGATAGCCCCGGCTGTCGTTGTAATAGTGAAAGGGCACCCGCTCCTTGTCTTTGTACCAGATAAACTGCAGGTAGCTCATGCCGGCCACATAAAAGGCAGATTCGGCCAGAATGATGGTGCGCAACCTCCGCTTGTTCACAGCAGTGGTATCGGGTTGTGCGCCTTGCGCAGGAATGGGTTGGGCATACAGGCCGGCCTGCAGCAAAAGTAGAAGCAGAAGGCCTAACAGAAGCAGTTTTTGCATTGAGGGCAGGCAGGGGGCAGGGCGCATGACAAAAGAGGTCGAGGGCGGAAAGGTACTACTTGTTAAGCAAAAACGCACATGGCAGCCGGTGGGTAAGCGTCAAGCAGGTAAAGGGGGTGGTTGGGGTACCCCGCTCGGGATAGATGCCTGGCCAGCCATAGCAAAACAATTCATGTACTTTTTTGCAGCTTAATTGGGTAAACTCCGTATAGGGAAATGTACCATTCTCCGGCAATTTTGGATATTTTTATTTGACAGGTGCAATTTTTTATCTAATTAGCACTACATTTGTGCGATACCTCTCTGATTATGCGCGTAGTATTTCTGCTAGTTTTCTTAATTTTTAGTTGTTTTGGTGCCTTTGGACAGCAGCCTTCCTATGGGGCAGCAACTGTTAGTCTGATGGATCAGGCCGATGATCGTAGCCTGGAGGTGCGCTATGATTCCTTTTTTGATAAGCTGTACTATGCGGTAGCAGAAGGGGAAGAGGGCGAATTTTTACCCAGCCAGGTAAGCGAATTTACAACAGGGGGTGCCCGCTACTATTCCATTCCCATGGCAGGGGGGCAGCCAGCCTTCTTCAAAGTACTGTATGAGGGAGCTTCTTATGCCGTACTTCAAAAAGATCTGTCGGCCAGCCTGATCCAGTACCTATGCTCGGAATATCCGGCTTCCTTCTGGGCTGAGGCCGATGAACAAAGCGGCAGACTGCGCCTCTATTACCGGAGCGGCAATTCTCTTATTGCCGATATGGCCGAAGAGCTGGAGCTGGAGAGTGCAACTTTTGTAGCCACACCGTCAGGCCTGTGCCTGTTTCAGTTACACACCCCCGGCACACTCACCTCAGATGAGCTGGATGCTGCCAAAGCCGCTGAGCCGGGTCTGCAGATGATCAGCCTTAAAAAGCTTTTTTCAAGCCAGCAGCAGTTTGCGCAGGCCAAAAAGATCATCAGGGGCAATAAGCTTCAGCTGGACAGCCCCACTACCATTGCCGATGCCTTCCGGCAGATAGAAGCCCAGCTCTAAAGCAGATACGCTCATCCCTGTAGTGCTCGTTTAATGTCCGGTACTGAACCCGCCCTACTGGTCCATGGGTTTTGAGGCAGCTTTATCCAGCGAAAGCTGACGGTAGTAGGCGAGCAGGCGTTTCATAAGCCTGTAGTAGCGAATGGTGCCTATCACAATCATGACCACACTAACGGAAACGGCCACATACCCGATCCAGCGGATATCGGTATAATCGCGCAATTGCAGCAGGGTGAGCCCCCCGGTTAAAAAGAAGAGTGCTGTGCGGATGTAGGAGAGAAAGGTGCGTTCATTGGCCAGTCGGGTACGTTCCATGGCCAGAAAGTCCCGCAAGATGATCTCTTCTGTATTCTCAAAATGGTAGCCGAACCGGATGTGTTTTAGAAATCGTTTTTGCATAGCCAGGCTGTTTCATACAGGCAGCGGCGCTGCCCTGCCTCTGACTATGTAACTGTAGGGGAGAGGTGCTGTTGCTGCCAAAGGGAGTACCCTGGCTTATTTTATGTTTTTGGGGTGATGACGCACTTCTTTTTTCTTGGAGAATAGCCAGGGCAAGAGGTCGGGTTCCCGAAAGGCTTGTTCCCAGCTGTTATGGTCTACCTGCGGATAGAGTGTAAGCCGTATGTTGGCGCCGGCCGCTTCCAGCGCCTCGGCAATGGCCAGGGAGTGCGCAACAGGCACCACGCTGTCCTGCTCCCCATGAAAGATCCAGACCGGTACCCGGGCATAGGCGGCGGCATTGGCCGGGGCATCTCCACCGCAAATGGCAAATGCAGCTGCAAAACGATTGGGCTCCCGGCGCAGCAGCTCCAGCGTACCCATACCTCCCATCGACAGGCCCCCTACATACATGCGCAGGCTATCTATATAGGGTAGTCCGGCCAGCTTCTGTACCAGGCCCTGCAGCAGGGCCATGCCTCGGGTGGTATCGCTCAGGCTGGTACTAAACTCCAGCTGCAGGGGCTGTTTGCTGCGGTCAATCTGCACATTGGACCAGTAGCTGTCGGCCGGGCACTGCGGAAAGACCACTACAGCCGGATGGGCAGAGCGAACGGCTTCCTGCTGAAAGAGTGCGCCGCCATGCACCAGCTGCTTCTGGTTATCGTTGCCCCGCTCACCCCCGCCATGCAGCACCAGTATCAGTGGGTATGGGGTGGAAGGGTCAAAGTTTTTGGGGTAGAGGATCCGGTAAGGAAGCGTATCGCTGCCCTGTATAAAATGGGCAGGCTCATAGGGGGCTGTTTGGGCCGCCAGCGGGCCTGCGGCCACCAGCAGAAGTCCAAAAAAGAGTATAAAAAGATAGTTGTTCATGTTTCCAGAAGCTGCACGTACTAGATACGTAATTCTTTACGTTTTGATCCGTTTTTTTCTCCGACGGCCCTGCTTCACCGCCTATCTCCTTCAGACTCCTTCATCAATTTCAGGCTCCTTCAGCATTCTTCTCCTTTATGCGCATCCACGGGGTGCTACGGCGGAGGCTTCCGGCACTTTGCAGGGGTGGGAAGCGGGGGCTGCAGGGGGCAGCAGGGCTCATATGTTCACTGCTCTGCCCCCTCTCTATTTCAGTAGATAACGAATCTTTTACGGTTTATTTCTTTGCCGACTCCTGACGCCCCCCTTAGCCCAAAAAAGGCAACCGATAAGGCTGCCTCTCAGGGGGTGGGGGGCTGAGCAGATCAGTAGCTTAGCTCTACAATGCGGCGGGCAGCATCGGGACCTATCTTTTTGCGCTCGCCCAAGCCTTTCCAGCCTCTTTCCTCAAAGCGCTGGTATACAATATCGGCCGTTTGCTCATAGGCATCGGTGTAATCCGACAGGCGGGTCTTGATCTCCAGGGTATGGAAGAAATCAACGGTTTTCTGGATGGCCGCTTCGGCTTTTTCTTCCAGTGTACCTTGGGTGATGTTCCAGACCCGCTCGCCATACTGAGCCAGTTTTTCTTTTTTATCCTCAAAGGTGTAGCGGTACAGGTTGGGGGCAATAATGGCCAGGGTGCGGGCATGGTCTATGCCGTAGAGAGCGGTAAGCTCATGGGCAATCATGTGGGTGGCCCAGTCGGTTGGCACCCCCTTCTGAATAAGACCATTGAGGGCCATGGTGCAGCACCACATAAAATTGGCGGCGGCAGTATAGTCCGAGGGGTCCTTCTGCACCTTTGGGCCTACTTCTACCAGGGTTTGCAGGATGCTTTCGGCAAAGCGGTCCTGCAGCAGGGCGCCAATGGGGTAGGTAAGGTACTGCTCCAGCACATGGGTAAAGGCATCGGTGATACCGTTCTGGATCTGCCGGGCCGGCAGGCTTTGTACTACCTGGGGGTCCAGAATGGAGAAGACCGGAAACAGGCCGGGGCCCCCCATAGTCCGCTTTTCCTGAATCTCGCTGCGGTTGATCACCGCGCCGGAATTCATCTCCGAACCAGTAGCGGGCAGGGTAAGCACCGAGCCAAAGGGCATTCCCTTCTCGGTACGGATTCCCCTGGCCAGAATATCCCAGCTGTTGTCGCCCGGATATACGGCTGCGGCTGAAATAAATTTGGTGCCGTCAATAACAGAACCACCCCCTACAGCAAGCAAAAAATCAATCCCTTCCTGTTTTATCAGCTGCACCGCCTTCATGAGGGTTTTATATTCTGGATTGGGTTCTATGCCGCCAAACTCCAGCAGTTGGTGCTGCTGCAGGGCTTTTTTTACCTGATCATATACTCCATTCTTTTTAATGCTGCCTCCGCCATAAAGTAGCAACACTTTGCTTTGCGCAGGTACTTCTTTGGCGAGGGCGGCAATCTGGTCTTTGCCAAATAGGATCTTGGTAGGATTCTTAAATTCAAAATTTAACATAACAGGCTATCTGTTTATCGCTTTTTAGATTTTTTTAAGGGCATTAGCGCACATCCCGGGTATTGACCAGCAATAGGGCATCGGCTGCTACCGGTTCTGTGAGGCCATCGGCCAGGATGCTTACCTGCACCCGCTGCCCCTTTTTGAGCAGGTAGTTGCCCAGAGGAATCCAGTCGTTGCGCTTTTGCTCCATATCTACTGTACGGGTAGCAGTGCCCTGGGGTGCAGTTATTTCTACGGGAACCTTTCGGGCATAGGGCTCTTCCTGTACCCAGGGACCTCTGGGGGAAGAGAGGTACAGCATATAGTTGCCATCCTGCGCGGCCGTTGCGGTAAAACTAACCCGGCGGGGCTGAGTGCCGCCTCCGCCCCTGCTGAGCAGGTAATCTTGTTTATACTGGCCCATCCAGTGGCTTACCGTATCCCATTGGCCGGCAATGGTAATTCCGGAGGGGTCGCTGTTGTCTACAACAATGTCGGGCGGGGTACCATCCAGGTAGGGGTTGTTTTGCAGCATTGTTTGCAGGGGACGCAGGCGTATGCTCTGCACCGTTTTTTTCTGGTCAATGGCCAGGCTGGCAGCCATGGCAGCTACCTGGCCCAGCACCATAAATACCGGCTCCATGCGAATGGACCCATAGGCAATGTGCGAGGCCGAAAGGGCCACCGGCACCAGCAGGTTGCTGCACTCGTCTGGCCGGGGCACCAGCGCCCGGTAAGAGATGGGGTAGGGGGGGAAATTACCCACTTCTACATTGCCCTCATTTTTGACCATTCCGTCTACCACCACCCGCTGCACATGGTGCGAGTCCATGGTATAAGCGGCCAGGGCAATGCCATCCTCAACGGTAGTAGCGCCGGTGCAGTTGTGCTCCGTCATCACATACTCGCCCAGCATGCGGCGAGCCTCCCGCACATACAGCTGGGGGGTAAAATGGTTGGTATTGATAAACTCATCCCGCGGAAGGCCCCATTTCTTCATTTCCTGCCGCATCACTTCCGGCACCCGGGGATCATTGCCCAGAAAGTAAAGCAGGCCGCGGGTGTACTCCTCATGCAGCTGAATTATTTCCCGGCGCTTTTCCCAGTTGGCCTCCGGATACTCCCAGTTAAAGCCGATCATGTCCGTAGAGAAGCCTCCCCGGTTATTGATATCGGTTTTGCGGCGGGGCAGCATGGTCCAGATGAAATAATCGTAGAGGTTGTGATTAGCCGTTTGGCGGATCAGGCGCAGTAGCAGCTCATAGCGGTTTACATCATAATTGCGGGGGCGGGTAATGGGAATGCGGTTGCGGGCACTGTCGGTAAGAGTAAGGCGGAAGTTATAGGCCTGCACCTTGCTGTCGCCGCTGCCCCGGGGATCCAGCTGGCGGTCACTTATGCCCCAGAGCAGGCCGGAATCAGGATTGCCGGCCCGGCGATAGGGGCTTATGCCATCGGGAAACTGGTGCCCGTCCAGTAGCTGCACACCATTGTAGGTCTCGCCATACAGCTCGTTGCTCTCCCGGCCTACGGTATAGGATATGCCAGCCATGGCCATCAGATCCCCTTCATACGAACAGTCCAGAAATACCTTTGCCTGTATGGCTATGGGTGCTTCCCGGCCCGAGGGATGGACCAGGATCTGCCGGATGGCGGCTCCTTCCTTTACCACTTCTACCAGGGGTGCTACGGGCAAGATCTCAATATTCTCCTGCTTTATGTAACGGTTAAATACCTGGCTGGCTGCTTTGGGCTCAAACTTCCAGCTCTCAAAGGTGCCGTAATAGGCCCCCAGGTCCCGGTAAAAGCGGCGGGCCAGGCCGGTCACTGCCTGTTTATTGCCAATGTCGGTTGCGCCCAGGCCGCCGGTGGTCATGCCCCCTATATGGCTGCCGGGCTCTATCACCAGCACGGTCTTGCCCAGCTTTTTGGCTGTATAGGCAGCGATAATGCCCGCCGATGTACCTCCGTAAATGCAAATATCATA
>NZ_AODQ01000076.1 GCF_000348925.1 Cesiribacter andamanensis AMV16 | reverse complement strand
AGGGGGTCGGCCTCTTCGGGCAGCATTTCTACCCGGAAGGCATTCTGATAACCGGCTGCTTCAAAGGCTTGATTCCACCAGCGGGCCCCCTCCAGCAGGGCCGTACGTACCGGTTCGGGCGCGCCGGGATCCAGGTAGTAGACAATGGGCTCCACGGCTTCACTCATGGCCGCCGAGGGATCTTTTTTCTGCAGGCGGTGGCGGGCTATGTAGCGCTTTTGCAGCGGCTGGTCAATGGGGGTGGCGTAGTCGTAGTACTGGATACCGAAATAGCCGGCCCGCGGATCGAACTCCCGGGGCGTATAGCCCGCATCGGGCAGCTGCACAAAGGAGTGGTGCTGGCGCACCGATACCACCGAAGGGGTAGGGGTTACACTGCGGATGTGGGCCCCTTCCGGCGTGCCGGTAAAGGTAAGCGTCACCTCAAACTCGCTGTTCCTGGGAAAGTTTTTGGTGCGGGGCATATAGAAGGCATTGCGGGATTTTTCCAGCGAGTAGGTGCCCTGTTTTCCCTTCTTTAAGGTCTGTGCTACCTCATGGGCATCCTGCATAAAAAAGTCAGTGGCATCCAGCAGCAGCCTGCCCTCCTCTTCGGCCACAATAGGAAAGGCCCAGAGCACCGACTGGGCAAAGGCCTGCTCAACCGACTGCCGCTCGGCCGCATTTTCGCTCAGGGCTCTGTAGCTGTAGTTGGGTTGAATGAGCAGTACCTTAGGGCCCCGGCGCTCAAATTTTACAATGCGGGTGTCGCCCAGCTGGCCCCGGTCCAGCCCAATGTCGTTGGAGCCTATGCCTGCCGCCAGGGAGTTTACATAGATGATCTCCTGGCCAGGACTATCCAGGCGCAAATAGATCTTGTCCGTCTTCTCCTCATAATAGAAGGGAATAAACCCCTCCTGCAGCTGCATCTTAGCTGTTTTGGCAGCTATAGTAGGCGTATCGGAGGCTGTAGCCTGGGGAGCGGCCGGCTTGGAAGGGCTGCAGCCCAGCAATAGTCCCAGGCCCAATAGCAGGCTGAGCAGGGGAGAGATCTTACAAAGGGTCATGGGTTATTTTGCGTATGGATGGGTTATTTTTTAGCGCTGATCCAGGCCCGGAAATAGCCTTTTTTAAAGAGGGCTGATAGCGGGCAGGCTAACTGTTCAGTAAAACGACTAACATACATCCCCGCAGTGGTAAATGCAAATGGGTAGGCCTGATGACGAGCATACGTATTGGGATAGGGAGCTATAGTAGACTCATTAAGTGTCAGGAAGCGAGTGGTTTGTAAGAGAGAGGTCGGCAGACAATCGGCCAGGCAGAAGGGGTGCAGCTGAAGGAGGGGCTAAACGTGGTTATTCTGCATTTTGTTTAATGTTTTAAGGTTGTTGATCTTCAACTGCTAACTATTTTTTCCTATTACCCTGGTAGAGTAAGAATGGTAGTTTCAAAGTAATAGGTGTTTAAAATACCTTATTTGGAATTTATCTACTATCTGTGATTTCTTACACAAGCGTACTTATTGCTGCAGGATGTTTTTTCTTTGTGAAATAAATATAAACAAACAATTAACAGCGCATGACGTATCTTTATCAGCTCGTTTACTCCAGTACCCGCAATCAACAATGCACCGAGTCCGAAATACAGAATATCCTGGCTGCCTGCCAAAAGAACAATCCGCCCCTGGACATCACCGGGGTGCTGCTTCATTCGGAGAATAATTTTATCCAGTACCTGGAAGGCGATAAAGACATCATCAAGCTGTATGATCTGATCAAAAACGATTCCCGTCACCGCAATGTGGTACTGCTGAGTTATGGGCCGCTCAGGGAGCGTGTGTTTCCGGCCTGGCACATGGGCTATAAAAACCTGCCCAAAGACCGGGTCGATTTCCTGACCGATAGCAACGAAGAGGAGAAAAAACTATTCAACGCCATCATCAAAGGAGAGCAGGTACAGGATGGCATGGCAGCAACCAGGCTGCTGGTGAAATTTTTCAATAAGGCGTAGGAGAAGGATTTCTGGAAGGTAGTTTTCCCGAGGAGGAGTAGGCACCTAGCTTTACGCTCTCTGAAAGGAACAGCCAAGGGGGGTGCAAAGCTGTCAGATGCTTTTAATTGACATGGTTGGGGCTAGGAAATTGAAGCTGTCTTTTGTGGGGAAGGGCTTTAGTATACTCAACCAGCCTCCCCCTTAATCCCCCACTAGCCGTGCGCCTCCAAAGGGGGACAATCGTACCTTTATCAAAAGGAATGGTAAATCAGTAAGGGCTGCAGAAACAAACAAATGGGATTAAGATTGAGTAACAACTGTCCCCCTTTGGAGGCGCACGGCTAGTGGGGGATTAAGGGGGAGGCTGGTTGGGAAAACTCAAAAAGTCCCCATGCCCTGCCCCGATCCACACCCCCTCAAGACGCCAGATACCCCTTAATCGCATCCCGTAGCTGAGTGAAAACCCGTACCAGCACCTCCTCATCTTCTTCCAGCAGCGTTACCCGAAAGCCCTGCAGCTGGGAGCAGAAGGAGGAAATGGGCACCACACAGATGCCGGTGGCCGCCAGCAGGTAGTAGACAAAGCGCTTGTCCAGAGCCATTCCTTCCTCAGCTACCCACCCTTCTACCATGGCCCGCAGCTGCGGGTTTGCGATGGGCAGCTGCTGATGGAGCCGCAGCACCCCCTCCCGGAAGATAATGGTGTTGTAAAAAGCGCCATAGGTCTCGTTGAAGGTAAGCTCGGGGATAGTACCCAGGATGTCGGCAATCAGACGGCTGCGCCGGCCGATGCGCTCATTCTGCTCCTGACGGTAGCGGGCGAAACGGGCATCGCCCATAATGAGGGGAATGGCCAGCTGGGGCAGGGTAGTGGAGCAAACCTCAATCATCTTGGCATTGTCCAGCACCGCGCAAAAGCGGGCAAACTCCGGGTTCTTGTCCCGGTTGTAATACTCCATCCAGCCGCAGCGGCTGCCGGGCCAGGGCAGCTCCTTGGATATGCCTTTCATGGCAATGCCCGGCACTTCGCCGATCACCTCGGCCAGCGAATAAGCACGGGCGCCGTTGTAGGTGATGTTCAGGTAAATTTCGTCGCTGATGAGCAGGAGCTTAAACTCCCGGGCAATGGCCACAATACGCTGCAGGCTTTCCAGGGGGTACACCATGCCGGTGGGGTTGTCGGGGTTGATGATCAGGATGCCGATGATGGTAGGGTTGTACTTCACCTTGTTGTAGAGATCGTCCAGATCGGGAAACCAGTGGTTGTCCGGATCCAGCGTATAGGTGATGGGCTCCTGCCCGGCATGGGCGGCCTCGGCCGAAGAGTGGGTGGAGTAGGCCGGCGAAGGGCCGATTACCCGCAGTCCGGGATGGATGTACTGGTACACCTTGCCGATGGCATCGCCAAGGCCGTTGAAAAAGAGAATATCGTCGGCGGTGATCTGGACGCCGCCCCGCTGGTTGTTGCGCTCGGCCAGAAATTGCCGGGTGGCCAGCACTCCCTTGGAGGGGCAGTAGCTATAGGTGCTATTGTCCAGGGTCAGGCCAGAGATGATCTCCTTCATCCACTGGGGTACCTGGGCCCGCTTTTGAATGGGGTCGCCGATGTTTTCCCAGTACAGCGGCTGGCCGGTGGCCTGCACCTGCTCGGCTTTTTTTACAATTTCCCGGATCTCGTAGGTAAGCTCTTTGGCGCCGGCACTCAGAATGTTATGTCGCATGGGGGATGATGTCAGGTTTTTAAAGTAGAGGGTTTAGTCGCTGAAAAGCAATAGGTTATCTCTTAATGGAGGTGGGGTGAAAATTTTTGAAAATTTTTTTCAGGCCCTTCCAGTATCATACAAACGTTTGCGATGTCTTTAACAAACAATACAATATATTGATGATGTCAAACAAACATCTATTAAATTTTGTAATCATTCAAAATTACCTAATTTTGTAATACCATCATGAAAAACACAGCAATCGTATTCCCCAATATTCTGATTATCGTCGTGCGTCTTGCACGAGGTAGAGGGGTGGCATGCTGCTGATTTTCATGTAAGCATTTGCAAAAGAGCCACCCCCACAGGGTGGCTTTTTTATTGGACATTCCTAAACGGATTATCATGCACTTACTAAGACTGGTCTCTGTCATTATTATTATTCTTCCTCTGCCGCCGGGCTGAAAGGACCAGCACCTCTGTCACCAGATCGCAAACCTTTCGCAGCCCGGGCCCCGAAAGGTTTTTTGTCTTTATCCAGCACCATCAAAAACACCCTACCTCATGTATTTCAGCAGCACAACACTGGCCTATATCGATGGCGATTTCATTAAGGCTGATGGAGCCCAGAGCACCCTTTACAGCCAGTCGCTCCATTATGGTTATGCCGTTTTTGAAGGCATCCGGGCCTACAATACCCCCCAGGGGCCGCGGGTGTTCAAAGCCCGGGAGCATTACGAGCGCCTGCACTATTCCTGCCAGGCCATTGGCCTGCCCCTGCACCAGTCAGTAGCCGAGCTCACCGGCATCACCTACCAGCTGCTGGAGCGCAACGGGCTGCAGGATGCCTACATCCGCCCCCTGGTATTTGCCGCCGAGCCGCATATGGGCCTCACTACCCCTGCCAGCAGCAGCCTGTTTATGGCCGCCTGGGCCTGGGGCAAGTACCTGGGCGATAAAAGCCTGCGCCTGCTGGTATCGCCCTACCAGCGCCCCAACCCAAAGGCCGTACCCCTGGAAGCCAAGGTAGCGGGCCATTATGTCAACTCCATTATCGCTTCCTCGCATGCCAAAGCGCAGGGCTACGACGAAGCCCTGCTGCTGGATGGGGAAGGGTTTGTGGCCGAAGGGCCCGGTGCCAACTTTTTCTTTGAAAAGGGGGGCGAGCTTTATACGGCTCCGGCCGGCAGCATCTTACGGGGCATTACCCGCAACACCATTGTGGAGCTGGCCCGGGAAGCCGGCATCCGGGTGCGGGAAGAATTCTTTACCCCCGATGCCCTAAAGGAAGCCACGGGCGCCTTTATGACCGGCACGGCGGTAGAAGTAGTAGGGGTGGCCTCGGTAAACGAGCAGCAGTTCAGCAAACCTTTTTCAGAAACCCTGGGCGGCTACATCGCCGAGCGCTACCAGGCCCTGGTAAGGGGTGGGGACCTTGCCGAAAAGATGCCCTTTCGCAAAACGGCCTAGCCCTTCCGGGGAAATTGCTCACTTGTATTTTTACTTAGATACTGTATTTCAAATAATTATAATCAACTTAAAAACAATTAGTTATGAACATTTATGCAGCCTTTAGAAATAATAAAATGTTGAAAAAAAAGGTTTCAGCAAAGCCTTTCCTGCCAGAACTTGGTACTGCTAATCCCTTACGCATGCCCCATTCGGCTACCAGTGCCCGCCTGATGAAGCTGGCCAAGGCAAGCCGGCAACTGGCAAAAGAAGGGGGTAACCGAAGCAGCCGGCTCAAACCATTTTATGCCGGCACCTACAGCAGCAACAGCTAAGCAATGATCTTAAACAAATACAGCCGCATTTACACCCAGGACTGGAGCCTGCCTGCCTCCCAGGCCATGCTCATCGGGTCCGGTCTTTCGGAAGACGACCTGCGCAAGCCCTTTGTGGGCATCTGCTCTACGGGTTTCGAGGGCAATACCTGCAACATGCACCTCAATGCCCTGGCCGACCGGCTGAAGGAGGGGATGGGCGGCAGGGGACTGGTGGGGCTGCGTTTCAACACCATCGGCATCAGCGACGGCATCACCAACGGCACGGCCGGCATGCGCTATTCGCTGGTAAGCCGGGAGCTGATCGCCGATTCCATCGAGGCCATGGCCGCAGCACACAATTATGATGCGCTGGCCTGTGTGGTGGGCTGCGACAAGAACATGCCCGGCGCCCTCATGGCCATGGCCCGCCTGAACCGCCCCTCTCTCATGGTCTATGGAGGCACTATCAAAGGGGGGCAGTACAAAGGCAAGCAGCTCAACATCGTTTCCTGCTTCGAGGCCTACGGGCAGCGGCTCAAGGGCGAGATCAGTGAAGAAGACTACAAGGGCATCATCAAGCATGCCTGTCCGGGTCCGGGTGCCTGTGGCGGCATGTACACGGCCAATACCATGGCCTCGGCGGCCGAAGCCCTGGGCATGACCATTCCCTACTCTTCCTCGCTGCAGGCGGTAAGTCCGCAGAAGGGAGAGGAGTGCGATGCGGCCGGCGCCTACCTGCTGCGGCTGCTGGAGCTGGACCTGAAGCCCCGCGACATTATGGTACGGGAAGCTTTTGAAAATGCGCTGGTGCTCATTGGCGTACTGGGCGGATCTACCAATGCGGTGCTGCACATGATGGCCATTGCCAGCGCCGCCGGGGTACCCCTTAGCCTGAAGGACTTTCAGGCCATGAGCGACAGAACCCCCCTGCTGGCCGATCTGAAACCCAGCGGCAAGTACCTCATGGACGATCTCTGCCAGCTGGGCGGGGTGCCGGCGGTGCTGAAAACCCTGCTTCAGGAAGGCCTCCTTACCGGCGATGTGCTAACGGCTACCGGCCGCAGCCTGGCCGAAAACCTGGCCGAGGTAGCCCTCCTGGGCGAGGAGCAGGACCTGCTGCGCCCGCTCTCCAACCCCATTAAAGCCGATGGGCATATCCAGATCCTCTATGGCAATCTGGCCCCGAAGGGAGGGGTAGCCAAAATTACCGGCAAGGAAGGCCTGCGCTTTGAGGGCCAGGCTGCCGTATTTGACTCCGAAGAAGAGCTGAACAGGGGAATCAGCGATGGGGCAGTAAAAGCCGGTCAGGTGGTGGTGATCCGCTACGTAGGGCCCCGGGGCGGACCGGGTATGCCCGAAATGCTCAAGCCCACCTCGGCCATTATGGGTGCCGGCCTGGGCGATAAAGTGGCCCTGATCACCGATGGTCGCTTTTCGGGGGGTACCCACGGCTTTGTGGTTGGCCATGTAAGCCCCGAAGCCTTTGATGGAGGACCCATCGCCCTGGTAGAATGGGGCGACTGGATCAGCCTGGACATCGCCACCCATTCGGTGCACCTGCATGTGGATGAGGCGCTGCTGGACCAACGCCGCCAGCGCGGCGCCAGCCCCCGGCTAATGCCCGGCGCGGCGTGCTCCTCAAATACATGCGTACCGTCAGCGATGCCAGCACCGGATGCATTACGGATCTGGATGAGTAGTCTTGGACGGGCAGTCCTGGACGGGCAGTCCGGAATGGATAATCCCGGGCGGGGGAGTTCGTTCCCATGCGGAAAACGACTTAACACCTCATTCCCGCGGGGCTGCCTAGGTGCAGGTGGGAATCTCTCAGCTCCAAGGGGTAAATCGAAATTTACCTACCTACCTCAGGCAGATTCCCGCCTCCGCGGGAATGACGACACTATTTTCAGGTCTTTTCAAAAAAAATTCCTCAAAACTCATGAAAGCAAGTCCAACACCCCCTTTATTCCCCCTTCGGGAGCCTTCCGCCGGAAGAACCCCCGGCCGGAGCTGCAAGCCCATCTGGAGCCCGCCACCCAAAGCGGGGCCGAAGCACTGATCGAGGCGCTGCTGGCCGAGGGGGTGGACACTATTTTTGGCTATCCCGGCGGTGCCATCATGCCCATTTATGATGCCCTCTACGACTATTCCGATTCGCTGCAGCACATCCTGGTGCGGCACGAGCAGGGGGGCATTCATGCTGCCCAGGGCTATGCCCGCGCCTCGGGCAGGGTAGGGGTGGTATTTGCCACCAGCGGTCCGGGGGCCACCAACCTGGTGACCGGCCTGGCCGATGCCCATATCGACAGCACCCCCCTGGTGTGCATAACCGGGCAGGTGTTTGCCCACCTGCTTGGCACTGATGCCTTTCAGGAAGCTGATGTGATCAGCCTCACCAGCCCGGTCACCAAATGGAACTACCAGGTCACCACCGCCGAAGAAATCCCCGCCGCCCTGGCCAAAGCCTTTTACATTGCGCGCAGCGGCCGTCCGGGCCCGGTGCTGCTGGACATCACCAAAAATGCGCAGCTGCAGCAGTTTCAGGCCCCGGCCTATGTGCCCTGTGACCATATCCGCAGCTACCGGCCCAAGCCGCTGGTGCGGCGGGAATACATCGAGCAGGCAGCCGCCCTCATCAACAGCGCCCAAAAGCCTTTTGTACTCTGGGGACAAGGGGTGGTGCTGGGGGCTGCCGAGCAGGAGTTTAAAGAATTTATTGAAAAGAGCGGCATTCCCGCTGCCTGGACCATCATGGGCGCCGGCGCGCTGCCCACTGAGCACCCCCTGAATGTGGGCATGCTGGGCATGCACGGCAATTACGGTCCCAATGTGCTCACCAACGAATGCGATGTGCTCATTGCCATCGGCATGCGCTTCGATGATCGGGTAACGGGCCGGCTGGACAAATACGCCAAACAAGCCCAGGTAATTCACCTGGACATTGACCCCTCTGAGATCGACAAAAATGTAAAAACCACCGTGCCCGTCTGGGGCGACTGCAAGGAAACCCTGCCCATGATCACAGCCCTGCTGGAGGCCAGAACCCATGAGGGGTGGCTGCAGCAGTTCCGGGACTATGCACGCCAGGAGCGGGAGGCGGTTATCCAGCAGGAGCTGCACCCGGCCAGCGGCGAGCTTACCATGGGTGAGGTGGTGCAGCAGCTCAATGAATTAACCGGCGGCGATGCCATCATGGTCACCGATGTGGGGCAGCACCAGATGGTGGCCTGCCGCTATGCCAGGCTCAGCAGGAGCCGTAGCAGCATTACCAGCGGGGGGCTGGGCACCATGGGCTTTGCCCTGCCGGCAGCCATCGGCGCCAAAATAGGGGCTCCGCAGCGAACCGTAGTAGCCGTCATCGGCGATGGTGGTTTTCAGATGACCCTGCAGGAGATGGGCACCATTATGCAGAGCGAGGTGGCCGTAAAGATCATTATCCTCAACAACCAGTTCCTGGGCATGGTGCGGCAGTGGCAGGAGCTCTTCCATGAGAAGCGCTACTCCTTTGTCAACATCACCAGCCCCGACTATGTAAAAGTAGCCAGCGGCTACGGCATTGCCGGCAGGAGCGTCTCCGAACGGGCCGACCTGCGAAACAGCCTGCAGGAAATGCTCCTGCACCCCGGCGCCTTCCTGCTGGAAGTACTGGTTACCAAAGAGAATAACGTCTTCCCCATGGTACCGCAGGGCTGCAGCGTGAGTGAGATACGATTGAGGTAGGGATGGGGTATGAGGTATGGGGTATGAGGTATGAGGTATGAGGAATGAGGTATCAGGTATCGGGCGGCTGCTGCTCTGTATACGGTGCGCTTCTGTCAGTAGTGATAGTATTTGGTATAGAGTATATGGTATATAGACAATAGAGCATCAATCAGACCCCAACTTCTCCACCTAACCCAACAGAAGGCTGCTCTTGTCCCCCTCATTGAGGGGGGTAGGGGGGCGCCCGGCCAGGGGAGGAAAGCTCCTCAGCTCCACCAGCCCAGCCCATACCCATTTCCGGCTGCACTAGACAACACGAATTAAGAAACAACCGCCATGACCCATTCCCATCCCATCGACCGGCAGGAATATAACATCACTGTTTACACCGAGAACCAGATCGGGATGCTTAACCGCATTGCCATCATCTTTTCCCGGCGCAAGATAAACGTGGAAAGCCTTAATGTAAGTCCGTCAGAAATTGAGGGCATCCACCGCTTCAACATTGTGATCCACGAAACGCGGGAGGTGGTGCGCAAGATTGCCGACCAGATCGAAAAGCAGGTAGAGGTACTAAAGGTTTACTTCAACACCAACGAGGAAGTGATCTGGCAGGAAATGGCCCTATACAAAGTGCCAACCGATATCATTGCCGAGCGGGCCGTGGTAGAGCGGCTGCTGCGGGAAAATGGCGCCCGGGCCGTAGTGATCCGCAAGGACTACACTGTGTTTGAAACCACCGGCCAGCGGGAAGAGACCGACAAGCTCATCCAGGTGCTTCAGCCCTATGGCCTCATCGAGTTTGTGCGCTCGGCCCGCATCGCCATCATTAAAGCCAGCGAAGGCTTCAACCAGAAACTGCGCGAATTTGAACGCAGAGAACCCAGCCCCGAGGTGATCGAAAACGAATTCCTCAACAGCCGGGAGAAAGTGTTTACGATGTAGGGGAGATTAGAAGCAAGAGGTTAGACGTAAGAAGCTAGAACTGCAGTGGCAAACTGTCTGCCTCCAGGTCTGGAGCTTCCTTTCTGATTTCTCTTCTTCCTATACCCTGCTTCCTTCCTATCTCTACGAACCTCTTACTTCTAACTTCTTACTTCTAAATAAAAATGGCAACAATCAATTTTGGAGGGGTAAACGAAACCGTTATAACCCGGGAAGAATTTCCACTGGCAAAAGCACAGCAGGTGCTGAAAGAAGAAACTATTGCAGTGATCGGCTATGGGGTGCAGGGCCCCGGCCAGGCGCTGAACATGCGCGACAATGGCCTTCGGGTTATCGTAGGCCAGCGCAGGGACTCTCCCTCCTGGGAGCGGGCCCTCAGGGACGGCTGGGTAGCAGGAGAGACCCTCTTCACCATCGAAGAAGCGGCCGAGCGGGGCACCATCATTGCCAACCTCTTGTCCGATGCCGGCCAGATCAGCGTATGGCCCACCATAAAAGAGCGGCTGCAGCCGGGCAAATCCCTGTATTTCTCCCACGGCTTCGGCATTACCTTTAAGGAGCATACCAGCATTGTGCCACCGGCCGATGTGGATGTAATTCTGGTAGCCCCCAAGGGTAGCGGCACCAGCCTGCGCCGCCTTTTTCTGCAGGGGGGTGGCCTCAACTCCTCCTTTGCCGTCTTCCAGGATGCCACAGGCAAGGCCTATGAAAAAGCGGTGGCCATGGGCATTGGCGTTGGCTCCGGCTACCTCTTCGAAACGGACTTTAAAAAGAAGTGTACAGCGACCTGACCGGCGAGCGGGGGGTGTTAATGGGCGCCCTAGCCGGCATCATCGAAGCCCAGTACCAGGTGCTGCGCCAGCGCGGCCATTCGCCCTCCGAGGCCTTTAACGAAACGGTAGAGGAGCTTACCCAAAGCCTGGTGCCCCTGGTTGGAGAAAACGGGATGGACTGGATGTTTGCCAACTGCTCGGTAACCGCCCAGCGCGGGGCCCTGGACTGGAAAGGCAAGTTCAAGGAAGCCACCCTGCCGTTACTCAACGAGCTCTACGACAGCGTAGCCTCCGGCGCAGAAGCCGCCCGCACTATTCAGCGTGGCTCCACCCCCGGCTACCGCCAGGAGCTGGAAGTAGAGCTCAGGGAACTCCGTGAAACCGAGCTCTGGCAAACGGGGGCGGTGGTGCGTAAGCTACGGTCGAAGTAAAAGATGAGGCCGCACCCCATTCGTGCCACGACTTGCTAACTACCTGCACTGCAGCCAAATCGTATTCCTGGGATCTGGGAGTAAAGTCGTGGCACGAATTCATCACCGCAGGCAAACCACCGTAGGAGTCAGATACCCCTGGCAAACCACCGCAGCGGCGGACCAGTCCTCCGCTGCCGTGCTTTATACACTCCCAAAAAAAACTAAAACCCATACATGCAAAAAACCATCACCCCCCTGGAGCTACCCGCCGTTGAAAAAGCGGCCCACCGCCTGAAGGGGGTTGTCCTGAAGACCCCCCTGCTGCAGAACCTCTCGCTCTCACAGCGGTACGAGGCCAGCATCTACCTGAAGCGGGAAGACCTGCAGGTGGTGCGCTCCTACAAGATCAGGGGCGCTTACAACAAGATGGCCGGCCTGCCCAGGGAGGAGGGGCTGGAAGTAGTCTGCTCCAGTGCCGGCAACCACGCCCAGGGGGTCGCCTATGCCTGCCAGCTGCTGGGCATCCGGGGCTGTATCTTTATGCCGGCCAACACCCCGGCCCAGAAGGTAAGCAAGGTGCGCCTGTTTGGGAAAAATTGGGTGGAGGTCGTGCTGAGCGGCAGCACCTACGACGATACCTATGCCGAAGCCAGGGCCTTTTGCGATGAAAGGGGCAGCACCTTTATCCACCCCTTCGATGATCCCCTGGTGATTGAAGGGCAGGCCACCGTAGGTCTGGAGATTCTGGAAACGGCCGACTTTAGTATCGATTATTGCTTTATGCCCATTGGCGGCGGGGGGCTGGCCTCTGGCCTGGCCTCGGTGTTCCGGCAGCTGAGCCCGCAGACCAGGCTTATTGGCGTGCAGCCGGCCGGAGCCCCTTCCATGTACCAAAGCATCCGCAGGGGGCAGCGGCAGGCCCTGGAGCAGATCGATCCCTTTGTAGATGGGGCAGCGGTAAAGTGCCCGGGAGCGCTGACCTACGAACTCTGCAACGCCCTGCTCGATGAGGTGGTGCTGGTGCCCGAGGGGCAGGTGTGTGAAGACCTGCTGAAGATGTACAACGAAGAAGGCATGGTGCTGGAGCCGGCCGGTACCCTTTCCATTTCGGCACTCAAGGGATTTGCCGAGGAGATCAGGGGCAAACATGTGGTCTGTGTCATCAGCGGCAGCAACAATGACATTACCCGCATGGAAGACATCAAGGAGCGCGCCATGCAGCACCAGGGGCTTAAGCATTACTTTATGGTTACCTTCAACCAGAAGCCCGGCGCCCTGCGCACTTTTGTGAACCGGGTGCTGCAGCCCGGCGATGATATCATTCATTTCCAGTACATCAAGAAAAACAACAAGGAAAAAGGGCCGGTCTTTATTGGTGTGGAAGTACAGCAGCCCGGGGATGTAGAAACCATTCAGCAGCGGATGGAAGAAGAAGGCTTTGCCTGTGAATACCTCAACGGCAAACAGGATTTTCTGAATCTGCTGGTCTAAGGCCCTTTTAGGTGTAGCATGTTTGTGTGTGTGGAAAACCCGGACTCTCCTGAGCGCCTGGTTTTTTGGATAGGGCAGGGGAATAAGGGAAAGTTTGAAGTTTCAGTATTTGCAACTACCTTATCCAAAACTTTTTACCTCATTCTACCCTATGCATTCCTATCTGTTCAGAAGCCTGCTCCTGCTGGTGCTGCTAGGCTGCAGTACGGCAGCCCTCGCCCAGCAGCTCGATATGGCCCTTTTCGGGAACATGAAACCCCGCAACATTGGCCCTGCCGCAACCAGTGGACGGGTTACGGCCATTGATGCCCTGCACGCCAATCCCGACATCATCTACGTAGGCACTGCCTCCGGCGGCCTCTGGAAATCCGAAGGGGGTGGCGTAGGCTGGGTACCCCTCTTCGATGAACAGAAATCGCTTTCCATTGGCGCCATTGCCATTAACCAGGCCAATCCCGATGTGATCTGGGTAGGCACCGGCGAGGGCAACCCGCGCAACAGCCAGAACAATGGCAATGGGGTATACCGCAGCCTGGACGGTGGCAAAAGCTGGCAGCACCTGGGGCTGGAAAAGACCAGCAACATTCACCGCATCATCATCCATAAAAACAATCCCGAGGTGGTGTATGTAAGCGCGCTGGGCACCGCCTGGGGCGATACCAAAGACCGGGGCGTGTACCGCACCAAAGACGGAGGCAAAAGCTGGGAGCAGATCTTGTTTGTCAATAACCGCACCGGCGCCTCCGACCTGATCGTAGACCCCGCCAATCCCAACAAAATGCTGGTGGCCATGTGGGAATACCGCCGCTGGCCCTGGTTCTTTACCTCGGGCGGTCCGGGCTCCGGGCTCTATGTGACCCAGGATGGGGGCAACACCTGGACCCGGCGCACCGATAAGGACGGCCTGCCCGAAGGCGAGCTGGGCAAAATTGGCCTGGCCCTGGCCCCCGGCAATCCCAAAATTGTGTATGCGCTGGTAGAAGCCAAAAAGAATGCCCTCTACCGCTCCGAAGATGGTGGACTGAAGTGGAATAAAGTAAACGATAAGGACATTGGCGACCGCCCCTTCTACTATGCCGATCTGGCTGTAGACCCTACCAACGAAAACCGCCTCTACAATGTGTTCTCAAACGTAACGGTGAGCGAAGATGGAGGCAAAACCTTTTACCACCCTGCTGGGCTGGGACCGGGTGCATGGCGACCATCACTTCTGGTGGATCCACCCCCAGAACCCCAACCTCATCTATAATGGCAACGACGGCGGCATGGCCATTTCCAGGGACCGCGGCAAAAGCTGGCGCTTTGTAGAAAACCTGCCCCTGACCCAATTCTACCACATTGCCGTAGACATGGACTTCCCCTACAATGTGTTGGGCGGCGCCCAGGACAACGGCACCTTCCGGGGCCCCAGCAAGGTGTGGCGCAATGGCGGCATCCGCAACAGCTACTGGGAGGAAATTGCCTTTGGCGATGGCTTTGATGTGGTGGTAGATGCCGACAATTTCCAGAAGGGCTATGGCATGTGGCAGGGCGGCAACCTGATGCGCCTGGATTTTGAAACCGGCGCCGCCAACTTTATCAAGCCTGTGCACCCGAAGGGTGAATTTTTGCGCTTTAACTGGAATGCCGGCATTGCCCAGGATCCGCACCATCCCAAGACCATCTACTTTGGCAGCCAGTACCTGCATAAGTCGACCGACGAAGGCCAGAGCTGGCAGATCATTTCCCCGGACCTGACCACCAACAATCCCGAGAAGCAGAAGCAGAACCGCACCGGCGGCCTTACCTTTGATATTACCGGGGCCGAAAACCACACCACCATTCTGGCCATAGCGCCCAGTCCGCTGAAAGAGGGAGTGATCTGGGTGGGTACTGACGATGGCAACATCCAGCTCACCCGCGATGGCGGCAAGGCCTGGGAAAACCTCTCGCCCCGCATCAAGGGCATGCCGGCCGGCAGCTGGGTGGCACAGATCACCGCCTCCCGCCACCGCGAGGGCGAGGCCTTTGTGGTGGTAAATAACTACCGCCAAAATGACCTGACCCCTTACCTCTTTCACACCACCGACTGGGGCAAAAGCTGGCGCAACCTTGCTAGTGCCGACAAGCTCTGGGGCTATACCCTTAGCTTTGTGCAGGATCCCGTTGAGCCTAAGCTCATGTTCCTGGGAACGGAGAACGGGCTCTATGTAAGCATAGATGCCGGTACCAACTGGACCCGCTGGACGGCCGGTTACCCCGCTGTGCCCACCATGGATATGGTGATACACCCGCGGGAGCACGACCTGGCCATCGGCACCTTTGGCCGCTCCTTCTGGATACTGGATGATATCCGTCCCCTGCGGGAGCTGGCCCAGAAGGGGGTACAGCTGCTGGCCCAGCCGGCGCATATCTACCCCATTCCCGATGCCTACCTGGTCAACTACCGGGAAGCCGGCGGCACCCGCTTTCATGCCGATGCCATGTTCCTGGGCGAGAACCAGCCCTTTGGTGCCCAGATCACCTTTTCGCTGAAGGAGGTGCGCAACAATGCCATCAAGGATACCACGGCCCTACATGTAAAGCGCGATACCGTCTTTGTAGAGATCTCCGATGCGGGCGGCAAAGTGATCCGCCACCTGCAGGTAAAAGCGCAGCCGGGCATGAACCGCTTCTTCTGGTCGCTGGAACAGGATGCCCTGCGCATGCCGGGCAGCCCCAAACCCAAGGAAGGCGCCCCCAAACCCGCCGCCCGCCTGGTAGGGCCGGGTACCTATACCGTAAAAGTGATCAACGGGGAGCATACCGCCAGCGGGCAGGTGGTGGTAAAGCCTGATCCGCGCCTGCCCGAGCAGGCCCAGCACCTCGCCCACGCCACCCCCCTTCTGGACCAGTTCAGCAGCTATGTGGCGGCCACCACCCGGGCGGTTGACCAGCTGCGGGAAGCCAAGGAAAGCATCGACCTGGCCGTAAAACAGCTGGAAGGAGAGGAGAAGCGTGCCCTGAACAAGCAGGGAGAGGCGCTCAAGAAAAAGATAAACGGCCTGCTGGAGAAGGTGCTGGCGCCCGAAGAAGCCCAGGGCATTTATGAAGATACCAATCTGCTGAGCGTGCGCATGGGCAATGCCTCCTCTTACTTCAACAGTCCCTTTTACTCCGTAAGCGGCACCTTTGCCCGGCCTTCGCCCATTTCCCATGCCCCTACCGAAGGCCAAAAGCTGGTGGTAGAGCAGCTTGGCGGCGATGTAAAAGCCTTTTTGCAGGAGGTAAATGCCTTCTTTGCCGGCGAGTGGAATGCCTTTGTACAGCAAACCGAAAAGATCCGGGTAACCAAATCCTATGATTCTGTGGGTTTGTAGAGGGGTGGCTTGATTAGGATGAACGGAATCAATCATGCCTGACCTAACAAAGGCTTTAGAAGCTATCTCACAAAAAGGTAGGTTCTGAGCGTCATCCCGGCGCAGGCCGGGATGATGTGTCGAGCCAACCTATTTTGAGATAGCCAGTAGCATTTTTATCTTGCGGCACACTTTCGCTCCATGACCGCATCCTTCCGCTTCCCGACCCCCTATACGGTTATCATAATCGTAATTATGTTAAGTGCACTGGCTACCTGGCTTATTCCGGCCGGCCGCTACGATGCACTGGTCTATGACGAAGCGCAGCAGGAGTTTGTGATCAGCCGGGAGGGAGAGGAGCGCCGGGTGGCCGCTACAGAAGCGGCCCTGGACAGCCTGCAGATCCCGGTGACGCTGGATAAATTTGCTGAGGGCAAGATCAAAAAGCCCATCTCCGTACCCGGCACCTACAAGCCGGTAGCCGCCAGCCCCCAGGGGGTATGGGCCGTTATCTTTGCGCCCATCCGGGGCATGTACGAGGCCATCGACATTATTCTTTTTGTGCTGATCATTGGCGGTTTTATGGGGGTGTTTAACCGCTCGGGCGCCTTTGATGCGGCCATTGCGTCCCTGGCCCAGCGCCTGCGGGGGCGCGAAAGCCTGCTGATTGTACTGGTCACTACCCTGATTGCCCTGGGGGGTACTACCTTTGGCCTGGCCGAGGAAACCCTGGCCTTTTACCCCCTGCTGGTGCCGGTATTTATGGCCGCCGGCTACGACCGGTTGGTGCCGGTAGCGGTCATCTACATTGGCTCCTCCATTGGCAACATGGGGGCCATTGTAAACCCCTTCTCCACCATTGTGGCCTCGGATGCGGCCGGGGTGGCCTGGACCACCGGCCTGTACAGCCGCCTGGCTATGCTGCTGCTGGGCACCGCCCTGTGCATCTTCTACATCATCCGCTATGCCCGCCGGATCAAAGCCAATCCGGCCCGCTCCCTGCTGCTGGATCCAGCCGCCGAAAGCCCGGCTGAAACCCCCGGCACCCATGCGGCCCCGCAGCGCATCGGGGGGCTGCATACCCTCTTACTGGTACTTTTTGCCTTAACCTTTGTGGTGATGATCATTGGGGTATCCTTCCTGCACTGGTGGTTCGAGGAGATGACGGCCCTTTTCCTGGTCGCTGCCGTGCTGATCGGCCTGCTGCAGCGCATCGGCGAGCACAACTTCATTGAGGCCTTTCTGACAGGGGCCCGGGATCTGCTGGGGGTTTCTCTCATCATCGGCATCGCCCGGGGTGTCACCATTGTACTGAATGAAGGACAGATCAGCGATACCTTGCTGTTCTATGCCGCCAATGGGGTAGAGGGGATGTCGAGCTTCTTTTTCCTGCCCGCCCTGATGCTTATTTTCTTCCTGCTTACCCTCTTTATCTCTTCTTCTTCAGGCCTGGCGGTGGTCACCATGCCCATCATGGGCTCGCTGGCCCCTATAGCCGGCGTTGGGGCCGAGGAGATTGTGAATGCCTATCTCTTTGGCTTCGGCCTGATGACTTTCATAACCCCCACCGGCCTGATTCTTCCCTCCCTGGCCATGGTAAGCGTCAACTACAACGTCTGGCTAAAATTCATCTGGCCCCTGCTGGTTGTGCTGGCTGTTGTGGCAATTGGGATTCTGTGGGCCGGGCTGGCGTTCTAAGCCCGTTGGAAGGAATTTGATATTCATGTGTACATGCGTTGGGGCACACCTGCGTGTGTGCCCTTTTCAATGGGAATGCTCAATTGGGCATGTGAGGGCACACACATAGGTGTGCCCATACGTTAATTACATCAGGCGAAATATGTGCCAAAATAGGGGGTGTTTCTAAACGATTTAACGCGTCGGAAATTCATTTGCCAGGCAAATTGGTTTTGCGCCAGTTGCTACATGCTCCACACCAACCTCAAACAGTGCTGCCCCGATACGGTTATACCCTTACCTCTCCAGCAGGCCTTGCCTGCTCTTCATGATTCTCCCAGTCAACCAAGGCTGCCAGTAGGAAGCATAGCAGCCTGTACAACGCGCTTATGCCTCCTGCTCACTGACTGCTCCCATGCCCACAATTGCCTGGGTCGGTATGCTTTGTATCGAAATAAGAGTTTGTTTTTGGAGCCCCACAGGCCCGTAAATTGTACTCTCGGTTCTACATGAAAGCACCTATTTTCATCTATAAGCCCATTTTTTTTAACACCAGAATTTTTATGGATACCAATAAGAAACAAAACGCACAATCCAAGCAGGACCATACCAAGTCCGAAAATTTGCAACAAAATACATCTAGAACTCAGGATACTTCCAGTGGACACAGCAGCTCCGCTGTTTCGGCTTCAGCGACCAGCAAGGCAGATCAGGATTCTGAATCCGGTACAAAAACAGATAGCTCAACCTCAGCTACTTCAGCTACAAGAAGCGCCCCTTCTTCACACAGGAGTGGGGGAACCAACCCAGGTCAGCATACCGAAAGCACTACCGGCACTATCGGCAGCCATCCCAACAGCGGCAGCAGCGACCGGCTGGTGAGCCGGGAGGACTCCAGCAAGGGCCGGGGCTATGATGGCGACCGCAGCGGCCAGGCCGGCAGTGGTAGCTATGGGGGTGGGGGAGCTGCCGGGCAGACCCCCTATTCATCGGCCTACAGCACCATACAGGTACGCCAGGGCCAGACCTATGGCAGCCCTACCGGTAACTGGAACGACAGCAGCCGGGAATCCGACAGGCAGGGGTCTCAGGAAAACAGCTATAGCGGAAGGGACTGGACCGAGGGCAGAAGCGCCGGGCAGGGCAGTTTGCGGGACGAGGGCAATGACTTCAACCAGCGCTCTCCCCGCCAGGAGGATGCCTTTGGCAGAGGCCAGAGCGACCGGGCTTTTAGCGGACAGGGCAGCTCCGGCGTCAACTGGGATAGCCGCAACTACGGCCGGGGAGAATCCTTTGCCATGGGCAATAACTACGGACGCAGCACCAGCCAGCCCCGGCAGGGCTCCGGCGGTCTCTGGGGCGAAAATAAAGGCTATGCTCAGCAGGCCCGGGAAAATCAGCAGCAGTCCTCTGCTAACCAACAGCAGCAGGAACATCGGCACTACAACCAGCCGGGTAGCGGCCGGTACACCGATGAGCAAAACCCCTACATGCGCCACGATCTCCACAGCCAGCGTCAGCAGCAGGGAGCGCAGGGGAACCCATCTGCAGGCCGGGGCATGAGCCAGGAGGAGCAGAACTGGGCCAACCGCAACCGCTACATGCAGGGTGAGCAGCGTTCTTCACAAGCCTGGGGGGCCTATAATATGGGCGGCGCTTATGGCGATAGAGGCAGCCAACAACAGCAGCAGCAGGGCAATCAGGATTTCAGGGGTGGTGACATCCCCCGGGCGCAGGGCAGCTGGCAGGGGTTTGAGAATGCCGCCACCTCTTCCGGAGGTGCCTCTGGCCGGGCTGGTGGTCAGCAGGGCAGATCCGACCGCTGGAATCAGGCTGGACAGGGCAGCGGACCCGATTACCGCAGAGACCAGTAGAAGGACTGGCAGGATACATCCCGCCACCAAAACCGAAACATAGGGGGTGGCTACCAGGGAAACCAGGACTTTGGCTCCGCAAATTCCGGCAATGCCTACCGCAACCGCCAAACCGGCGACCATCTGCGCATGGGCGGCGATCAGGAATGGGAGCGCCCGGCCTATTGGGATGCCCCTATGAACAGTGCCGGGCGCTTTGCCGATCGGTCCGGAAATCGGGAAGGCAGCTCCAACTGGGGCGGTGGATCGCGCCGTGGCGGAGAGCAGGGCTATGGCGGCCAGGATACGGGCAGAGGCCCGGACAGGGGTGGTGACTATCCCCGTGGCGCATCCAATCAAGGGGGTATGCGGGATGACCGTAGCGATTCCTATAGCGGCGGCTTCTCCCGAGACAACGATCGCTACAGAAGTGGCCGCCATGATGATAACCGGAACCTGGACCAGGGAAGCGAAGGCTTCCGCCGTGGCAAAGACCGGGATAGAGGAGATGACTGGGGGCGGAATCGCTAAGATCAGCCCCTGTACATACGTGAAAGCCGGCTCCTAAGGGGGCCGGCTTTTTTCTTTAGAAATGCTGGGGGTTACCAGAATAGGGTTAGCAATACAAAGCCAAGCATTGCCAGCAGTATACAAACGAAGATCTGCTTCCGCAGACGGGCAGCCCTTGCGCTTTTTTGCGCCTGCCAGGCCTTTAATTCTTCCCCATAGGGATTGGGCTCCCCTTTGCGCTGGCCTTTGCCAAAATAGGGGTGGTCCTGAACGGACGTCCGCCTGTTGCGCAGGCTGCGGTTATGCTCGAATGAATTTTTGCCAAGTTGGCTGAATCCCATTGGTCTGTAGGCTAAGGTGATGGTTGCTAGTGAGAGTTGCAAATCAAAAAAAGCTGTAGCTTATTGAGCCTGTTCAGCCGGAAGCAGCTGCAGGTGCAGCAGGGGGTAGGGCTTGCCCAGGCCATCCCGTTCCGAGCGGCCTATTACCCCAAAGCCCTCGTGCAGGTAAAAGCCCACGGCCTGCTCGTTTTGCTCATTCACATCTACCGTAGTGGCGCCCATGTCGGTAATGGCATGGCGCAATAAGCGTTTGCCAATTCCCTGTCCCCGGGCGGCTGGGTGGAGAAAAAGCATTTCCACCTTTCCTTCAGCCACCCCTACAAAGCCCAGAATTCTACCGGCCCCATCCCGGATACCGGCAAGCTGCACCTGGTAGAGAAATTCCTGTAGGATCAGGGG
This sequence comes from Cesiribacter andamanensis AMV16, assembly GCF_000348925.1. Classification (GTDB taxonomy): domain Bacteria; phylum Bacteroidota; class Bacteroidia; order Cytophagales; family Cyclobacteriaceae; genus Cesiribacter; species Cesiribacter andamanensis. The sequence continues at coordinate 1,464 of NZ_AODQ01000076.1, read as the reverse complement.
TTTGAAGTACTGGATATCAGCCTCGCTGAGAAAGTGGTGGGTGGCCCGTACGGAAGCTTCCCAGATCTCCACAAGTTCGGGGAAATCGGTGGGGGTGAGGGGTACTATTGAAAGAAAAGTCTCCATCTCTGCCTGGTAATAGTACTTTCAGGGATGTTTCAAAGATAAGGCTTAAGCGGGATTACCACAGGCAGTATATCTTGTTTTTCTGACCTTACTGGGCTTGCAGCAGGTCAAGAACTTGGGTTGTCTCCGCTGCAATTTCCCTATAGTTTTGTTGCATGAGATAGCGATTTAAGGCTTCGGTCTGCATCCCCTCATCTTCTATATTCCAGGGATCTATTGGAACAAAAAGGGATTGGTATTCATGAAGCAACTCATACAAATACCCAGTATGGATGCTGTCCCTGCTGAGCCTTATCTGATGGTACACATCTCTTGGTAAAGCAAAAGGCCACAAACTTTCCTGATCGTCCCAATTAGAAGAAGGTAGCCGTTGAATGGTAGCCCGTTTTACCAGGATCAGTTCCATCACAAGGCTATCTCCCGAAATGGGGGTTTGCTGTTTGAAGGATTCCTTCAGCTCAACTGCCAGTTCGTTTACGCTGTGGGTGTACTTCAGGCGCAATGTCGCTATAGCTTCTGCGGATAGGATAATACCTTTTTCGCTGGCTCTGCCTACCTCAGTATCCACTATGGCATGGTAAGGGGCGTTGATTCTGTGCCAGGCGTTGTCCAAAAGCGAATGGTCTACCGGGGAGCTTATGCCCAGAATAAATGTACTTGTGCCGTACACCAGTAGGGAAAGTCCTACCCATTTGCCAGCCCGGTACTTTAACTGAATGGGCACCCAAATAAGGAGAAAAACGGCCAGAGGGAGTAGGATAAGGACTACAGCCATATCCCTATAGAAGGTAAAATGATCTTCAAAATCTGTCATTTGGGCCAGGAACAGCCCAATGAGGCTTCCCATCCGCATCACCAGTAGTAGCAATAGGAGCATCCAAAGAATAGCATAGATCCGGATGCTCTGTACCCAGCGTCTGGAGAGTCTAAAAGCGAAGGGGTTATGAAACCAGAACCAGACGGTATGTGCAAAGCCAGCAGCACCTGCTGCAGCTGCAAAGAAAAGATCGTAAGCCAGATTTGCCTCGGAGGTAAGCAGTAGCAGGTCCCGATGGAACAACTGTAACCGCAGGATCTCCCGGAAATAGGTAAAAAACAGGTAGAGGATAAGGGTAGTGGCGGTTCCAATGGCCAAACCAGTATAAAAGGTGGTTTTACCAAAAAGGCGAATGCTGAGCCGCTCTTTTAGTACTGGGGGATGGGGCTTATATACGAATGAGGAGCACAATAGGGAAATGTTGATCCAAAATAGAGTCCTTTCTATTCATTTCCTAACAAATGGCTAATCCGACCCCCTCAGCGCATCTTCCGAAAAAAGGGGTGGATACGAGCAAGATG
>NZ_AODQ01000075.1 GCF_000348925.1 Cesiribacter andamanensis AMV16 | reverse complement strand
CGTCGCCCCCCTTGCGCAGACGGTTGCGGAGTACTTCGTAGGTGCCCCCTTCCCAGGGTTTGGGGTTCGTTTATGTTCGCTCATGCTTAATTCCAGTTTGAATATTGGGTAGCGCCCAGCGCCAGTACAATCAGTCCAATACAGATCACCGCCACATAGGCCAGGCTGGCCAGCAGCACAAAGCCGGTTTTGATGGCGGCTGCCACACACAGCTCCAGCAGCGGCCCTATCACCAGCAGGGTAGTACCCGACCAGCGGGCCAGGCCCTTTTTGTTTCGGGTTACGGTAGGGTTATAGCCCGCCAGTAATTCAAGCCGGTAGCGAAAGCGCAGCTGCCAGCCTATGTATAGGATCAGGCAGGCTACCAGCGCCAGCAGAAAAAGTAAAAAAGTACTCATAGCGGTTTGTCGTAAAAATTTGCAAAACTACAGCTATACAGCTACCTGGCTTTACCGCTCAGCGGTCTCGATCACCTCTGCCGGAGCCCATTGCTCCAGCCAGTGCTTCAGTTCATCGGGCCTGCGGGTGCTGATCACCACCCGGCTATTGTCTTTATAGACCAGCTGCAGCCCCCATTTGCTCGTAGTTACATAGCCCCAGCCCTGCCCCAGTCCATAGCGCATGCCCCAGCCGCCAAACTCGCTAAAAGGACTTACCTGCCGCACATACCACCCCCTGAGCGTCTCCCAGCGGGCCTGCTTTTTTGAAAAAGGCCAGAACTGGTAACGCACCCCTTCGGCATCCAGCTGCAGTTTAATGCGGCTGGCCAGCAGCAGCCACCAGATCAGGGCCATGATACCCGCTACCATCAGCGTACCCGTTACCTCCTTCTCATTCCACTGGCTGCCGTTGGTGAGCACAGGTATCCCAACAGCAAAAAAGGTACTTACAATCAGGATCCAGTAGATCACTTTGGAGTGCAAGCTGAGGGTTTCGGTGTAGAGTGGGGTAGTCGTTTTCATGGCATCATAGGGTAGGGGTTACACCTTCTGGCCTCTGGCCAGCAAGCGGATTTCAAATTCTGATAAGGGGGGCGCCTGCGCTTCCAGCCAGCGCCTGAGGGCTTCGGGCTCCTGGGTACTGATCAGCACCCGTCTGCCGTCTGCAAAGACCAGCTGCAGGCCCCAGGCGGCGGTGCTCACATAGCCCCAGCCCCGCTTCGATGACCTCAGCACGCCCCAGCCACCAAACTCTTCAACCGTTACCACTTCCCGTACATACCAGCCCTTAAGCGCCTGCCAGCTCACTTTTTTGGCCGGCAGAAACCAGAACTGGTACCGCAGGCCGGCGGCATCGAGCCGCAGCCTGATGCGGGCACCCAGGGCAAACCACCAGACCAGCGCCATAAAGGCCACGGCGCCCCCATTGGGCCGGATCTCCTGCAGGGTCCAGCTTTCCCAGGGAGCCAGCAGCGGAATCTCCAGCACCACAAGACTTGCGATGAGCAGTATCCAGACCATGCCTTTGGGCAGCACCCGGTGGCTTTCGGTATAAATGGGAGAGGTGTTGGGTTGCATGGGTTTGTAGAATTAATTCATTGAGGCTGTGCAGTTGATATCCAGACACCGGTGGGTGTAGTGGCTTTCCTCCCTCCCCCTTACCCCCCTCACAGAGGGGGACAATCGTTTGGCGATGGAAACGTTTGAGAGATGGGTAATGAGCAAGAGATGGGATCTATCAGAGAATTTCCCTTTTAGCTGTCACCATCTCACTACTCATTACTCAATACTCACTACCATCACAGATTCAGGGTGCTCACCGGCTTGTCGGCCATGCCGATGCTGCCGGCCAGTTTGTTGAGCTCCTGCAGGGCGGTACGCTGGCTGTCGCTTTCGGCGCTCTGGGTCATTTTCAGCAGCAGGGCCGAAATGCTCAGGTTGCGTACATCCTCGCTGGTCATGCCAAACTTGTCCAGGAACTGGCGCAGCTGGCTCTTGAAGTCCACATTGCCGTTGGCATCCGGGCTAAAGAAGGTATTCTTTACGTCCTGCAGTGCGCTGCTCTGGCCAATCATACCATCAATGGCTTTGCCTTTGGCCATGGAGCCCACAATGTTCTGGAAGAACATGCTCTCGCCACCAATGATGTCGATGTTGGCTTTCTTGAGGCCTTCGGCCAGTACCATGGCTTGTGCTTCGGCCAGCTCTTTCTGCATGTCGATGCCGGCCAGCTCCACCTGCTTGTCTTTTTCCAGGCGCAGCTTGAACTCCTCGTGCTCTTTGCCGGGACCATCCAGGGCCGACATGGCGCGGGCTTTCTCGGCAATGCCTTTGGCTTCGGCCATAAACTTCTGCTCCATGATGCGGGCTTCCATTTCGCCCTGGGTTTCCTGTGCTTCGGCTTTGGCACGGATCACCGTGGCATCGGCCTGGCCCAGCTTGGTGTTGGCTTCGGCCTGGGCATCGCCGGTAGCACGGATGGCTTTGGCTTCGGCATCGGCTTTGTCGGTGATCACACTGGCTTCGGCCTTGCCCTGCTTGGCCAGGGCCAGCGCTTTGGCTTCCATTACCTGGGCTTCGCTCAGTCCCAGTGCAGCGGCCTGACGGGCCTCGGCTTCGGCCATGATCTTGATGCTATCGGCCCGCATATCGGCGGCTTTGCGCTCGGCTTCGGCATCGATAATGGCCTTCTTGGCCTCGTGCTCGGCAGCCTGGCGGGCGGCCTCGGCAGCTTTGATCTCTTTTACCAGCTTTTCTTCCGCTTCTTTGGCGGCATTTACCAGGGCCACGTGCTTCTCCCGCTCGGCACCGGCATGGGCTACGGTATCTTTAATGCGCTCCTGCTCCTCTACGGTGGCTTTTTCTACCACCACACGCTCGCGGATCACTTCCTGAATGTTGCGCTTCTCGATCTCGAGGGCTTTCTCTTTCTCGATCTGCGCCAGGCTTACTACGCGCTCCCGCTCGTTGGCTTCCAGCTCCCGGGCCTGCACCACGCGCTCCAGCTCAATGGCATCGGTTTTTTCCTTGCTGCGCTGGGCTACCAGCACCTGGCGCTCCTTGTTCTGCTCGGCAATGGCCAGTTGCTCATCGGTGGTGATGCGGGCGGCTTCGGCCTTCAGGCGCTCTTCGGCTTCAATGCGCTCGGCTTCGGCACGTTCGCGGGCCCGTACGGCGGCAATTTCGCGGCGCTGTTTTTCTTCGCTCTCGATCTGCTGGCGCTCCAGCTGCAGCACGGTTTCCTTGGCTTCTACGTCCTGCTTCTTGAGTGTTTTCTCTTTTTCACGCTCAATGAAGTTGGCTTCGGTTTTTTGCCTGGCTGTCAGGTCAATGATCTTCTTGATCCCCTCGGCATCCAGAATGTTGCTTTCGTTAAGGAACTCCAGGGGGGTCTGCTCCAGGTAGTCAATGGCGCAGTCGTCCAGGATGTAGCCGTTCAGGTCGCGGCCAATCACCTGCAGGATCTCATCTTTAAACTCCTGACGGTTGGTGTATAAGTCAACAAACTGAAAGCGCTTGCCTACGGCCTTAAGTGCCTCGGAGAACTTGGCATCGAAGAGCAGCTCCAGCTGGTGATGATCGGAGGCCCGGCTACAGCCAATGCTTTGGGCCACCTGCATTACATCTTCGGTATTGGAGTTTACCCGCACAAAGAAGGTTACTTTGATATCGGCCCGCATGTTGTCGCGGCAGATCAGTCCCTCTTTGCCCGTACGGTTGATCATGATGGTTTTTACGGTAATGTCCATTACCTCCAGGCGTTGGATCACCGGCCACACCAGCGTACCACTAAAGGATACTTTGGGACCAAACATACCGGTTACCACCAGGGCTTGTCCCTGCTCGGCCTTGCGGTACAGACGTGCTATCAGAATGGCGATAGCGAACAGGAATCCTATGGTGATAAGACCCCACATTAACACTGCATTTCCAGCGATACTTTCCATAAATGTGTATTGGTAAAATTGTTTCTATTCCGGTTCTATTAGATGCTATAAGGTTCTACAAGGTAGCAGCGCCGGTCGGCCTGGTATTCCAGCACCAGGGCGGTTTCGCCGCTATTGACCAGGGTGCCGGGCCGGCTGCAGACGGTGAGCATCATGGGCGCTCCCTTGCCTCTTTGCTCAATAACGGCCTGCCCGATGCGCCCCTCGCTTACGGTACTCTGCAGGGTGCAGATCTTGCCAATGGCGCTGAAGTTCTGCTCCTCCTCCATTTTTTCAAACAGCGCCACAAAGGGCATGGTGAGCACCTTGGCAATGAACATGCAGAGCCAGAAGCCAACGCCCAGGGTAATGAGGCCCGGCAGCAGGCTATGGATGCCCAGCATATCATTTACCAGGATGCAGAACAGCCACAGGGGCAGGATCAGGAAGCTCAGAAAGATCATGAGCGGCACCCTGCCCAGGTTAAAGAAGCGCAGCAGGCGGTTGAGCCACTCCAGGCTCCCCTCGGGATGTCCGTCCGGGCTGGAATCCGTATCCAGATCCAGGTCCAGAAAATCCAGGTCAATGGCCCCAATCAGCACAATGCTCCAGTACAGCATCATGGCAATCAGCAGCAGCGTGGGAATCACATTGGCGCCTGCTAGGGCAAAGTCAAATAGCTCTTTCATGGCTCTGGTTGGTTGATTATTCATTGCAGTAGTTATTCATAGCGAGGGAATTAATTCCCTCGCTATGAATAACTACTGCTCTCCAGCCGGGGCATCAAGACCCAGCTTCTGCTTCAGCGCTGCCAGTTCACCGGCAGTCTTCGCCTGGGCCGATCCCTGGGTAAGGGCTTTGTCGATCTCCTCGTCGATGCTGCGGCTTTCGTTTGCAATCTGGCCATAGCTTTCGGCAAGGGCTTCTTCCTGGGCTACTTTGTCGCGCATGCGTTTCAGCATGGATACGGTGCTGCTGCCATCGATCTGGGCCAGCTGTTTGTTGAGGCTCTGGGTGGCGGTGCTCACCTTCACGCGGGCCTTCAGGGTCTTCAGCTCGTTTTCCCACTTGGCAATGTTGGCCTTGATGGTGCGGATGTTGCCCTCCAGCTGCTGCACGCTGCCCTCGTACTTCTCGATATCGCGCTTGCTACTATCGCTTAGCTTCAGGTTCTCTTCTTTGCGCAGCAGGGCCTCGGAGGCCAGACGGTCGGCTTCGCTGCTGTCCATCTCACCCGCCTGGGCTTTTTTCAGCAGCTGAATGGCCTTGTGCTCATAGTCGGCTGCTTTTTGCTGGTAGCTCTCGCTCTCACTGCGGGAGCGAATGGCCATGGCCTTTACTTCGGCCAGGGCGTGCAGGCTCTTGTCCAGATCTTCCTTCATGTCGCGGATTCCCTGCTCGGTCATGCGAATGGGGTTCTCCAGCTGGTCGATGGCCGCATGTGACTCTGCCTGACCGATCTTAAAAAGTCTTGAGAAGATGTTCATGATATTTTTATTTATGGTGATTTGATAATGGATTTTGGACATTGGACACAGGATTAAAGACAACCGTAGAGAGTCCGCTCCCCTAGTTGGTGGTTTCACCAACAAACGCTTTCAGGGAAGGGGTCGGGAGTTGTCGGTGAAAACACCAACAACTGGGGCGGCACCCCCTACCGACAATTTCTTGTCCATTGTCCCTTGTCTATCGTCCCTTGTCTACCAATTCACTGCCGCGCAAAGCGGATCAGCTCTTCGGAGTATTCGCTCAGCAGCAGGCTAAGCGCATTAAAGGTGCCTTCCACTTCGTTGAGATCAAGATTCTCCAGCTGCAGTGTATTGCGGTAGAGCACCTTGCGGCCGCTTTCATCCAGCACAAAGGCGCCGGCAATCATATCGCGATTCTTTTGCAGCAGGCTGCGGTATACCTCGGGGCTTTCTTCCCGAATCTCGAAGATGAACTGCTCAAGGATGAGGAGCGGCTCGGCACAGCCGATCACCAGGTTATGAAGGCCACGCTCCTGGTGGTTAACCACAAACAGGCCCTCGGCCTCATTGGCCATCCGAATCTCACAGCCCATCTCCAGCAGGTAATTTTTCACTTTGTCGAAATAGCAGTTCATTTGGTTAAAAGTTTTAGATTTACCTCATCTTGCTCAAAATTAAAGAATAGCGCAATTTTTATATATAATTGTTACAACGTTGATAACAATAATTTTACGTTTTGCTGTTATCACCTCCGTTGTTGAATCTAATATACGCATCTTTTTGCTAAAATCAATAGAGGTGCTCAAAAAAAGAGCAAAATAAATTATGTCGTATATCGGAAAGAACATTAAGCGCATCCGGGCAGTGAAAAAACTTTCACAGGCCGCCTTTGCCGAGCTCTTTGCGCTGGCCCGGCCCAGCGTGGGTGCCTATGAAGAAGGGCGCTCAGAGCCTAAGATAGAGACAATCATTGCCATAGCGCGTTATTTTGGACTTTCAACCGATGCCCTGCTGCGCAAAGAACTGACTGTAAACGAACTCTACAGCCTGGACATCTTCAAAGGAGAGTTCGATCCCACCCAGCTTCCCCCCGCCCTGGGAAAAAGCTCAGGCTTTGAGCAAAACGGCAATCTGCCTACCAGCAGCCAGAAGAGACAAACCGGCGCCGGCATTCCGCTGATCAGCAAAAGCATGCGCCTGGAGTACATTGTAAACCTGCAGAACCGGGATTTTATCAATCGGCTACAAATTGTAGCACTGCCCGAAGCCCAGCCAGGCAAGACTCTGGCCTTTGAGCACAGCGGCGGCGAGATGCTGACCGATGGGGGCGGCCTGCGCGATGGCGATATCCTAACGGCCGTGGCCGTATCGCTGGAGAAGGCAAATCGTCTGCGGGAGGGGCAGGTATACATCATCATCACGGCCCGGGAGCTGCTCACCCGCCGATTGCGAAAGCTGGAGGCCCCTGCCTGGATCTTTGAGGCCGACAACCCGGCCGTACCCCCCCTGCCCATTGAGGCAAAAGACATACTGGAGCTCTGGGAAGTAAAGGGGTGCTGGACCACCCAGCTGCAGCCGCCCAGCCTGCTGGACCATAAACTGCTGCTGCTGGAAGAAGAGCTGCGCCAGCTAAAGGAGCGGGTAAGCGGCCTGGAGAGCAAATAAAAAACCGCAGCCAAGTGCTGGCTGCGGTTGCTTCGTGAAGGAAAATCGCGAGTGCTCTCAGGGCTTATCAGTTGCTTCCGGTTCCTGATCCGGTGGCACTCCCTCCGCCAGAGGTACCCCGCCAGGCCCTATACTCATCCTGGCTCAGGTAATTGTCCCCATCCGTATCATAATAAGTAAAGATGCCTACCCGCAGCTCATCTTCTGACATGCTGCCGCTGCCGGAGGTATTCCAGTCGGTAAAGGCGCCATGCTGGGTTTCGTCGTACCTGGAGAGGTAGGTATTGCGGCCGGCATTCCACTCGCTTTCATCAACGGTACCATCGCGGTTGGCATCCCAGCGGGAAAAATAGGCGGCCTCACCCCAGGCGGTGGTAAATTCGTTGCGGTCCAGGCGGGCATCGGCGTCGGCATCCCAGCGGCCGTAGGTATCCTCTTCGGCCACCCGGCAGGAGGCTACACTGAGCAGCAGCCCCAGAACAGCAATACCAAATAAAGGTAGTTTTGCAGCATTCATGCTTGAGTTGATTGATTAGGTGAAAAAATGGATTTTATAGGGTAACCAGCGCTGCCTGCTTATGTTTGAGCCAGCCGGACCTGCACCTCTTTTAAAAAGCCCATCTGCTGCAGCTGAGACAGAACATTCGCCCCGGGGCGGGGTTTATCCCACATGAGCTCCACCCTCTCCTCTTATACCCCCCTGTTGCTGCTAGTGCTGCTGGCAGGGTTTAGCGCCTGCGATGGCAGCAGCTCAGGCCCGGAGCGCAGCCCGGCTAGCGGACAGGATAGTATTGCCATACGGGAAGCCACTGACCCTGTACCCGAGCCCCCCACCCGAACCGACAGTAGCAATGCAAAAGCACCCGCCGGGCAGGGAACTGTGGAGCCGGAAACCTCCCTGTACCGCATTACTGGCACCGAACCCTTCTGGAGCCTGACCATTGCCAAACCCTACTCCATATACCGCTCAATGGAAGGCGATTCGCTGGCGTTTGCCTATCAGGACCCCAGCCAGGCAGAGGGACGGCAGCAGGGCTGGGCCCAGCACTACCCCCTGGGAGAGGGCAACTGGTTGCTGTTGCGCAGGGGTAACACCCCCTGCTCGGATGGCATGAGTGATAAAGAATGGACCTATACGGCTACCCTATGGCTAAACAGCCGCCTGCTGGATGGCTGCGGAGAGGCCCTCTAAGCCCCGGCGGTTGCAGGCTGCTGTGCCAGCAAGGGGGTAGCTGGCAGTTCTCAGATCCGCAGCAGGGCTTCCAGAAAACCAATGTTCTCATTCTTGTCCTTTACGATCAGCAGCGGAATGCTTCTGTTATAGTGCGCCAGCCGGTCGGCCACACTGCCCATGAGGGCGGCTGCCGTTTGGGTTTTTCCTTTTGACCCAATGATGATCAGATCGGCCTGCTCCTTTACGGCCCGGTGGTAGATTTCTTTAACCGGATCATGATTATTATCCAGGGTAAACACACAGGGAATGTCCTGATGCTGTTTGGGCAGCTTGTGCAGGAATTTCTGATAGTCTTTGCGGGCGTGCTCGCACATAATATCGGCAAACTCCTTTTCGCTTTGCCGGTCTTGTGCCAGCCGGTAGGCAGGTGGTACACATGCTGGCATTTGACCTCTAGCGGAATGGGGGAATTTTGCTGGATGAACAGGGCCTGCCTGAGCGCCTGCAGCGAATGGGCTGAAAAATCAACAGGCACCAGAATCTTGTCCATGCGGTCGGGCAACACCTCGGGCACCAGCAGCACCGAGCGGGGCGAGGCTTTAACGGCCTTATCGGGCAGAGCGCCGCTGCCGGCCAGCTTGTCCTTAATGCCCAGCACCAGCAGGTCTACATCTTTCTGGCGGGCCAGCTTCAGCAGCCGGTCGGTGGCATTGCCCTCATGCACTTCGGTAAGCACCTCACAGCCGGGGGGAGCCTCAAAGAATTCGGCCACCTGCTGCTCCAGCATATGCTGCAGGTTTTCATCAACCGGCGCCAGCAGGTTGCCCCACTTTTTGCGCAGCTCCTTGGGCATGTTCAGGTCCTGGGCAATGTGCACAAAATAGACCCGGTCGCTCTGCATCATGCGGGCGGCATAGGCGCTAATGCGGATGAGCATCTCGTCCATTTCAGAAAGATCGAGGCTCACCAGAATTTTCTTAAGTTCAAATTTGTCTTTCATACAGCAAGGGGCTTCACTGCCCAAAAAAAGTACCCGCCTGTGGCGGATGCACAGCTGCCGGCCAGCAGCCTATGGCTTAAATGTAGGGACAAGATGCAAGTTTTTCAACTTCCACACCCCTTCCGGGCCGGTTTTCCAACAAACTTTGTACATTTGTAAACGAATCAGTAAGAGAAGGTTTGAAAACAATCCATAAACCGGAAACCGCCCAGGTGCTAAGCGCGCAGCGTGGTTTTTTAGTTCGATTGAAGGAGCGGTGGGGCCTGCAAAGCCTGCTGCAGGTAGTGGCTGTGCTGGTGGTATTCTCCCTTACCGGTTCTACCGTTGTGCTTATTCGCAAGTTTCTGTTTGCTGCTATAGGCTTTGATGATGCCACCCCTTTCTGGCTCAAAACAGTGACCTACCTGCTGTTTATCATGCCCTTTTACCAGATTTTGCTGCTGGCCTATGGCTTTTTGCTGGGCCAGTTTACCTTCTTCTGGGAAAAGGAAAAAAAGCTGGCGCGCCGCATTGCCGGGCTTTTTCGCCGCGGCTAAGCCGTACGCCCTAGCTAACACCCCGGGCAGCGCTCTTTTTTCTGTGCACTTGCGCCGACAATTCCCCATTTTTTGGAACAAAAACCCCCTTTTAGGGCTATTTAGCGTATGGCAAAAAGGCGGGACCCCCTGCAACCCGAAGAAAAACGTAAGCTCACCCGAGAGAACCTGAGCAAACTGGCCGGAATTTTCCGCTACATTCTGCCCTACCGGTGGTTGTTTGCGGCCGGTATGGGCTGTCTGCTGGTTTCCAGCCTTAGCCTGCTGTCCTTTCCCTATGTAGCCGCCCGCCTGGTAGATGCCGCCACCGGCACCGGCCAGTGGTTTATCAGCGGGCTGAACAACATTGCGCTTTTTCTGCTGGGCATTCTTTTTATCCAGGCTGTTTTTTCTTTTCTGCGGGTGTACCTCTTTGCCCAGGTAAGCGAGCGCAGCATGGCCGATCTGCGGCGCAGCCTCTACGGCCGCTACATGAGCCTGCCCATGAGCTTCTATGACAACCAGCGCACCGGAGAGCTGCTCAGCCGCATTACCTCCGATGTATCGCAGCTGCAGGATACCTTTACCACCACCCTGGCCGAATTTGTGCGGCAGATCCTGACCCTTACCGTAGGTACGGCCATTATCTTTTACCTCACCCCCAAACTGGCGGGCTTTATGCTGGCCACCTTTCCGCTGATTGTGGTGGTGGGCATCCTGTTCGGCAACTTTATCCGCCGCCTGAGCAAGCAGATCCAGGACCAGCTGGCCAAAGCCAATGTGGTGGTGGAAGAAACGCTGCAGTCTATCCCCATGGTAAAGGCCTTTACCAGCGAGCGCTACGAGACCCAGCGTTACGGCTCGGCCCTGGACCTTGTGGTGCGCACCGCCCTAAAGGCGGCCGGCTACCGGGGCGCTTTTATCTCCTTTATCATCTTTATACTCTTTGGCGGCATTGTGGCGGTAATCTGGTACGGCGCCCTACTGGTGCAGGCCGGCGATATTACCATTGGCGCACTCATCAGCTTTGTGCTGTATACCACCTTTATTGGCGGCTCCATTGCCGGCCTGGGCGATCTGTACGGACAGCTGCAAAAGGCCATTGGCGCCTCGGAGCGGGTGCTGCAGATCATTGCCATGCCCGGCGAACTCTCCCTGGAGCACAGCCCCGAGCGCCTGCCCCTGCAGGGCCGCATCACCTATCAGGGCATCCGCTTTGCCTACCCTACCCGGCCCGAAGTGGAGGTGCTGCAGGAACTGAGCCTGCAGATAGCCGCCGGCGAAAAAATTGCACTGGTGGGCCATAGCGGTGCCGGCAAATCCACCATTGTGCAGCTGCTGCTGCGCTTTTACGAACCCCTGGCCGGCCAGCTGCTGGTGGATGGGCAGGACATTCGCACCTTTGACCTGAGCGCCTACCGGGCCAACCTGGGCATAGTACCCCAGGAGGTGATTCTCTTTGGCGGCAGCATTCGGGAAAACATTGCTTACGGCCGCCCCGGCGCCTCCGATGCCCAGATCCGGGAAGCCGCCCGTAAGGCCAATGCCCTGGACTTTATCGAGCATTTTCCCGAAGGCTTTGCCACCCTGGTGGGCGAGCGGGGGGTAAAGCTCAGCGGCGGCCAGCGCCAGCGTATTGCCATCGCAAGGGCCATACTCAAAGACCCCCGCATCCTGATCCTGGACGAGGCCACCTCTTCGCTGGATGCCGAAAGCGAGCACCTGGTGCAAACGGCCCTGGACCAGCTTATGCTGGGCCGTACCACCATTATCATTGCCCATCGGCTGGCCACCATCCGCAAGGCCGACCGTATTTATGTGATCAGCGGCGGGCAGATTGCCGAAAGCGGTACCCATGAGGAGTTGCTGCAGATCTCGGGCGGCACCTATGCCAACCTGGTGCGCCTGCAGCTGCAGGAAGAAGCCTAAAACAGGCGAAAAGCCCCCCCTTTCACAAACCCCCCCATGCCTAAACCCGTAGGAAAGGATAGCATATCTATACTTTTTAACCTGCGAAATCATGGAAGAATCGAGGATCGGGAAAATTCGCAACAGTCTGAAACCGATGCGCGTACGCCTGCTGGCACACGAAATATACCAGCAATTTGAGACCCTGGACGACATACGGGAGTTCATGGAGCACCATGTGTTTGCTGTCTGGGACAACCTGTCGATGCTAAAGGCTCTGGAGGCCAGCATCTCCAGCACAACCCCCAGCTGGACCCCCAGCGAGGAGCCGCAAACCAACCGCATTGTAAACGAAATGCTGGTGGAGGAAGAAAGCGACAGCGATGGCAATGGGGGCTATATCAGCCATTTTGAGCTCTACCGGCAGGCCATGCACCAGGCCGGAGCCAAAACCTACCTGATTGACCGCCTGCTGGTGCTGCTGCAGCAGGAAGACAGCCTGCAGGCGGCTCTGGATAAAGAGGTAAGCCTGCCGCAGAGCATCAAGAACTACCTGCTGCAAAACTGGGCCATCAGCCATTGCGGCAAAGCCCATAAGATTGCCGCGGCGTACTTTCTGGGCCGGGAAGATCTGGTTTCAGAACTGCTCCACAAGCTTGATACCGAGCTGATCCACCACCACCAGCAGGACCTGGCCCTTTTTCGGGAGTACCTGCAGCGCCACACCCGCATAGACCAGCAGGAGCGGGACCAGCGCATCAGCCAGGTGATGACCGAGCTTTGCGGCGAGGATGAACAGAAGTGGCAGGAGGCCGAAGAAGCCGCCAAAGCAGCCCTGGAGGCACGCTATGCCCTTTGGGATGGCATGCTGCTGTTATCGGTGTAAAGCTAACCACCCCGCCCTGCGGGCACCCCTCCTGATTTAGAAGGGGTGCCCGCTGGGCGGGGTGGTTGGTTTGAGACAGGTAGTATACACTACACCCCCACCCCCTCCGGCCTTTTATTAATATGCTGAATGTAGAGCTCCAACAGGGCCTCGTAGGTGCCCCAGCGCATAAAGCGTGCTTCTTTGAGTACCTGCTGCAGGCGCGGCATAAACTCTCCCTCCAGCGCCTCGGCCACTACCAGCTGCAGCGCTTCTTTGTAGCGGCTGATAAGGGTCTGGTTGAAGCCCCCGCTCACATAGCCCCTGTTGCCGCTAGTACCCTTGGAGGCCGAAAAGGCCACCATGGTCTCTACCTGGTACAGCAGCAAATCGGCCACATCAAAGGAAAAGGGGCTCAGCTTGCGAAAGCGGGAGATCAGTTCGCGGGTCTTGGCAGCCCGGGGGCGCTTGGGGCTGCGGCCGCTGGGAAAGTAATGCTGGTGGATCTTCTTTTTATAATCGGCCACCAGGCCACCCCCATCCAGGCTCAGCTCCTGCTGGTAATACTCCTTGAGAATGGGAAATTTCTTGTAAAGCTTCATCACCTCTTCCCGCAGCTCTTCATCCGATAATTCCTGGAGGTATTTCTTCACCTCCCGCACGCCTATAGCCATATGTGAGTTAACTGGCGGAGCAAAACAATCGTTCCGCAAGGGGGCCGCCGCCCGACCCTGCTCTTTTGCCGAAGATATTTCAAAAAGAAACAGAAACAAAAAACCCGCCTCGGCTGAGACGGGTCTTCTATTTTCTATGAGGAAGTACCGGACTTCCCCGGGGGGTTGCTTAGGCAAACGCGTTCAGCAGGTTGGTATTGGAGACGGCCCGCATTTTGGTAAGGGCCTTTTCCTTGATCTGCCGCACACGCTCCCGGGTAAGGCCCAGCTCTTCGGCAATGTCCTCCATAGACATGCTGTAATCCATGCCAATGCCATATAGCTTCATCAGGATCAACTGCTCCCGCTCGGAAAGCTGCGCCAGGATGCGGCCCAGCTCGGCCCGCAGCGAATCGCCGTTTACCAGCGCGGAGTCGGCCGATTCAGCATCGGCATTTTCCAACACATCCAGCAACGAGCCTTCATTATCATTGCCAAAGGGGGCATCCAGGGAAGACTGCCGGATGGCGGCCGTTCCGATCTTGTGGATGTCTTCTTCTTTTACGCCCAGAAAATCGGCCAGCTCTTCGGCGGTTGGCTCGCGCTCATACTGCTGCTCAATAAGGGCGGCCGCTTTGTTGATCTTGTACAGATCGGCCCGCTTGTTGGCGGGAATGCGCACCAGGCGGGAGTGCTCGTCCAGCGCCTTCATGATCGACTGGCGAATCCACCATACGGCGTACGAGATAAATTTAAAGCCTTTGGTAGCATCAAACTGCTGCGCGGCTTTGATCAGGCCCAGGTTGCCTTCGTTGATCAGGTCATTGAGGGGCATGCTGCCATTATGGTACTGCTTGGCAACCGATACCACAAAGCGCAGGTTGGCGCGCACCATCTTTTCAAGGGCCACATGGTCGCCCAGCTTGATTCTTCTGGCAAGTTCTACTTCTTCATCGGGGGTGATCATGCTTTCCTTTGAGATGTCGTTGAAGTACTTCTCAATGGTGTTGCTGTCCCGATTGGTGATCTGGTGTGTTATTTTAAGTTGTCTCATCTTCTATAATCCTTCTTAAAGTGCCCTTCATCCAAAGCCATTCCCTATGCCCAAACGTACCAAAGCCCTTCTTACTGAGAAGGGGAAGCTGGTAGCAGGAAACCTTTGATGAGTACAGTTCTGTAAACGAGTGAGGGTTTAAACCATTTGTACCAGGTAGCAGTGCAGGCAGCTGCTGTAAGGGGTACAATCAAAATCCGTTCAGTGCCATTACAATTAATTTCGTGATTAAGTTCTTTCTCTCAGGAATTTTGCCAATACGCGCTGGAGCCGCCCGTACAGGCAAGCTCAGACTTTTGTATTTTGGTTAGATATGAATGGGCTTGTGTAGCCCAGCTGCTCCAGTAAGCGGTCCAGAAAAGGGATCTGTGCCGCATTTATGTAGGCGATTGCTTCCGGATAGGCAAACCAGCGCGCCTGGTCTACTTCGGGGTAGTGCTGCCAGTTGCCACTTTTATAAGGCCACTCTACCCGAAAGGTATTGCACTGTATGCCCTGCTGCTCCTGCCACTGGCCGGCAAAAGCCCACGCCCACACCGTTTTACCTCCTTTTTGCTTTATGCTTTCCAATGCCAGGTAGGGACCGCCTGGGCGAATGCCGGTCTCTTCCTCAAACTCTCGCACTGCACAGGGCAGCAGCGCCTCACCTTCCTGAGGCAATCCTTTGGGGATGCCCCACCACCCCTTGTCTTTTTTAGTAAAGTAGGGGCCTCCGGGGTGAACCAGAAAGAACTGCACCTCCCCTGACCCCTGGGGGTGAAGGCGGTACATCAGCAGGCCTGCACTCAGATTTTTACGCATGCCTGCTTTTTCTCGCCCACAAAGCTAACACTTCTATCCGGTATTCCATTTCTGTAGCAAAGAGTTTGATGGTACAACAGAAATTGTATGGACCCCTAGTAGGTAATAGATTTAAGCAAGAGATTGTTTATTGGCTGATTCCACAAGTTTTTACTAACTTATTCACCTGCTATATCCCCCTTTTTTTATGGAAGCCGCCACCCCCTTATTGCCAGCCCTGCCGCTTGATGCCTGGGAAGCCACCAAAACCACCCTGCACCTTTACCTGCAGATCGTAGGTAAAATTCAGCTGGCGCTGAATCCCAAACGAAATCACTGGTGGCATATTACCTTGCTGGTTAGCCCAAAAGGAATAAGTTCTCAACCGATCCCCTTTGCTGAGGGGCATATGCTGGAAATTCACTTTAACTTCAGGCGGCACCGCGTAGAGCTCTGCGCCAGTACCGGCCATTATGACGAGATCCCCCTGCAGCATGGGCTGAGCGTAGCCCGCTTTTATGCTCTGCTGTTTGACAAGCTGGAGCAGATGGGGGTAGAAGCGCCCATTGTGGCCAAACCCTTTGACGTGCCCGGCATCACTGCCCCCTTTTCTCACCTGGAGGAGCACTTTACCTACCAGCCTCTGTGGGTAGAGCGGTTTTGGCAGATCCTGCGCTGGACTGATGGGGTATTCAAAGAATTTTGCGGGGGCTTTAGTGGCAAAACCTGCCCGGTGCACCTCTACTGGCACCACCTGGACCTGACGGTAACCCGCTTTTCGGGCCGCAGCGCACCCCCTATGCCAGCGGAGGCCCGGCAGTCCGATAAGGAAGCGTACTCGCATGAGATGATCTCGTTTGGGTTCTGGGCAGGTGATGAACAGGTGCGGGGCGCTGCCTTTTACAGCTATACCTACCCCTCGCCGAAGGGCCTGGAGCAGTGCCCGCTGGAGCCCCACAGGGCCGAGTGGGTTATTAGCAACGGCAGCCCCATGGCCCTTCTGATGTACGATGATCTGCGGGCCGAAGCGGATCCCCGCGCTGCGCTGCTGGCCTTTCTGCAGAGTTGCTACCAGGCTGGCGCCAAACTGGCTGGCTGGGAAGAGGCAAAAGTGGAAATGGCCGGCACTCCCTAAGCAGGACGGAAGGAGGAGCCTATACTACCAGCTGCCACATAGGGCTGCTAGAGCAGAAGAGGGGCTAAATGCTATCTCATAAATAGCTTGACTCCACCCGTCATCCCGGCGGGGCCGCCCCGGCGCAGGCCGGGGCGGCCCCGCCGGGATGACGACCTTACTGTTAGGTAGTTAAGAATGGCTTCCAGAGATGATCATTAGGCGTCGGCTCCCTGCCAGCTGCAGGCTACCACACTTCCGGTTTCTTCCGTATTCTCCACATTCAGGTAGAGGTCTATTTCCTGCTGCAACTCCTCTACGTGGGAGATAATGCCCACAATGCGGTTTTCCTGCCGCAGAGATTTTAGGGTATCAAACACAATGCGCAGGCTTTCCTTGTCAAGCGAGCCAAAGCCTTCATCCAGGAAGAAGAAGCTCTGGTCGGCACCGTTGAGGCTCTTGACATTTTCGGCCATGGCCAGGGCCAGGCACAGGGCTGCCTGGAAACTTTGTCCTCCGCTGAGGGTTTTGAGCAGGCGGGTTTTGCCGGCATTGAGGTGGTCCCGCACAATAAAGTTATTGCTTTCGTTGAGCTCCAGGCTCAAACTGTTGCTGGTCAGTTTAAAGAAGCGTTCATTGGCCGCCCGGCACAGGTCCTGCAGGTGCATGGTAGAAACCCAGTCTACAAACCCACTGCCGCGGAACAGGCCGCTGAGCTCTTTCAGGTTGGCCAGGCGTATTTCCAGCGCCTCACTTTTCTTTAGCAGATCGGCCTGCTTCTCCAGCTGCTTCTGCATCTCATCGGCGGCCCGCTCTTTGGTGATCTTTTCCTTGCGGGCGGCCTCCAGTTCCCTGGTTAATCCGCTGAGCTGTTGCTGCAGCTCCCGGTGGGCGGCTGCCTGGTACTGCTGCCCGTCGGTTTGCAGCTTTAGGTGCTCCAGGGTGCTGCTGGTGGTGTTCAGCTCCTGATAATAGGCGTCTATTGCCTCCTGTTCTTTTTCAACATCCAGGCGCAGACGCAGAATTTCTTTAATGGCCTCCAGACTGATAAAGCCATGCGTGCGGCACAGCTGCTCCAGCTCCTGCTGCTCCTGCTGGCATTTTTGCTGCAGCTGGGCTACATGGCGCTGCTGGGCGCCCAGAGACCCCTGCAGCTGGTTGTACTGCTGCTCGGCCTGTTGCAGGGCCTGCTGGGCCAGTTCATAGCCCCTTATGGCATCCTGGTACTGCTGCCGCCCGCGCTGTAGGCTGCCCTGCAGTTTGGCTACCTCCAGCTTCAGCCAGCCCTGGCGCGTTTCATGCACCTGCGCACTCAGGGTTTGGTGCTCGGCCTGCAGGCGCTCCCATTCTTTTTCTACTGCCTGGGTGGCTGTGCGCAGGCCTTCACAGGCCTGTTGCTGCTGCTCCAGCCGCTCTCGCTGGCTGCGCATGTGCAGGCGTGCTTCTTTTAGCTGCTGCTGGTGCTGCTGGGCCTCCTGCAGTAATTTTTCCAGCTGCTCCAGACCATGCTCCTGGTACTCGGGCCAGGCATAGCCCCCCTGGTGCTGGGCATAGCGTGTTTTGAGCTGGTGCAGGCGGTTCTGGCCCTGCTGGTAGGTTTGCTGCTGCAGCTCATGCCGTTGGCGCAGCTGCTGCAGGTGTACCTCCAGCTGGCGCATTTGCTGGTTTTCCTGCTGGTGCTTCTTCAGGGCTTCCTCACAGGTTTGTAGCGCCTCCTGCATGTGCTGTACCTGCAGGGGCTTGGGGTGTGAATCGGAGCCGCAAAGCGGACAGCTGCCCCCCTGCTGCAATTGCCGGGCAAAGCGAGACAGCTCCTGCTGTACGGCCAGTTCCTGCTTTTGGAGCTGCAGCGCTTCCAGTTGCTTTTCAAGCTCCCGGCACTTGCTTCCCAGGTTGGTAAACACCAGCTCCCAGTCGTGGTCCGGCAGTAGAAATTCATAGCCATTGATCAGGGTACGCCGGTTTTGGGCTACCCCCTGCAGGAGTTGCTCCAGTTCTTTGCAGCTCTCTTCTTCGCGCTGCAACTCCCGCTGCAACTCCTGGCAGCGCTTGTGCCAGTGATGGGCTTCGGTGAGGCGGGTGCCGTCCAGCCCCTTGTCTTCCAGGGCATGCAGGCAGGTTTCGGCGGCCTTTACCCCTTTTTCCAGCTCTTTTACAGCAGTCTCTGCCACAGCCAGCTGCTGCTGACCCCGCTGGAGCTGCTGCTGTTTAGCAGAAAGTTGTTCTTCCTTTTCCTTGATGAGCAGGATGCGCTCCAGATCGTCGCAGCTGGCTTTGATCTCATCGCGCTTCTCCCATTTGTCTTTGCTCTGCTGGTAGCCCTCGCGGGTGGCGGCCAGGGCTGCCTGTGCGGCTTTGGACTTTGCCTGCAGCTGCGCCAGCTCCTCCTGTTTCTGGCTTAGTTCTTTTGCCAGGGCAGCCTGCTGGCGCAGGCGCTCCCAAAAATGGGTATAGGCATTCCGGTAGGTAAGCAGGCGCTCGCTGCGCTGCTGCCAGTGCTCCCGGTTGCTTTGCAGGCGCTTCAGGTGCAGCTCGGTCTGATCGATCTGCTCCCATTTGCGGCGCAGTTCTTCCAGCTGCTTGTCCTGGCTGTAGATCTGGTCATGCTGATGCTGCAGGCTGCCTACCCGCAGATCGGCCTGCTGGGCCTCCAGCTGCAGCTGCTGCAGGGCCTCGGCACTTAGCTCCCCCATGTTTTGCAGCTGACCCCTGAGGTTTTCCAGCTGCATTTCGGTTTGTTTCTGGAGGCGGCCGGTCTGGGGCGCCAGGTCGTATTGCTGCAGCTGAAAGAGCTCCTTGAGCATTTTGGTGCGCTCGCCGCTGGTTTGGTCAATAAAATCGCGGAAGCGGCCCTGGGGAATGATCACCGTCTGGCGAAAGTGCTTGTACTCCATAGCCAGCAGGGTACTGGCATCTTTGAGACCTTCCAGCGGCATCCAGTCCCCGCCCTGCCACTCGTAGTAGCGCCGATCGTCTTTGCCAATCTTGACCTCTTCGAATTTTTCTGGATTGTTGCTGCGCTTTGCCTTGCATACGGCCCGGTACTTTTTGCCGTTTTCGGGTCCTGCCTTAAAGATGAATTCAATGTACAGCTCCCGGCTCTGCAGGTTCAGCATGTTATAGTAGCGGTCATCGCCACTTTTGTTGAGCCGCTCGGTATCATCAAAGAGCACAAACATGAGGGCCTCCAGAATGGAGGATTTTCCGCTGCCCACCCGACCGAAAATACCAAAAAGCCCGTTGGATGAGAGCGTCTCAAAATCGATGTGCTGCCGCTGGCGGTAGGAGTAGAGGCCTTCTATGGTGAGCGAGAGGGGTATCATGTGGTGGTACTGAGTAGTGAGTAGTGAGATTATGGACTATGGACAATGGACTTTGAATTTAAGATCAGGTACGATCAAAATAGGGTAGCCTACAGCACATTCTGTCTATTGTCTATTGTCTATTGTCCATGGTCCATGGTCCATTGTCCATTGTCTATTGTCCAACATCCATATACTATCAGCCTTTGTCATCTAATACTTCTTTAAACAAACTCAGCATGTCGGCGCTGGGTTCCTGTCCTTTACGGGATATGAAGTATTCCTTGAATAATTCAGTCATATCTGACTGATTTCCAGATCGTTGCATGAGTGATTTTTTTTCAATTTCTTCAGGGGATATACGTGCCTCGGGTATAATGGTGACAATCCCATCGTGTGCCTTAAGCAGGGCTTTGCGGGTTTTGCCATCCAGATAGGTATCGCATACCAGGGTAAGCTCCACATAGGTATGGGGGTTTTCCTGCAGCCACTGCAGGGCTTCTTCCAGCCCCTCAAAGCGCTTACGCTCCAGGCTGCGGCCGCTCTTCAGGCACAGGGGTTTCATCTTTACGGGCTGGCCGGGCTCGGCTTCCAGCAGCACCACAAATTTGGGCTGGTGCGCCTCGCTGAAGCTATAGGCCAGCGGGCTACTGCTGTACACCACCGGGCAGGGGGCTTTGCTAACGATCTGGTAGCGGTGCAGGTGGCCCAGCGCTACGTACTGCAGCTGGGCAGGCATGTTCTGGGTAAAGATGGCCTGCGCACCCCCCATGTGCAGAATGGGCCGCTCGCCGTCGCCTTCGTCTTCGGGCTGGGGGTTGTGCTGGTCGGTTACAAAGAGGTGGGTCATGAGCATGTTTACCCCCTGTTCGTCACAGTAGCGATCGGCTAGTTGCTGCCAGTGCTCCTGCAGCAGACGGCGCAGCTCCTCTTCCCGCTCCTCTTCGCCCAGGTACTGGCGCAGGGTGGCCTCGCTGGCATAGGGGGTAAGCAGCAGGCGCAGGGGATAGTCATAGCCGGGTATGCGCAGCTCGGCAAAGCCCGGCTCGCTGCGCAGCAGTTCCATACCCCCTTCCATGGCGCACTCCTTTACCACACAAAGCGGCCGGCCGCACAGAATAATGCCACAGGCGCGGGCCAGGGGGTCGGGAGCGTTGATGCGATCGGGCGAGTCGTGGTTGCCGGCTATGCCAATAACGGCCCGTTTGCCACCTGCGGCCAGACGGTGCAGAGTTTTATAGAAGAGCTCAATGGCTTCGTTAGGGGGGCTGAAGGTATCATAGAGGTCGCCGGCAATGAGCACCACATCCACCTGCTGCTCGTCGGCAATGCGGCAGATCTCGTCCATCACTTCCCGCTGTTCCTCCAGGCGGCTGTAGGTTTGCAGGCGTTTGCCCAGGTGCCAGTCGGCCGTATGCAGTAGCTTCATAATCGGTTCCCTCCGCTTCAGGTGCAGGCAGGCCTGCGTTCAAGGATGTAAATTACGAAAAAGGACCTACTTTTTTGGAGAAGCATTTTCAAACTTAGCCGAAGTGCCGTAGGTTTATCAAAAAAATATTTTTTATGGCTAGTTCCGATAAGTATACACTAGAAACAGCGCCGGCCGAGCGCTGGCTGGACGAGTGGCGCGGCCTGGGCAATATAGGCTTTGTAGAGGGTACGCTGGATGAGCTGCTCAGCTCCACCCACCCCGATGCCCGCCTCTGCCAGGAGGCCCTGGCGGCTGCCGAAATTGTGGCCGCTGCCAACGGCAAGCCCTCCGACGGGCTGGAAGAAGAATTTCTGAAAAAGACCGACCGTTTTGACGAAGACGATGTGGAAGAGTTGCTGGACAAGGCCAGCAGCGCCATTGATATTATTATGGAAGATTCCGAGCTGCGCGATCGCTGGGCCAGCCGCCCCGATGCCGAAGACTGGGTAGCTGCTCTGCGGGACTTGCAGAACAGGTTAAAATAAGCGCACAAAAAAAGCCGGTATCGCTACCGGCTTTTCTGTTTCTATTGAGGGGTTGCTTAGAACGCAATACCGAAGGTAATACCGGTACGGATACCGAAGCCATCAAAGGCGCCGTTGATCTCACCAACATCATCACCGTCTGATTCAAACTCAATCTTAGAGAAGGAGTAGCTTGGACCCAGGAACACATCCAGAGAGATGCGGTCGCTGCTGCCCAGCAGCCACTGGTGGCCTACCAGTGCACCAATGCCAAGGCTGTTCAGCGTGGCTTTGCTGCTGGTGGTAGAACCGTCCCAAGAAGTTTCGTTAGAGATGGTTACGTTCTGATAGCGTACGAAAGGAGATACGTGCCAGGAATCCAGCGCCTCGCCCTGAGACAGGTAAATGCGAAGTTCAGGCGTAATACCGAAACCGGCATACTTGGTGTCGCCCAGACTAACACCGGTATACAGCAGGCCCAGCTGGAGTGCTTTAGAATCGCTGATGGCACGCTCATACGATACGTTGAAGGTGCTAAGGGCAAGGCTAAGCGGGTTGATTTTCACCACGTTCATACGTTCCTGTGCAACCGCCTGGTTGCTCATGAAGCCTGCTACAAGCAGTGCTGCAATGACTAACACTTTTTTCATAACTCTTTTTACTTTTTTGTTAAGGGTTGATGCAAAACTAGAAAAAAGATTTGCCCTAAAAAGCTCGAAATGAGAAATGTTATTACACCTTGATTAATGTTACAACCTTATTCGGTATTGGTAATTTAAGCATTGAAATAATTTTATGAAGACAGGCCTGAACGCTTCCTAAAGGCCCTATTTAGTTGAATCCATTGAAGATATTGGAACCTACTATTCATTTATAAATATTCTAGATAGGCTATGCATGTGCAGTCTTGCATTGTTTTTGGTTTGTTCTGCATACATAGAAAACCCATGGAGCCAGCGAAGTACCCCTGCCATCAAGACATATTTCTGCTAATAAAATGATAGATTGACCGTTAGAAGCCCCTTCTTAAGCGCCAGCATTGACGCGTGACTTGTTAGCATACACTGGGCATACGCACATTTGCTATAGCAGAAGCCCGGGCAAGCAGCTTGGTGCACGTGGGTTGTTGGGCAAAGCGGAGCACTCCTTCAAAGAGGCTTCTGCTCCTAGCCTGCAGGGATTCCTTCTCCTCCCTCCTATAGCCTGCGTAAAAAAGAAAACATGAGTCATCCCGAATTTTTAGCGGGACACTTAATAAAAAAGGCCTCACGAA
>NZ_AODQ01000074.1 GCF_000348925.1 Cesiribacter andamanensis AMV16 | reverse complement strand
GGGGGGGGTAATTCCGGACTTCTGCGCAGCTACAGGAGCTGGAGGAAGCCGGCAGGGGGATCAGATCCCGCTCAGGCAGTATACCAGCGATAGCGCCTTACTCCCTGACAAACGGCACTGGCGGGGCCCCTTGTCAGCCGTAAAGAATGCCAACAGTACAGATGAAAAAAGTGTGCTTCAGAAGAAGTGGTTCACAAGGCTGAAAACAGCAGCCCACAGACTATAATTGACTGATAGCCGGAAGCTTAACTTCCCTCTTCTTCAGGTAAGGTAGCTTGATTTTGGGTAGTAATCAACAAACCCCTTCTATTTATTGTGGCCAAAAAAAGGGAGCCGCAGGCAGCAAATGCCTGTTAAGTCGTGCATTAGCGCCAAGGTATGGCGGCGGGTTATGGTCCGGTAGCAGGGAAGCTAGCGGAGAAGGGGTAGCTGCCCTTAGAAAGGGGCAACAAAGCAGCCCGATATATTTACACCAGCTTTCCGAAGCGGTCTACACCGGCCAGGGCCTCCTGTATGGTGCTTTGCTGCCGGTAGCGGATCTCACCCTGCAGCAGGGCTTCTTCCAGCCGCAGGCGGTCGATCTGCTTATCCAGATGCTGCAGGCTGCGCATGCGCTGCTGCTTGATCTGCTCAAAATGCCGCCGTTCCCGGGCCTTTTCTTCGGCCGCTTGTTTGAGGTGCTCGATGGAGAGAGACATAAAAAATGGGGAGAGGTTTCTGCCTAAACCCAACGGCCCTGCAATTGTTTAACGATTGGCCTACTTTGTTACAGCACAGTGCACAAGCCAGGCAGCAGACAGGGGTTTGGGATGGGGCCTGCCGGGCAGGGGCTGCGTCTAGCCCAGTTGGTTGAGCCGCTGCAGCAGCTCCTGCTGGTAGCTGTCCTGCTCCTGCCAGAGCCGAAACTCGGCTGCATCCAGACTCTCCTGTAAAAAGGCCTTCATGCACTTGCCGGAGCGCTCCAGCAAAAAGCGCCGGAAAAGTACATTTTTACGGGTAGCGGCATAGCCCTTGCGCTGAAAATGGGCTTTTAAGCCCTCGGGCAGATTTTGTAAAAAGGCATGATACTGCTCCATCTCTTCATAGCCCGGACCATCCTCACCCATGGGCTTCTCCAGCAGGGTATAATACTGCTGGCTGTTTTGCGCAATTCTGGAAAGGGCGCTGAGGGATTGGGAACGAGTTTCTACTGAAATTTTCTCTTGTATCATGTGTGCTGCAAGCTACGTCACGGATAGAAAGTAGATGTCATCCCTGTATGAAGGATTCATCACCATCAACCCGGCTACAGCTGCAGTTTGTTCCGCTCCCCGGCCCTAAACGCAGATGCAAATTGCTTGCTATCAATAAGTTACAATTAACAGAGAAGAAGAAGTGCCTGTTTCGCCCCTAAAGGCAATCCATCATGCGAAAAATACAACAAAAAAATTTCCTGTTTTACAAATCATCATCCATTCACCCGCATCATTAAACAACTTGCTACAATTCCCGCAGCTTGATGTTGCGGTACCAGACCTCACTGCCCCAGTCCTGCAACCCCAACCGCCCCCGGTAATGGCCCCGGCTGATGGGCGCCTGCTTCAGGCCACTGCCGGCAATGGCGGCCTGCCAGTCGGGGCTGTTGAGGTCAAGGTTATGGATCATGACCCCGTTCATGTACACCCTGAAAAATCCCCCCTTGTGCAGCACATGTACCTGGTTCCACTCCCCTACCGGCCGCACCGTATTACCCCCGGCGCTTTCCAGCCCAAAGAGGTCGCCGGCCCGGTGGGCATTTTCTTCTTCAACCCCCTTGTAGATGGCATCGTCAAAGATCTGCAGCTCCATGCCGCTGTGGTAGATCTCCGGGTACTGTGCTGTATCTTCTTCTACAAAGAAAAAGATACCACTGTTGGACAGGGGGCCTACCCGCCAGTCGATCTTCAGCTCAAAATCGCCCTCCAGTACCCGATCTGTCACCAGATCGCCGCCGCCGGGCACTTTGTTGCCGGCCCGCTGGGCCACATAGAGGTGCAGCGCCCCGGAATCTGCCCGCCAGGCCGGTCCTACCCCTTCCTTTCCGTAATTGTGCCAGCCCTGCAGGCTCTGGCCATCAAAGAGCAGCTCCCAGCCCTCCTGCTGCTCCTGTTCGCTCAGGGTATTGTGGCGGAGAGTCCTATCGGGGGTGGCGGAGCAGGAAACAAGCAGCAGGCCGGCGGCCAGTACAGCCAGTGGCAGGTGGAGCAGGGGGTATCTCATGGTCATTGGTAAAGGGCCTGGCAGGGAAGATAAAAAGTTTTCCCCAAAAAAAGCCTCGCCCCAGCTGATTTGTGTCCCCTACACTCAAGCTCCTTCCCTAGTAAAGCTGTCAGGAAAGGGATACGGCCAGAAACTGATGGGGAAGGGACTGTAGCCAGGCTGCGCGTAAATCCGTTCGGTCTTAGCTTCTGCCATCCCGGGCGTAGCGTCCGGCTATAAGGCTGATGATGAGGATCTGCAGGGCATGGTACAGCATAAGAGGCAGCAGCATAAGCCCCACCACAGCCGACTGGCCAAAGAGCACTTTTGAAAAGACGGTGCCGTGCACCAGCGATTTTTTGGAGCCGCAGAAAAGGGCCGCAATTTTATCTTCGGCAGAAAAGCCCAGTAGGCTGGTGAGCCAGTAGACCAGTCCGTAAACGGCAAAAAACAGGAGCAGCACCAGTACCAGCAGCAACAGCAGGTCCAGCAGCCGAATGGCCGAAAAGGCCCCACCGGCAAA
Organism: Cesiribacter andamanensis AMV16; assembly: GCF_000348925.1. Lineage (GTDB taxonomy): Bacteria > Bacteroidota > Bacteroidia > Cytophagales > Cyclobacteriaceae > Cesiribacter > Cesiribacter andamanensis. The sequence goes on along the minus strand of NZ_AODQ01000074.1, from coordinate 19,829 downwards.
GGATTCGGCAAAGCTCTTGTACACGATCAGCAGAATAATGGCCCGGTCGAACAGGCTCAGCTGCCGGCTGTAGCGGGTAGCCAGCCCATGCCCCCATCGCTGCAGCCCAATGCCCAGCGCCACCGGCAGTATGATCTCCAGCACCAGCTTTCCATAAATGTGGCTAAAGTCAAAGGCCTCTCCAGTAGCAGCACTCGCCTGGCTTTGCAGAAACAGGCCCATCCACAGGGGGGTAAGCAAAATGCCGATAATGCCCGAAATGCTGGCATTAAAAATGGCTGCCGGAATATTTCCCCTGGCAATGGATACCATCACCACCGAGGAGGAAACCGTAGAGGGCAGCGCCGCCAGAAAGAACAGGGCCAGCCAGAGCAGCTGCTGGCGCTCGCCCTGCATCAGGGGGTAAAAGGGCAGCAGCAGTAGCGGAAACATCAGAAAGGTAGTGCTTTGCACCAGCAGGTGCAGCCGCCAGTTGCGCAGGCCCATGCGGATCTTTTCCGGGCTTAGTTTAAGGCCGTAGAAGAAGAAGATAAGCGAAACGCCCAGGCTGCTGATAGCGGCCAGCGGAAGCGGCGAGTCCGGCGACCCTCCCTGCGGCAGCAGGTACGCCAGCCCTACGGTAGCCAGCAGGGCCAGCACAAAACGGTCTAATTTTACAAAGCGCAATGGATTCACAGGCACAGGCAGGTAACCAAAGCTGCTTAAAGCCGCAGCCTCTGGTGCATACCGGGCGAAGGTACTTCTGGAAGCGCCAACTTGCAAATGAAAAAAACAGGGGTAGCCTGCGTATACTACGCGGGCTACCCCCTTTCTGCAGCTTTTTGGCGGGTTATCCTCCCTTTTTGATCTCGCTGCCGCCCGAGGCATTGGAGCTTACCTTGGCAGGGCTTCCCCAATAGACAATGTCGGAGCCGCCGCTGGCTGTTGCTGTGAGCTCCCGCACCACCTTGATGTAGCCATCAGAGCCGCCTGACACGTTAACAGTAGCTACCTGCGCTTCCAGCTCCTGCGCTTTAAGGTCACTACCGCCGCTGGCCCTTGCCGTAAAGGTGCCTGCCCGGCCCTGTAGTTCGGCATCGGCCCCACCGCTGCAGGTCACCTCCAGCTCATCGGCCGTCAGGTTCATGCGGATATCGGAACCGCCCGAGGCTGCCATACGCAGGCGCTGGAACCGGAGCGGACCTTCGCCAAAGAGATCGGAACCGCCACTTACCTGAATATCCGTCAGCTGCCGAAAACTCACATAGGCCTTTACCCGCCGCGTATTGGTCTGAGAGCCCCACCAGCGCCGCATCTGCTTATTGGCCGGCAGCCGCAGCACCAGCGTATTGCTGGCATCTACCTCCACCACCAGGTCCTGCAGCGTTTCTTCCGAGTCTACCGCTATCTTCACCGAAGGGCTATCGCTTTGGGAGAGGTACACATCGATGCCCGACATCACCTTGAGGGCGGTAAAATTGGCTACGCTCCGGGTAACCCGCTCCTGGGCCGTGGTGGGCAGGCTACCGATCAGGCCAAGCATAGTAAGAAAAAGGGCTGGCAGTAAAAACGTTTTCATGGGTATAGGGATAAAGGGTAAGAACACACCAACGGCTGGCGTACCTGCTGCTACAGCCGGACTAGCCTTGCTGGCACCTGCTCTTCTGGTAGATGACTCCGGGGGCGCAAAGGTTGCACAAGACGGAAAAAAAAGAGTTGGTACCGCCCCTCAGCTGCCGGTACGGGCCAGAGAGGCCTGCAGGTCTGTGGTGTGGCCGCGTTGTGGCTCCCTATCTCCCTGAAAACTGGCTGCCTGCCGCCTTATACCAGGCATAGGCCAGAGCCAGCCCCTGCGGCACCGAGTAAAGGGGGGTGTACCCAAACAACTTCTGCGCTTTACCAATATCGGCCAGGCTGTGCCGCACATCGCCGGGGCGTTCTTCGCGGTAATGCGGCGACAGGCTAATGCCGGCAATTCCGCTGATCTGCTGCCAGAGCTCATTGAGGGTGGTGCGCTGCCCAACCGCAATGTTCACTACTTCATGCTTGCTTATCCCTTCTGCCAGCATTGCTTTGATGTTGGCCTGCACGGCATTTTCCACAAAGGTAAAGTCGCGGCTGGTCTGGCCATCGCCATTGATGGTAGGCGCCTCCCCCCTCAGGGCTGCTTCGATAAAGAGCGGAATCACCGCCGCATAGGGGCCACGGGGGTTCTGGCGAGGGCCAAAGACATTGAAATACCGAAGGCCAAGGGTATGAAAGTTATAGGTACTGGAAAAAACCCCGGCATAGAGCTCGTTGACATACTTGGTGACGGCATAGGGCGACAGGGGCTGGCCGATCTGCTCCTCTACCTTGGGCAGGGCCGGATGATCGCCATAGGTGCTGGAGCTGGCCGCATAGACCATTCGTTTTACCCCGGCATCACGGGCCGCTACCAGCATGTTCAGAAAGCCGCTGATGTTCACTTCATTGCTGGCCAGGGGGTCGTGGATGGAGCGGGGCACCGAGCCCAGGGCCGCCTGGTGGGATACCAGATCGATGCCTTCCAGGGCCTTGCGGCAGGTGTCCAGCTCCCGGATATCGCCTTCCAGCAGCTCAAATGCAGGGTTAGCCTTGAATGCTGCTATATTAGCCTGCGAGCCGGTGGCAAAATTGTCCAGCACCCGCACCTTGCCGGCGCCCCATTTCAGCAGGTATTCCACCAGATTGGACCCAATAAAGCCGGCGCCCCCGGTCACTAAAAAGCGGTACTGACTCAGATCCTGGGTATGGTAGGGGGTTTGATACATGGGTTACATGAGGGGCTTGCTGGCACAAAGGGGTGCGGCGCCACAGTTCGGGACTGGTCCGCATCCCTAGAACAAGGCTGCAATATAACTTATAGTTTGCATCCCATCTTCCCAATCTTTACAAAATTGCTCCTGCGCCTACAGCAGTGGTTTTTTTTGGGGGTCACCTCATCCCTAGCCGGGCGCCCCCGCCCTTCTCCTTCTGGAGAAGGGGGACTGGATCGTTAATCGTTTGGCGATTTTTTTCTGCATTGGGAAAAGGGACCTTGCTGCCTTAATAGTGGACCTGATCCTGCAAGGGACTGCATTTTGCTTTACAAATTAAGTAGCGGCCCTTCACTGAACTCTACCCCCACAAGAAAGTAACTGCTTTCCTACTATAGTTGAAAATCACCAAACGATTCACCGGCTTAGTCTCCCTTCTCCTTTAAGGAGAAGGGCGGGGGGCGCCCGGCTAGGGATGAGGTTTCTCCCCCCTTATCCACAAACCGTTGGCATAAGTTGTTGATAAAATTATTAGCAAAGGAACATTTTGCTGGCCCGGCAGTTCGTATACTTGCTAATATATTTAGTCTTTCAACCAAAACCAGACGGCTATGGAACGCATTTTAGTGCGCCTGCACCCCTCCGAATCACTTGCAACGCTGGGTATTCCGGTGGTGGGCTATGTGGCGGCGGGCTTCCCCTCCCCTGCCCAGGATTACCTGGAAGACAAGATCGACCTGAACCGGGAGCTGATCCGCAACCCCTCGGCCACCTTTCTGGCCCGGGTAAGCGGCACCAGCATGAGCGGCGATATGGAAGAAGGCGATCTGCTGGTGATAGACCGCTCACTGCCCACCAAAGATGATACTATTGCGCTTTGCTTTGTGAATGGCGAGTTTACCGTAAAGCGCATCCGCAAAAAAGGGAACCGCCTGTTCCTGATGCCCACCAACAAGTTGTTTCCGGTCATCGAGCTGGAAGATGGCGGCGAGCTGATTGTCTGGGGGGTGGTGACCTACATCATCAAAAACGCCCGGCATGCATGATGGCCCTGGTTGACTGCAATAACTTTTACGCCAGCTGCGAGCGGGTGTTCGACCCCCTGTTGGAGGGCCAGCCCATTGTGGTGCTCTCCAACAACGATGGCTGCGTAATTGCCCGCAGCCAGGAGGCCAAGGATCTGGGCATTAAAATGGGCACGCCGGCCTTTGAGATCCGGGAGCTCATTGAGCAGCAGGGGGTGCAGGTGTTCAGCTCCAACTACACCCTCTACGGCGATATGTCGGCCCGGGTGATGGAAACGCTGCGGCAATTCAGTCCCCATGTGGAAGTCTACAGCATCGACGAGGCCTTTCTGGATGCCGACGGCCTGCCGGGCGGCAGCGAGCCCGACGCTCTGCTACGCTGGGGGCAGGAGCTGCGGGCCACGGTGCGCCGGCATGTGGGCATTCCCGTAGGGGTAGGCATCGGCCCCACCAAAGCCCTGGCCAAGGTAGCTAACCACATCGCCAAAAAACATCCGCAGCATAAAAAGGTGGGGGTATTTGTGCTGGATGGGCACAAGCGGGAAGAAATTCTGCAGAATTTTCCCATTGGCGACGTCTGGGGCATCGGCCGCAAGCATGCCGAGCGCCTTATGCAGCAGGGAGCCAGCACGGCTCTGGCCTTTACGCAGCTGCCCGAGTCCTGGGTAAAGCAGCATATGTCGGTAGTGGGGCAGCGGCTGCAGCGGGAGTTGCGTGGCCAGTCCTGCCTGTCGCTGGAGCTGGTGGCCCAGGCCAAGCAAAACATCTGCACCAGCCGTTCCTTTCCCGACATGCTTGAGGATGTGGAGCTGATAAGGGAAGCCGTCAGCACCCATGCCAGCCGCTGTGCGTTTAAGCTGCGGCGCGAGGGCAGCTGTGCCGGGGCCCTCACCGTTTTTGTGCACACCAACCGCTTTAAGGAAAACGAGCCCCAATATGCCAATGCCCAGACGCTGCTGCTGCCCCAGGCCTCGGCCGACAGCCGGGTGCTGGTGCGCGCGGCCCTCCGGGGCCTGGACATGATCTATAAAAAGGGCTATCGCTACAAAAAAGCCGGCGTGATTGTGAGCAAAATTGTGCCCAGGCTACAGGTGCAGCAGGATCTCTTTGCCAGCTCAGAAGAAAACAGCCGCCTGATGAAGGTGATGGATTCCCTCAACAGCCGCTACGGGCAGGAAAAGGTGCGGGTAGCGTCTCTGGGCTACGCCAAAGACTGGCGCCTGCGGCGGGAAAAGCTATCGCCCTGTTATACCACCAGCCTGGCCGAGGTGCTACTGGTGAGGGGGTAGTGCGGTTTAATGAGCACGTGTAGGGCATGTCCTGCTCCCCTTAATAGTCCCAGCACCGGTATTCCTCATGCCGGGTCTTCATATCCTCATAGAGCCACACCATGCGATCGAGGTACCGGCTCTTGGCCGGGCAATTTTTCGTTCTGTGGTCACTTGTTTATACCGGCAGAGACCCTTGCGAAGCTGTGAGGGCGCTTGCGTTATTCTGTTGTGGTGCCAGGCTCATGTGATATTTTTCATCTCAACCGGATTTTGCCTGCAATCAAAAATAGCAGCAATCGTGATGGTCTGTTTTTGAATCCAGTAAACAATCTTATAATTCCCTTCTACGAGATAGCGATAGTCCTCAGTGTAGTCTACCAACAATTCTTCCTTTTGGCCGATAAGGGGATTTTCCTCAAGTATTGATACTTTTCTTACTATTCTGTTGGTCAGCTTTTTGGCGACTGATGGGCTGGCTTTCACATAATAATAATCGTAGATTGATCGCAGCTGTCTTTCGGCTAATTGAGACCAGACAAGAATTATTTCCATGTCTGGATTTTCCGTTTCAAATCCTGATGCGAAATAACACGACCTTCTTCACTGTCAAGCTGTGCCTGGTCTATCATTGCACGAAATTCGTCCATAGACATGGGAGTCTGGCTACTCTCGTACTTTTTGCTTTTTTCCTCTTTAATAAGGGATTCTACCTTAGAAATTATCTCCTCATCATTAATATGGAGAAACTCTTCAATCAAGCTTAATTTCCTCGTTTGTATATTCATATCCCTTAGAGTTTATCTTACCCAAAGTAAACAATCTTTTCGATGTGAGGGTTGCGATAGGCACTTTTTTGCCTGGCACCAGCAACCTGATACCAGCAGCAATTACTGTTATTTTCTTTGTAACTGCTGTCACGCTGCAGCGCTTAGCGAAGATAACATAGCGCATTTTTTCCATTCGCACAAGACCTTCAGGGGACAGGGGCTTGCTGCTTTTCCGCCCCTCACCTACTCTGCTGCTCCTGCAGCTCCCGCATCACCAGGCGCAGCTCGAAGTAGGAGACGCCCTCGCCCAGAATTTCTTTGGCCTCGCCCAGGGAGGTAAAGCCCATTTCCTCTACATAGCCGGCAATGAGCGACTGGGTTTCGCGGGGCACCAGGCGGTCCATGTCCAGCTCGCCGGAGCCGGCAAACTGGCTCAGGTGAGTCTCGACGGTGGAGCGGGCCAGGCCCCGGATCTCCATGATCTCCTCCAGCGAATGGCCGGCTTTAAACAGGGCCAGGGTCTCCAGCTTGGAATCTTTCTTCTCCTTTTTCTCGGCCCGGGCTGCGGCTTCGGATTCCCGATCCGGCTCAGGGGTTGGAGCGGGTCCTTTGGCCATGCTGTTGATGATGGCCAGCAGGTCCTCCCCCATCTGCTCGATCTTCTTTTTGCCCAGGCCTTTGATCTTTTTGAGCTCGGCCAGGGTGCGGGGCTGGCGGGCGGCCAGCTCTTCCATGGTCTTGAGCTGCATGATCATGTAATGGGGCAGGTCATGCTCTATGGCCATCTCATCGCGGTACTGGCGCAGGCGCTGATAGAGCTCGGGATGGTCAGAGGGCACATAGGGGGTGCCGTCCTTTTTCTGCGGCTTTGTTTTGGCTTCTTCCAGGCTGGCCAGGGCGCGGGCCTGCAGGTAGGCCTGGGTGGTAAAGCCCCCCCTGCTGGCCTGCAGGCCGGCTTCTTTGATCTGGGCGTCCTGCAAGAGGGCCTCCAGGGCGGTCTTCAGGCTTTTCTTTACTTCTTTGTTGTCGGTTTCCAGGCTAAGGTCTTTCAGGGGTTCCAGCACAAGCTCGCTGAGCTTTCCGGCAAAGTAGGGAGCCGCCTGCTGCACGCGGGCCTGCAGCGCCCGGTTCTCCTCTACCATCCCCTCATAGAGGCCCAGCTGCTGCAGCTGGTGGCCAAATTTGTGGCTCACCTGCTCAATGGCCGTGCGAAAGCCCTCCTCCAGCGGCCTGATGATTTCAAGGGGGGTACCGGCCAGGCTGCCGGCATGCTCCCGCAGCAGCTTGTGCAGGTAGCCAATGCGCCGGCCCAGCCCGCCAAAATCAAAGAGCTCCAGCAGCAGGCGCTGCTGGTACTCCTGCCGGGCGCCCTTGAGGGCATCGGGGCCGGGCTGGTTCTGTTCCACCCGGCCGTTGAAGCCGATAATGGTGGCATCGCTGATGATGCTGCCGGGCGCCAGGGGTTGGGTGAGCACCAGGCCCTCCAGGGAGCGGCAGCGGCTCAGGGCCACATACACCTGCCCGTGGGTAAAGGCGGCATTGGCATCAATGATGGCCTTATCAAAGGTAAGCCCCTGGCTTTTGTGAATGGTGATGGCCCAGGCCAGCTTCAGGGGGTACTGGCGAAAGGTGCCAACAACACTTTCCTGTATCTCTTTGGTTTGCTCATCCAGGGTATACTTATAGTTGTGCCACTCGGCCTGCTCTACATAAATAGGGTCTTCATCTTCAGGACCCTGCACCACAATCACATCCTCCAGTATGTCGGTTACGGTGCCGATCTTGCCGTTGTAGTAGCGCTTTTCCCGGGCCAGGTCGTTCTTAACAAACATCACCTGCGCCCCTTTTTTGAGCACCAGCTGCAGCTCGGTGGGGTAATTGTATTCCGGAAAATCGCCCTCCACACCGGCCTTGAATGTATGGGCCTTCCCGCCAATCTGCTGCAGCTCCCGCTCGTTGATCTGCTGGGCCTGCTGGTTGTGGGTGGTAAGGGTGATGTAGCCTTCGGAGGCAGCGGGGCTGAAGCCGGGCTGGCAGCGCTCATTGAGGCGCTGCAGCAGGGGCCCCGCCAGCCGGTTTTCCCGGATGCCATTGAGGATATTTATGAACGTCTCATCGCGCTGCCGGTAAATGTGCTGCAGCATAATGGGCACATACTCGCTCTGCTGCAGGGCCTGGCTGCCAAAAAAATACACGGTGCTGTAATGCTGCCGCAGGAGCTTCCACTCCTCTTCCCGGGCAATGGGGGCCAGCTGCTGCAGATCGCCGATCATGAGCAGCTGCACCCCGCCAAAGGGCTGGGTGCGGTCCCGGTAGCGGCGCAGCACCTCGTCGATGGCATCCAGCACATCGGCCCGCACCATGGAGATCTCGTCGATCACCAAAAGGTCCAGGCTGCGGATGATGTTGATCTTTTCCCGGCTGAATTTCTTGACCTGCCGATCGCCGCCTGTCTGTGCCGCACCGCGAGAGGCCGCCCCCGGAATGTAGGGACCAAAAGGGATCTGAAAGAAGGAATGAATGGTAACCCCGCCGGCATTCATGGCAGCTACCCCCGTAGGGGCCACCACCACCATGCGCTTGGGCAGGCGCTTTTTCAGGTTCTGCAGAAAGGTGGTTTTGCCGGTGCCTGCTTTGCCTGTCAGGAAAATATGCTTGTTGGTATATTCTACATACTCATAGGCCAGTTGAAGCTGTTTATTTTCGGGCTGCTGCATGCGGCAAAGGGGTGTTGGTTAAAAAGTGGGAAGCGGCGTTTTTGGGCAAGCGCTTCCGCTATCTAAAAACCAGATCGATGTTGTATTGTTAGGACTCTCAGGCGAATATCGGAAAAAGGGGGAAGGATTGCCAGAGAAATTACCGCATCCATTCCATGGCGGCCATTCCATGGGGGCCATTCCATGGTGGCCATTCCATGGGGGCCCCAACCCGTCTCCTTTAGGGCGGACGGCCGGGCCGCGCAGGCTAGCCAGAAGGGAGCCAAGTCTATGGAATTGCGTGAGATAGCCAGAAAATAGTAACTATGGAAAATGCTAAAGGTATGGGGACGCTAGAAAATTTCTAGAACCCTTAAGAATTACTAGAGGTCTGGTTCCCTTCTCCAGTAGGAGAAGGGCTAGGGAAGATCTCCCTGCGCCACTGCCACCAGCCCCAGAGGCTCAGCAAAAGAAACACTACATACTGAGCGGCAATGAAGCGGATATCCCGCGCCCAGTAAATGCCAATGGCCACCACATCCAGCGCAACCCAGAGCCACCAGCTCTCCAGCTTTTTGCGGGCCTGCAGCGTAATGGCCAGCACACTGGCCGTGCTGGTAAAGGCATCGGCCCAGGGAAAGGCCGCCGGCAGGGCAAAGAGCTGCGGCAGCCAGAGATGGATCCTGCCCATGACGGCCCCCAGCCCCCCGGTGCCCAGCACCAGCACCCCTGCAAACAGCCAGCGGGAGGCCGCCGGCAACACCCCCACGGGCACCCCCTGCTGCTGCCCACGGCGCCAGTTGCGCCAGCCCCACACACTTACGCCAAAAAAGACCAGCTGCAGCAGCATATCCGAGTAGAGCTGCACCTGGTAAAAAAGCAGAAAGAAAAACAGCTGGTTAAGAATGCCGATAGGCCAGGTGATGATATGGGCCCTGACAGCATAGTACACCGCCGCCAGCCCGGTAAGGGTGCCCATCAGCTCCAGAAAGCTCAGGGGATAGTCCCCGATCTGCACCAGCACGTAGCTGGCATCCCATATCGTTTTTACGTTATCCATTGGGGGTAGCGCCTCCGGCCGCAGGTGGGGCCGGGGGCGGCACATAATTACGGCGGCGGGCCAAGCTTTCCAAGCGGGGCTGTATACTTAATTGCTCATTTGCCGTATGTTAGGTTGGTTCCCCAAAAAGATTTGTCTATACTAGACGTTTTATTTGAAAGTATACCCTATTGGAAAATATTCCCGCCCCCACTTTGTCGGGCAAAAAAGGGGATGCTGACTTCTGTGGCAGCATTCCGCTCAATTTTTTGAATTTAATTCAGCCGCATGGTCTGCTATTGGTACTACAACCCAGGAGCCTCACCATTGTACAAGCCAGCGAAAATAGCCAGCAGCTGCTGGGCCTGGCCGCCGAGGAGCTGGTAAAACAACCCCTTGAATCGTTTCTGGACCCAGCCGAATGTAGCGCCCTGCAGCAGAAACTGGCCCAGCGCGATACCTTTAGCTACCTGCCCCTGAGCCTGCGACTGAAAACACCGGCCGGTAGCAAAACCTTTTCGGCCACGCTGCACGGCCGGGAGGCCTACCTGCTGCTGGAGCTGGAAGAGCTGCGGGCCGACGCCCAGCCCATGGCCTTTACCACCATTTATCAGGAGATCAGCTATGTAGTGGCTGCCCTCAAGGAAGCCGGCAACCTGGAGGAGCTGGGTCAGCTGGCCACCCGGGAGCTCAAAAAGCTGTCGGGCTACGACCGCATCATGCTCTACCGCTTTGACCGGGACTGGAACGGCAGCGTGCTGGCCGAAGCCCAGGCGGTAGACCTGCCCGACTCCTACCTGGGCCTGCGCTTTCCGGCTACCGATGTGCCCCGCCAGGCGCGGGAGCTTTACCTGCATACCCCCTACCGCATCATTGCTGATGCAGCCGCTCCGGCAGCCCGGCTTTATCCGGTCATAAACCCCCTGAGCAGCAGCCTGACCGATATAGCCCAGTGTGTGCTGCGGGCCGTGCCCCTGGTGCACCAGGAGTACTTGCAGAACATGGGCGTGCGCGCTTCCATGTCTACCCCCGTGGTGATCGGCAACCAGCTCTGGGGCCTGATCTCCTGCCACCACCGCCAGGCCAAGCAGCCCTCTTTTGAGGAGCGGGCCACCTTTGAGATCGTTTCCGGCATTATTGCCGCCCGCATCAGCGCCCTGGAAAAAGAAGAGAGCTTCCGCTACCGCTCCCGCCTGCACAAATCAGAACTTAAGCTGCTGGAACAGCTCTATACCCATCCGTCGCTTGACGAGGGCCTGCTAGCCCAGCCCGCCACCCTGCTGAACCTGCTGGAAGTGAACGGCCTGGCCCTGGTAACGCGCAATGGGTTGGAGACCGCCGGCGAGGTACCCCCCGAGACCCTGATCCACCAGCTGATCCGCTGGCTGAGCCGCTACAACAAGGAAAAGGTGTTTGCCACCGACTCCCTGCCGCGCCTGATTAGTGAGGCAGCCCCCCACCGTCAGCTGGCCAGCGGCCTTATTGCGCTGCAGATTGCCGGTGGCAGGCAGTACCTGCTGGGCTTCCGGCCCGAGGTGCTCAAGACCATCAAATGGGGGGGGAATCCCAACGAAGCCTTAAATTTTGAGCCCGACGGAAAACAGTATCATCCCAGAAATTCGTTTAATTTGTGGAAAGAACAAGTTGAATACACCTCACACCCCTGGCAGGCGGAGGTTTTAGAGGCAGCCCAAACGCTGAGAACAGCGATTCTGGAAAAACTGGTTAAAGAAGATATACGCCTGTAATGAACCCAACTCTTTTTAATCGGTCGTAGCCAAATTGTTGCCCTTTTTTGCTGTATGAGCACGCCTATTTCATCTGAATTACCACACCTCCCGGGACAGAAGCGCTCCACTGCCCGCCAGGATGATCATTACATTGTAGGCGTTGGCGCCTCAGCGGGTGGCCTTGAGGCCATCAACGAGCTCTTCGATAACATCTCCCAGACTGAGAACTTCTCCTTTGTGGTGGTGCAGCACCTCTCGCCCACCCACAAAAGCCTCATGGACGAGCTGCTGACCAAGCACACCCAGATGAAAGTGGTAAAGGCAGAAGAAGGGGTGCACATCCGCCCCAACCAGGTGTACCTGATCCCCGCAGGCAAAAACATGACGGTGCGCCACGGCAAGCTGCGCCTCACCGACAAGGCCGATAGCAGTGGCCCCAACATGGCCATCGACATCTTCCTGAAATCGCTGGCCCAGGACAAAAAAGACCGGGCCATTGCCATCATCCTCTCCGGCACGGGCACCGATGGTACCAGGGGCATTGAAGCCATCAAGCAGCAGGGCGGCCTGGTGCTGGTGCAGGACCCTGCCACTGCCAAGTTTGATGGCATGCCCAACAGCGCCATCAGCTCGGGCTGCGCCGATATGATCCTGCCTGCCGAGCTGATGGGCGAAGAAATATTCCGCTACCCGGAAAACCTGCACAACAAGCGGTTTAAGAACCTGGCCTTTAAGGAAGAAGATGGCGCCTACCTGCAGGAAATTGTAAAACTGGTGCGGGAGCATACCTCGCATGATTTCTCCTCCTATAAAGAGCAGACCCTCTACCGCCGCATCATGCGCCGCATGATTCAGCTGGATATTGACAGCCCCCAGGAATTCATCCACTACCTGCAGAATAACCCTGACGAGATCAACTACCTGGGAAAGGAGTTTCTCATTGGCGTAACGCGCTTTTTCCGCGATCCCGATGCTTTTGCCATTCTGGAAGAGCAGGTGATCCCCGACATTATCAAGAAAAAGAGCCACGATAACCCCATCAAACTCTGGGTAACGGCCTGCAGCACCGGCGAGGAAGCCTATTCGCTGGCCATGCTGCTGTGCGAGGGCCTGCAAAAGGCTGGCAAGGATATCAACGTAAAGATCTTTGCCACCGACATTGACCCCGTTGCGCTGGAATACGCCGCCAAGGGCTCCTACCCGGAGAGCATAGCCAATGAGGTGCCGGCCGGGCGGCTGGAGAAGTTCTTTACCCGGGAGGGCAACCGCTACTGCGTAAGCCAGCAACTGCGCCGCATGGTGATCTTTGCCCAGCACAATGTAACCAAGGACCCCCCCTTCAGCAAGATGGACCTGGTGAGCTGCCGCAACATGCTCATTTACATGAAGCCCACGCTGCAGCGCAAGGTACTGGCCACCCTGCACTTTGCCTCCATGGTTGGGGGCTACCTCTTTTTGGGCTCCAGCGAAAATTGCGATGAGCTGGAGCCGGCCCTGAAGGTGGTAAGCAAGAAGTGGAACATTTACCGCATCATTCACAAAAGCAAGAACTTTATCTTTGATGGCTCGGTGCACGACAAGGAGCGGCTCTATGCCCAGAAGGTGGCCGATGTACGCCCCCGCCCCCGCACCGTAGAAGCCGAGCTGCAGGAAGCCTTCCACAGCCTGGTGACCGAAGAGCTTGGCTATGCGGTGGTCTTTATCAACGAAGAGTATGACATGATACAGGCCACCGGCGACTACAAGCGCTTTCTGGAGATGCCCGAGCGGCAGCTGCAGATGAACCTGCTGCGCCTGGTGCCCAAAGAGGTATCGCTGGCACTGAACCTGGCCCTGCGCAAAGCCACCCGCAACAACGAAAAAGCCATGGCAAACCGCATAGAAGTGGTGCGGGAGGGCATGGTGCAGGTGATAAGCCTGGTGGTAAAACCCTTTCTGGACGCCGACCAGTACAACCGCAAGTTTATCTCGGTGCTCTTTAAAGAAGAGGCCTACGAAAAAGTGGAGCCCGGCCAGCGGCCGCGGTACGAGCAACAGGTAAACCTGGACCGCCTGCTGGAGCTGGAGAGCGAGCTGCGCCATACCAAGCAGGACCTGCAAGCCATGGTGGAAGAGATGGAAACAGCCAACGAAGAGCTGCAAAGCTCCAACGAAGAGCTGATCTCCTCCAATGAAGAGCTGCAAAGCACCAACGAAGAGCTGCAATCAGTAAACGAAGAGCTGCATACCGTAAATGCCGAGCACCAGCAAAAGATCCGGGAGCTTGAAGAGCTCAATGACGACCTCAACAACTATTTCCGCAGCAGCGATATTGGCCAGATCTTTCTGGACCGCAAGCTGCTGATCCGCAAGTTTACCCCCTCGGTCAAGCAGCAGATCAACCTGATCGAATCTGACCTGGGCCGGCCCATCAGCCACCTCTCCTACAACATCAAGGCCGAGAACCTGGTAGCGGATATAGAAGAAGTATTAAAAACCGGCGAGTCCCTGCAAAAGGAGGTAGAAACCCGCAACGGGCAGGTGTACCTGATGAAGATCCTCCCCTACCTGCGGCAGGACCGGCATGTGGATGGCGCCGTGGTAACTTTTGTAGACATCACCAAAGCCAAGGAACTGAGCACCCTGCTGCAGGGGGTCCTGGATAGCTCCGCCAACGGCATCATGGCCTTTAGCCTGCTGGGAGACAAGCAGAACAAACCCCTTGACCTGGTCTGGACCCTGATCAACAAGGCCGGACGGCAGCTCTTTAAGCGGGAACACAAAGGGCTGGAAGGCCTGCGGCTCTCGCAGGAACTGCCCGGGCTTAAAAAAGACGGTATCTTTAAAAAGCTGCTGGCCGCGGCCCAGAACGGCAGCCCCCTGCACCTGGAGTACCACTACCAGCACGAGGAACAGGACCGCTACCTGGAGCTTACCGCCGTACCCATTGACAGCGGCCTGGCCCTTACCGTAGTTGATATCAGCGAGAAGAAACGTGCCGAAGAAGACCTGCTGGAGGCCTATGATGAGGTAAAGGAAGCCGAAGAAAAGCTCCTGAAACTGAATGCCGAGCTGGAGAAGCGGGTAAACGAGCGCACCCTGGAACTCTCCGAAAGCGAAGAACGCTTCCGGCTGCTGGCCCGCGCCACCAACGATGCGGTCTGGGACTGGAAGCTGGTAAGCCGCGAGTTCTGGTGGAACGAGGGCTTTGTGGAGATCTTTGGCTATAAGCAGAACGAGATAGAGCCGGGGGTAGAATCCTGGTTCAGCCGCCTGCACCCGCAGGAGCGCGATGCCATTGTGCAGGAGATCAATGAGGCCATCAACAAGGGGCAGAAGCAGTGGTCGGCCGAGCACCAGTTCCGCAAGGCCGATGGCAGCTATACCTGGGTCTACAACCGGGGCTACATCCTGGAGAATGAGTACGGCATCCCCTACCGCATGCTGGGCTCCATGGTAGACCTTTCTACCCTTAAAAAGGCCCAGGATGAGCTTCAGGAAAGCAATAAGAACCTGCGCAAGATCAATACCGACCTGGACAACTTTGTGTACACCGCCTCCCATGACCTGCGGGCGCCTGTAGCCAACCTGGAAGGCCTGATGATGCTGCTGGGCCCCAAAATGCAGCAGAACCTGGATGAGAAGGACAAGCGCCTGATGGATATGGTAGAAGCCTCCATCGAAAAGCTGAAGCGCACCATCCACGGCCTGCTGGAGATCACCAAGGTGCAAAAGGATCTGGAAAAACAGATTGAGCCACTCCAGTTTGAGGAAGTGCTGGAAGATGTGCGCTGCGATATCCGCAAGCAGATTGAAGAGAGCGGAGCGCTGATCGAAACTCATTTTGAGGTACCCGGCATCCGCTATACGCGGGTAAACCTGCAGAGCATTTTCTACAACCTGCTCAGCAATGCCCTGAAGTACAGCTCGCCGGATCGCCAGCCCCACATCCGCATCAGCACCGAGCAAAAGGAAAAGCATGTGGTGCTTACCTTTACTGACAATGGGCTGGGCATGAGCGAAGCCCAGCAGAAAAAGCTCTTTACCATGTTTAAGCGCTTCCATACCCATGTGGATGGCACCGGCATAGGCCTGTACATGGTCAAGCGCATCATCGAAAATAATGAAGGCCGCATTGAGGTAAAAAGCACCGAAGGCAAAGGCACCGCCTTTAAGATCTACTTCCGCCAGAAATCTGCCGCCAAGCAGGAAAAGCAGCCCCTGCTGGTGAAGTAGTGTGCTGAAATCTTAGCGTTCAGCAGGATATTCCAAGGTTTTGAAAACCTTGGAGGATGGCACCCCCTACGGATTCGTAGACCACATGCTGGCCTCCTTTACAAAGGTGCGGCGGTTAAGCTTCAGCTGGGCGATAAGGAGCTCGGCCAGGTCTTCGGGGTGCATCACCCGGTCTGCCTCTTTGCCAATCAGGTTCTGGCTATAGGCCATGTCTGTTACCACCGTACTGGGGGTAAGCACGCTTACGCGGATGTTGCTCTTGCGCACCTCCTGCATGAGCGATTCGGTAAGGCCCATCAGCCCGAACTTGGAGGCGCTGTAGGCGCTGGTGACTGCACCGCCCCGCAGGCCGGCCGTAGAGGAGATGTTGATGATATCGCCCCGCTGCTGCTCCAGCATGCTCGGCAGCACGGCGCGGGTCACATAATAGACCCCAAAGAGGTTTACCTTTACATTGCGCTCCCAGTCTTCGGGCGAGAGCTCCAGAAATTTGCCAAAGCTGGCGGTGCCGGCATTGTTGATGAGGATATCAAGGGTACCCAGCTGCTGCTGTATGGCCTGCACAGCCCGCTCTACGGCCGGCCGATCGGCCACATCAGCCGTTGCATAGGCTGCTTTTACCCCTTCCTGCTCAATCTCCCGGGCTACGTCTTTCAGCTCGCTCTCGGTACGGGCCAGCAGGCCAACTGCCACCCCTTCGGCCGCCAGGGCCAGGGCAATGGCGCGGCCTATTCCTTTTCCGGCGCCGGTCACCAGCGCTACTCTTCCCTTTAATGATTCCATCGTGTATGTGTTAGGTTGCAAAAGCCGGCACAGCGGCCCGCTCCCTGCTATAACCCTTGCACCCGCCAGTTGTTGGCAGCAGGCCGCTTTTCAGCAGCAAAACAAAAAGCAGGGGCAGGGGCGCATTTTTTGGGCTAAAAATCGCCAGCTCTTCTCCAGCTTTCATACCTTTAAGCCTTATACCCGGCGCATCCAGCGCCTAACTTCCGGCAGTTTGCTCCAGGATAAGAAGAAATACCAAGGCCTCGCCCTGCTCATTGGCGCCCTGCTGATGCTGGTAAAGTTTGCCGGCTGGTGGATCACCGGCTCCAATGCCATTCTGTCCGATGCGCTGGAGTCCATTGTGAACGTAGCCGCCAGCGGTTTTGCCCTCTACAGCATTGGCTATGCCGCCCGCCCGCAAGACCTGGACCATCCCTATGGCCATGGCAAGATCGAGTTTTTGTCGGCCGGGCTGGAGGGGGCGCTCATTGCCATCGCCGGGCTGGCCGCCATGGGCAAGGGGGTCTACAACCTCTTTCATCCCCAGCCGGTAAGCGCCCTGGGGCTGGGCATAGGCCTTACCCTCTTTACCGGAGGCGTTAACTGGGCACTGGCACACATGCTGCTGAAAAAGGGTCGCAGCCTCAACTCCATCAGCATGCAGGCCGATGGCCGACACCTGATGACCGATGTGGTGACCAGCGGTGGGCTGGTGCTGGGCCTGGGGCTCATCTACCTCACCGGCCAGGTCTGGATCGATAATGTGGTGGCGATCGTGTTTGGCGGCATCATCATCCTGTCGGGCTACCGCCTGCTGCGCGATTTTGTGGGCGGCATTCTGGACGAGGCCGACCTGAGCCTGGTGGAGCGGGTAATTGTGCTGTTGAACCGGCACCGCAGCAAAAACTGGATGGATGTGCACCACCTGCGCATCCAGCGCTTTGGCGCGGGCATTCACCTGGATTTTCATTTTACCATGCCCTACTACTTTACGCTGGAGGAGGCCCACCGGGAGATTGATGAGGTAACCCGGCTGGTGCAGCAGAACCTGCCGCATGAGGCCGAGTTTTCCATCCACGGCGACCCCTGCCTGCCCCCTCATTCCTGCGGCATCTGCCTGAAGGACGATTGCCCCGTGCGCCGGCAGCCCCTGCAGCGGCGCATTGAGTGGACCATGTCCAATGCCTACCAGAACGAAAAGCACAGCCTGCAGACCCCGGACTAACCTTATCACTCGTCCGGGCATCGCCCCTCGGTTCGGCCTCCGGGCATCAACAATACCCCCTGCAGCGCACTACCAGGCCAGGGATTGGCAGGGCGTCAGCCCTCAGCAGATGTTCAGAACATCCTCTTAATACATCTGCATCAACACACCCTTCCGGCCGCTGCTTTCTCTGCCAGAAAAAGCAGCGGCAGCCCACGCCCTCCCTGCACCGGCGCCATTGCCTGCCCGCAGGTACAGGGTGGCAGGCAGCTAGTCACCGGCCTAATGTAGACCAGGCGCTGCCTGATGATTCCCCTTTTGCCTGAAGAAGTAAGCTCCACTACTCCGGCGAGCAGGGCTTTTATTACCCTGGCCAGGGCTAAGCGGCACGACCGCCCCAAAAAGGATTCATTCGGCACAGGCAGAGCAAAATCCCTTGCGGCCCATGCCATGCAGGGCATGTACCTAACAAAAAATTATTTTGCTACTGCAAAGAAGTAAGAAGAAGAAAAGGCTATGTACTTTTTATCCCTCAAAGAGCAAACGGTCAGGATATACACCAAAAGCTTAACGCCTGATTTAAAGGTAGTTAATCAATTTTTTAGTTTTTAAGAGTAGTACGGAAGCAAGAAATAGTATCTACTTTTTAATCTTTTTTTAATGTAAGAAAACTTTGATGATGTTTAAACAACACTTAACTTCGTACTAAATAATCTCAGAAAGGTTCCAAGATAGCCAGGTGAGGTTTTCCTGATTTTTATCACAAATTAGTACCGGATGGAGGTTTTTAAAATCCTACCCCTCAGCACAGCTGCAGCTATATCCCCTGCCATGCCTTGCTGGTCCTGCTCCACCGGTTTTGCGGCAACTACCCTACTCAACCATAATGCTGATTATATGCCCCATGCAGCTATAGCCACTACCCTTTACTAGCACCGAAGCCCTGCCCATGGCCCTGTAGCCGGGAACTACAGAACGGGCTTCACCAGACAACTGCTGACCGAGCGTCACCGATCCTATCAACACCAAAGCCGCCGACCCTGAAGGGGGAGGCTACATCAACATAAGACAGGCCTATGCGTAACCGCCCTTCCGGGTGCTTTAGGGCACCCGGAAGGGCGGTGACCCCCTATGCTTTGTCCAAACACGAACCATTTATCCAAACACAATATGAATCTAGAACTTTTACGCATCGGGTGGAGTACGGCCAGAGGAGGCCTTACCCGCTACACCTTAACGCTCCTCGCCCTACTTTTGGTAGCCTCAAGTGGCTACGCGCAGACGGTAACTACAGATAAGGATGACTATGCTCCCGGGGAGTATGTTATCGTAACAGGCTCTGGTTGGACACCAGGAGAAACAGTAGAATTCGATTTCCATGAAACTCCAAGGGTTTGCACCAGTGACCATCATTACAGAAGCACTGTTGCAGATGAAAATGGTGATATTTACTATGATCAGTATCTAATAAACATTAAGCATTTAGGGGTTTCTTTTGTGCTTACTGCTACAGGTCAAACTTCTGGATCGATAGCTACAGCTTATTTTACTGACGCAAATATTCATTTCAGAGCAACAGGCCTTCCAAATGGAACAGATGTTTCTGTAATTGTAATATACACTCCAGCTACACCTACAAATTCACCACAAAAAGAAGAAACTATTACCTTCAAGTCTCAAAACAATGGGCAAGTTGCGGCTGCAGAAGGCACTCAGGTATTTTGGACTTTTAAAAATACTTCAACAGATCCAGTTTATATAAATACAGCATCTACAGGCACTCAGGGTTTTACAGTAGCTGGAAATTTAACAGGTTCCAATGCAATCACTGGCTCATATTCACTATGTTCTTCGCCATCAATTACAATACAGCCCAACAACAAGTCTATTACCTACGGAGAAGCAAATCCTACTTTCTCAGTAAATGCTCAAGGTGATGGGATTGTCTATCAATGGCAAACAAGAGCTAATTTAGGCGCCGCATGGACTAATGTAGGGACTAATGCGAATTCTTATACAGTTTTAAATCCAAGCGTTACTTTAAGTGGCAGCCAATATCGGGTTATAATAACCGGTATTTGTGGTACGGTTACAAGTAATGTGGTGGAATTAACTGTGAATGCGAAAGCAGTTGTAGTTACGCCAACTGCGGGTCAAAGCAAGGTATATGGCTCTGCTGATCCTGTCTTCACCTTCTCGAACGATGCCAGCCTACCTGATGCTGCCTTCACAGGCGCTCTTGGCCGTGCGGCCGGTGAGAACGTGGCCGATGGTCCTTATGCTTACACTTTAGGCAATCTATCTGCTGGCTCCAACTACAGCCTGAGCCTGGGTAGCAACAACACATTCACCATCAATGCC
>NZ_AODQ01000073.1 GCF_000348925.1 Cesiribacter andamanensis AMV16 | reverse complement strand
TACCCCGCACGCCCCCTCGCAGGCGCTGCCCGAGGGCAATCTGCTGCACTACTGGTCAGGCGCGCTGCTGGCACTGATGGATAGCCTGAGCATTGAAAAGACGCACCTGCTGGGCCACTCCATGGGCGCCCAGCTGGCAATGCTGTTTGCGCTGGAGCATCCCGGGCGGGTGCATAGCCTGGTATTGGCCGCCCCTGCAGGAATCGAAACCTTTAGCGAGCAGGAAGCCGCCGGCCTCACCGCCTATGCCGCTGCCAGTTTTCCCCAACCGCAAACCGAGGCGCAGATCCGCCAGGCCTGGGCCCTCAACTTTAGCGGCCCGCTGCCCGCAACCACAGAACCCCTTATTCAGGAGCGCCTGCAGCTTCAGGAAACCCCCTACTTCCCCACCTATGCCCAGGTGTTGCAGAAGGGGGTAGCCGGCATGCTGGCCGCTCCCGTAGCCCATCGGCTGGGCGAGCTCCGCATGCCCGTGCTGCTGCTCTTTGGCGCCGACGATGGCCTGATCCCCAACCGCTATTTGCACCCCGGCCTTACCACCGAGCAGCTGGCCCAACAGGGCAAAGCGGCCATCCCCGGCAGTCAGCTGGTGCTGCTGCCAAGTGCCGGGCATCTGCTGCAGTTTGAGCAGCCGGAGGCCTTTACCAAGGCCGTTCTCCTTTTTCTTAACCAGAAATCAACCACTAAAAAATCAACTCCCTAACCCCATCTGCCATGAAACACATGTTCCTCACTTGTTTACTGCTCCTTAGCGGCACCATGCTGATGGCGCAGGAACGGATCGTAAAAGGAAGGGTAACTTCCGCGCTCAATAACGAGGGCCTGCCCGGTGTAAACGTGCTCCTAAAAGACACCAACACCGGTGTGGTCACCAACACCAATGGCTACTACGAAATAGCCGTACCCGGCCCCGAGGCCGTGCTGGTCTTTAGCTTTGTGGGCTTTCTTTCCGAAGAAGTAAAAGTAGCCAACCGCCAGAGCCTGGACATCCGGCTCATGGAAGACCTGGAGCAGATGAGCGAGGTGGTGATCTCCGGTACGCGCCGGGCCGAAAAGATCACCGAAACCCCCGCTACCATAGAAGTGATCGGCAAGCGGGAGCTGGAGAACATCGGCACCTTTAACCCCGGTGAGCTGCTGGCCCGCGTAAAAGGGGTAGACTTTGTTCGGGCAGGGGTAGTAGGCACCGGCATCAACGTGCGGGGCTTCAACAGCAACTTCAACGCCAAAAACCTGCAGGTAACCGATGGCCGCTTCTCCACCCTTATTGCCACCGGCCTGCCCATGGGGCCGCTCAATACGGTTATTAAGGAAGATATTGAGCGAATGGAGATTGTATTGGGTCCAAATGCCGCCCTGTTTGGCCCAAATGCCCATAATGGCTTGCTCAATACCATTACCAAAGATCCGCGCGGCAGTGCCGGAACCATAGTATCCCTTGGAGCGGGTAACCAGAGCATGTTTACCGCCCGGGCCCGCCATGCACAGGTGCTCAGCGATAAATTTGCTTTTAAGGTTACAGGAGAATACACCCGGGCCGAAGAGTTCGATTATGTGGATAGTGTGTACCTGGGCGCTGTAGTGCCCAAACGTGGCGTGGTGGAATACCGGCTGGACAACGACATCAAATTCCTGCGGGGCGAAACCGGCCTTTATTTTACCCCTGTAAGCGGCACCGACATTATAGTGCAGGCAGGCGCCTCCAACTCCACCTACCTCTCGCCCACTAATGTAGGCCGCAACCAGATCCGGGACTGGAACATCTACTATGCCCAGGCCAAGCTGGTGCACAACAACTGGTTTGCCCAGCTGTACCACACCTGGAGCAGCACCGACAGCACCTACTCCATTGATGACCGCACCAAGGCCTACCATGCCATCAAAGCCGCCAATCCCGAGATGTCCGAGGCCGAGCTGGCCCGTCAGTCCTTCAGCACCGGCGCCCTTTTCAGGGACAAATCCCGCCGCTGGAATGCCGAGCTGCAGTACAACAACCACATTGCCAAGAAATTCTACTACACCTTTGGCGCCCAGTGGCAGCGCGATATGGCCAACTCCATGGGCACCTACCTGCTGGATAAGAACGAAGACGACTACATTACCCTGAACCAGATTGGCGCCTATGGCCAGTTCGACTACAACTTTGGCCAGGGCCTGAAAGCTACGGCTGCCTTCCGGGGCGACCACCACGAGATCTACGGCTTTAACTTCCTGCCCAAATTCGGCCTGGTGAAAAGCGGCGAGTGGGGTGGTGTGCGCCTTACCTACGGACAGGGCATTGCCGCCCCTACCATCCTGAACATGTACGGCGACCTCTTCAGCGGCCTCATTCTGGGTAATGCCGAAGGTTTTACCATGGCCGATGGCACCAAAATCGAGAAACAGAAGGTAGAGAAAATGCAAACCTTTGAGCTGGGCTACCGCGGCCAGCCCATGGGCAACCGCTTCAGTATCGATGCCAATGCCTACTACAACATCTCCGAAAACTTCCTGAGCCCGGCCACCCTGCTGGGCGTAGCCACCCAGCGGGGTAACCAGCCCATGTCGGAGGTGCAGTCGGGTTATGCCGCCTACAACGGCCTGGTGATCTCCTATGTAAACTTTGGCAAGTTCAACACCTATGGTGCCGATCTGGGCCTTAGCTATATGCTTACCGATGCCCTGAGCGCCTTTGTGAACTACTCCTACTTTGGCTACAGCATCGATGAGCAGGACCTGGCCAACGACTTCAACAAAGACGGTAAGGTAACCCAGACCGACCTGCTGGTAAACTCACCCAACCATAAAATGGCCGGCGGCCTTACCTATGCCGGCAGCAAGGTATTTGGCTCCATCTTTGGCCGCTGGGTAGAGAAGTACAACTACTTCTCCAGCTACCAGATCGCTTCCGAGACCATTCCAGGCGCTACCTGGGGCGGCATGCCCATTGTAGAAGATGCCCTGAGCGGCAATGCCTGGAACTACGGCCCGCTGGGCGGCTTTGTCACCTTCGATGTGAGCGCCGGCTACAAGTTCAGCCCCATGTTCCGCCTGTCAGCTCAGGTAACCAACCTCTTCGATACCGAAATGCGCGAGTTTACGGCCGCACCCCCTACCGGACGCCTCTTTTCCCTGGAGCTGCGTGTAGACCTGCCCGCCATTAAATAATCCTTTTTGCTGAGGAAGCCCCCTTGCGCCCGAGCTTGTACGGGTGCAGGGGAGCACCCCCTCACCCCTCCACAATCCACATGAAACGATTAGAAAACAAGATAGCGATCATCACCGGCGGTGCCAGCGGCATTGGAAAAGTAACGGCACAGCGGTTTGCGCAGGAAGGCGCCACTGTTATCATCTGGGACCTGGCCGAAGAACGGGGCCGGGAGACCGCCCATGAACTGGAAGCCCAGGGATACCCTGCCCGCTTTATGCGGGTAAATACGGCCAGGTACGAAGAAGTAGAACAGGCCGCCCGGGAAGTAGCCGATCGCTGGGGCCGCATCGACATCCTCATCAACAATGCCGGCATTACCCGTGATGCTTCCCTGAAGAAAATGACCCCCGAGCAGTGGCAGCAGGTGCTGGATGTAAACCTGACAGGCGTGTTTAACTGTACCAAGATCCTGTCGGAGTATATGGTGAATGGTGGCTGGGGCCGCATTATCAGCGCCTCCTCCGTAGTGGGCCTCTACGGCAACTTCGGCCAGACCAATTATGTGGCCACCAAGGCCGGCGTTATCGGCATGACCCGGGTATGGGCCCGGGAGCTGGGCCGCAAGGGGGTAACTGCCAATGCCGTAGCCCCCGGCTTTATCGCCACCGAAATGACCCGGCAGATCCCCGAGGAGGTGCGCCGGCAGATCGAAGCCAAGATCCCCATGGGCAGCATGGGCGACCCCCTGGACATTGCCAATGCCTATGTTTTTCTGGCCTCCGACGAAGCCCGCTATATTAATGGAGCGGTGCTGAGTGTAGATGGAGGCATGGTTGGTTAGATGGACCGAATGGAGGCAGGGTGCCTGTGAACCCCTCTTCTTCACAGGCCCCCGCCCCTATTCACTAAAGAGATAGCATGAGAAACGCCGTAATTCTTTCTTCCGGAGCCTATGCGCCGGAAAATATAGTCCCCAACACCTACTTCAACGAGCTGCTGGGTGAGGATGTGGATAGCTGGCTGCGCCAGAACGTACACATCTGGGAGCGCCGCTGGGCCTCCGAAGACCAATCGACCTCAGACCTGGTGCTGAAGGCCGCCGCCACCGCCCTGGAGCGGGCCGGCGTGGCCGCCAGCGAGCTGGACCTGATCATCGTCGCCACCGATACGCCCGAGTATGTATCCCCTTCTACCGCCTCTAAAGTGCAGTACCTGCTGGGGGCCGGGCGGGCCGGCACCTTCGACCTCAATACCGCCTGCGCCGGCTTTGTGACCGCCCTGGATGTGGGCAGCAAGTACATCCGCGCGGATGCGCAATACAACAAGGTGCTGGTAGTAGGTGCCTACCTGATGAGCAAGTACCTGGACAAGCTCGATAAAAAAACCGCCAACCTTTTTGCCGATGGAGCCGGAGCCGTAGTGCTGGGCGCCGAAGAAGGGGGTAGCCGGGGCTTTCTGGCCAGCCAGCTGCGCACCCAGGGCCAGTACCACGACTGGATGGGCATTTATGCCGGCGGCACTTTCCAGCCGGTAACGGAAGAGGTAGTCGCCAAAAAAGACCATCTGCTGAAGTTTGTAAAGCGTTTTCCCTCTGAGCTCAATCCCAACATGTGGAGCGAGATGATCCTGCAGCTTTGCCAGCGCATTGGGGTAGATATACAGGAGGTAGACCACATCTTCTTCACCCAGATCAACATCAACGCCATCTGGGCCACCCTTGAGCTGCTGGGCCTGCCCCGGGAGCGGGCGCACACCATCATGCACCACTATGGCTATACGGGCTCGGCCTGCATCCCCATGGCGCTGGATGAAGCCCTGCAGCTGGGCAAGGTAAAGGCCGGCGATCTGGTCATTTTCATGGGCTCCGGCGGAGGGCTTTCCTTTGCCTGTGCCGCCTTCCGCCTCTAACCCCCACCCCCTATGCCGTATAGAAAAGACTGGATCGAGCGCTGGGCCCTCTACCAGCCCGAAAAGCAGGCCGTGCGGGAGCACAGCAGCCAGCGCAGCCTTAGCTATGGCCAGCTGCAGGAGCAGGGCCTTAAGGCAGCCGCTTTCCTGAAGGAGAAACTGAAGCTGCAAAAGGGGAGCCGCGTAGCCATTCTGGCCGATTTTTGCCTGGAGCACATCCTGCTGTTTGCCGCCGCCCAAAAGCTGGGCATCATTCTGGTACCCCTCAACTACCGCCTTACCGGCCGGGAGCTGGCCTTTATGCTGGATAACTGCCGTCCCGAGCTCTTTCTGGCCGACGAGCGCTACTACCCCCTGCTGGAGGGCCAGCACATTCTGGAGCAGATCCGCCACCTGATGTCGCCCGCCGCCTTTAGCACAGCCATAGCCGAGCACCCCTGCCAGGGCTTTGATTCGGAAGAATTGGAAGATGACCACCCCCTGTTTATCCTCTACACCAGCGGCACCACAGGCTTTCCCAAAGGCGCCCTCTACACCCATGGCATGGCCTTCTGGAACAGCATCAACACCGCTACCCGCCTGGACATTACCAGTCAGGACCACACGCTGGTCTGCATGCCCCCCTTCCACACCGGCGGCTGGAATGTGTTCCTGACCCCCTTTCTGCACCACGGCGCTTCCGTTACGCTGCTGCCCAAGTTTGAGGCCGGGCAGGTGCTCCAGCTGCTGGAGCAGGAAAAAGCCACCCTTTTTATGGCCGTTCCCACCATGCTCAAAATGCTGCTGGACGTACCCGAGTTTGCGCAGGTGGGCCTGGAGAGCATCCGCTACTTTATTGTGGGTGGGGAGCCCCTGCCCATCCCCACCATTGAGCGCTGGCACCAGAAGGGGGTGCTCATCCGCCAGGGCTACGGCCTTACCGAAGTAGGCCCCAACGTAACCTCCCTCAACCACCAGGATGCAGTGCGCAAGCAGGGGTCCATTGGCACGCCCAATTTTTATGTGGAATACCAGATCATGGATGATGCCGGCAAACCGGTAGCCCAGGGGGAAGCAGGCGAGTTCTGGCTCAGGGGTCCCATGGTGACGCCCGGCTACTGGCAAAATCCCGAAGGCACAGCGGCGGCAAAGGAAGGTGACTGGTTCAAGACCGGTGATATGGTGCGGCAGGATGCCGAGGGCTTTCTCTATGTAGTAGACCGCAAAAAGAACATGTTCATCAGCGGGGGCGAAAATGTGTACCCCGCCGAGGTGGAGCACTACCTGATCGGCCATCCGGCCATTGAAGAAGTGGCCATTGTGGGCACCCCCGACGAGCGCTGGGGCGAGGTGGGCAAAGCCTTTGTGGCCCTGAAGGAAGGTGCCATGCTCAGCGAGCAGGAGATCCTGGAATTCTGCCGGCAGGGCCTGGCCAAATATAAAATTCCAAAATATGTGCAGTTTGTGGGCGAGTTGCCCAAGACCGATACCGGCAAAATTGCCCGCATGCTGCTGAAGTAGCCAGTGCTGCCCCTACTTATCCGGGCAGGCTTGAGAAAGAACCAGAAAAGTGGAAGTAGTGGCACCCCTATTTGTAAATCACTGACAGGCCACCTGAGAGATGCTCATATCAGACACCCCCTATCCTCTTCCTACCCGTTATCTGACCACTAAGGCCGGACTCCCCCTTGCCTACACCGATGTGGGGCAGGGCCCGCCTCTGCTGTTTATCCACGGCCTGGGCAGCTACCTGCCGGCCTGGCAGAAGAACATCGCTTTCTTGAGCCCTCACTTCCGCTGCCTGGCGCTGGACCTGCCCGGC
This sequence comes from Cesiribacter andamanensis AMV16, assembly GCF_000348925.1. Lineage (GTDB taxonomy): Bacteria > Bacteroidota > Bacteroidia > Cytophagales > Cyclobacteriaceae > Cesiribacter > Cesiribacter andamanensis. The sequence goes on along the minus strand of NZ_AODQ01000073.1, from coordinate 16,023 downwards.
TTTGGCAAGTCCGGCAAGGAAGGGGTAACCCCGGCATGGCCTTTTATGCCGATATGATCCGGGAATTTCTGGATGGGCTGCAAATAGCGCACTGCGGGCTCATTGGCCACTCCATGGGCGGTCAGGTGGCCCTGCATACGGCCCTGCGCTATCCGGAGCGTATCAAAAAGCTCAGCCTGATGGCCCCGGCCGGGCTGGAAAGTTTCAGCCCGGCCGAAGGGGAGGACTTACTAAGCTGGTTCGCCCCAGACAAACTGCTGGAGGCGCCGCTGGCTACCGTTGAAAAAAATGTACGGGCCAATTTCTACCACTTTCCCGAGGATGCCCGACAGCTACTGGAAGACCGCCTGAACTATACCCACTGCCATGATTACCCCCTGTTTTGCCAGATCCTGAGCCAGTCCGTCGCCGCCATGCTGCAGGAGCCGGTCTGGGAACTGTTACCCCGGTTAAAAATGCCGGTGCAAATCCTTTTTGGCCGGCAGGACGGCTACATTCCCTCCCCCCTGCTGCATCCGGACCTTAAGCTGATACCAATGGTAGAAGAAGCAGCCTCCCGCATTCCCCGGGCTGATGTTCGTTTTCTGGACCGCTGCGGGCATTTTGTGCAGTGGGAGGGGGCGGAGGAGGTAAATCCTCAGCTTGAGCATTTTTTCAGGGAAGAGGGGATCACAAGCGAACCTTCTGCACGTCCGAAAAACTAGCCCAATAAAAAGCTGCCCCCTTAATGGAAGCAGCCTAGTCTGTTCGTATTCAATAAAATTCAATCCGGCATTGCCTACTGCAGCTTAATCGCACAGCCTACCGGCCGCTTTTGCTGATGCAGGGCGCTTTTGCCGGCCAGCAACTGGTCCAGTGCCTGCTTGAGGTAGGGCTGGCTTACGTCCTGAGCCACCTGCGGATTATCGTCAATGGCACCGGAGTAGAATACCTGAAAGCCGCCACCGCGGGGGGCCAGTACAAACACCTCGGGCGTTTTGGAGGCACCGTACTTTTTGGCTACTGTTTGCTTACGGTCCGACAGAAAGGGCACTCCGGTTCCCCACTCTTCCACCTTGCTTTTCATGGATTCGTCCGACTCTTCCTTATTCTGCTGCGGATCGTTGGCATTAATGAACACAAAGGCCACGCCACGGCCCTTGTACTGGTTCACCAGCTGGTTGAGGCGCTCTTCGTACAGGCGGGAATAGGGACAGTAATTGGAGGTAAAGACCAGCACCACTGCCTTTTGGCCCTTATAATCGGCCAGCGAAACGGTTTTGCCGCTTACGGCATCGGGCAGCGAGAAATCACCGGCGGCGCTTCCCTGAGCGTACCCCTGTATCATAAAACCTCCCATTAAAAGGAGCATCATCAAAAGCTTTTTCATATCCTGAAGGTAATGCTTTGTAGATCAATGACAAAATCCGTACCAGCTTTAGGGCCCTGGCACAGTGCTAGGCCACCACGCAGAGCAGCAGCGGGCCATGCCACTGGTAATGGAGCGCATAGGGCTGCCCCTTGAGCCAGCCCTGCAGCTGCCCGGGCCGGTCAGAGGGTGCTACCAGCATATCGCGGGCGAAGATCAGGCCCGGCTGGCCATTGAGCTTGTAGAGGGCCTCCTTGGCGGCCCACCACAGGCAGAGCTGCTCCAGGTTGTCGCCCAGCAAGGCCTGCTCATGGGCCGACAGAAACTTATGCCGGATACGCAAAAGCTGCTCCCGGACTTGCTCCACATCCAGCCCTACCGACAGCCGGGGGTGCAGGGCCGCCCCAGCATAGGGGTAGGCGTGGGAGAGGGAAATGTGCAGCTCCCTGCCCAGCAGATAGGGCCGGCCCAGCTCATTCTTGTGCATGCGCAGGCTGCTGCCCGCCTGACGGGTGCTCAGATCCGTTGCCACAGGATAGGCCGCCAGAAGCGTCTGCAGCGCCAGGCGGCAGCCCAGCCACTCTTTGCGCCGCTGCTCCACCCGGATCTGCTGCAGCTCGGCCGTATCGAAGATCGTGGTGTCCAGCCGGGCCAACAGTTCCTCCTCCGGTTCGTCCAGCCGCCAGAGCGCCCAGCTGCCGGCTGCCCCGTTGGCCGTCTCCTGGGTTGCGGGGAAATTAGCGGTTTGGAATAAGGGCATTGCGTAGGTTTGTGGGCAAATATCGTTAATTTACATCGGAATTACCTGCCCCTGTTCATGGCCCTGCTTGCTGTAGAGAAAGAACATACGTTTACCGGACACCGTGATAGTGTCTATACCCTGGCCCCCTCCGGCCGGCAGGGCAGTTTTTTTTCGGCCGGGGGCGATGGGCTGGTGGTGCAATGGCAGCTCGATACCCCCGACCAGGGCCATCTGCTGGCCAAAGCCGATGCCTCCATCTATGCCATGGAGTACCTGCCCGAGCAGGATTGGCTGCTGTTTGGCCAGAACTACGATGGCCTTCGACTACTGGAGGTGGGCAACCGCCGCAGCCTGAGCTCTCTGCAGCTTACCAAAGCTGCTATCTTTAGCCTGGCCTGCCACAGAGGATTTGTGTATGCAGGCACCGGCAGCGGCCAGCTGCTGGTGGTAGCGTTAGAAACGGGTCCGCAGCCCGGCCTGCGCCTGCTCTACGAGCTGCCGCTTTCCGACCACAGCCTGCGCAGCCTGGCGGTGCACCCCACACGGTCCGAGCTGGCCGCCGGCTTTAGCGACAACAGCATTCGCATTCTGGACCTGGAAAGTCTTATGGTAAAGCAGGAGCTGCAGGCGCACCAAAAGTCGGTTTTCACCGTTCAGTATTCGCCCGACGGACAGTACCTGCTCAGCGGCAGCCGCGATGCCCACATCCGCATCTGGTCGGTGGGCGAGCCGTACGCAGAGGCCAGCAGCATTGTGGCGCATATGTATGCCATTAACCATATTAGCTACAGCCCCAATGGCCGCCTGTTTGCCAGCTGCAGCATGGATAAATCCATCAAGCTCTGGGATGCCCGCAGCTTCCGGCTGTTACGGGTGATCGACAAGGCCCGCCATGCCGGCCATGCCACCTCGGTAAATCGCCTGCTGTGGCTCGGCAACCAGCACCTGGCCTCGGCCAGCGACGACCGCAGCATTTCCGTATGGAGCATCGGATCTCAGCAGGTTTTTTAATGTAAACAACTATACTTTAGCCATAAACGCCCGCACTAGATGAAAATTACCCCACTGGAAATACGCCAAAAAACCTTTGAACGCAACTTCAGAGGCTATGATAAAGAAGAAGTAGATGCTTTTCTGACCACCCTCTCGCAGGAATGGGAGCGTGTGGTAGAAGAGCATAAAGAGCTGCGCTACAAGCTGGAGATTGCCGAGCGGGAAGTAAGCAAGCTGCGCGATGTGGAATCTTCCCTCTTCAAGACCCTTAAAACGGCCGAAGATACCGGCAATGTGATGGTGGAGCAGGCCTCCAAAAAGGCCGACCTGCACATCCGCGAAGCCGAGCTCAAGGCCGAGACCATCCTCAACGATGCCCGCGCCAAAGCCCGGGAGCTGCAGGACCGCGCCGATGATAAGGCTGAGAAGATTCTGCAGGCCATGGAGCGGCGGGTAAAAGAAATGGAGCAGAACTACCGCAAGCTGGAGAGCTACCGCGATAACCTGCTCAGCGACCTGCTGGTGCTGGCCAATAATACGCTGGAGCGGGTTGAGCAGGCCGAGAGCAAGATCCGCAAGCACGACCTCTCCGGGCTGGTAAGCGCTGCCGAGCAGGCCGTGCGGGACCGCCGCCTGCCCGAAGCCCACAGCACCCCCTATGATGATGAGCCGAAGCAGGTGCCGACCGCCAGTAGCCGATTTGAGGAGGAAGAGCCGGAGGCAGCAGAAGAACAGGATGCCGAGCAGCCTTCGGAGGGCAAGAACAATTCCTCCTTTTTCGATACCATCTAAGCCGGCAGCATGGGAAAGGTATCACTGGAGGGCATGGAGTTCTTTGCCTATCATGGCTATTATGATGAGGAGCAGAAAATGGGCAATAAGTATGCGGTAGATGTGGCCGTAGAAACCGACCTGACCGCTGCTGCCCGGCACGACTCCCTGGCCGAAACGATCAACTACGAGCTGCTCTACAAGATCATAGCCCGGGCCATGAGCAAACCCAGCCGTCTGCTGGAGGCCCTTAACCTGCAGATCATCCTGGAGGTATTCCATACCTTTCCGGCCGCCGATCGGGTAGAGGTGAGCATTTCCAAATTCAACCCCCCCATCGGCGGCGTCTGCCGCCAGGCCCGCGTTACCATGACAAAGCGGCGCGAGGATGTGGCAGCGCTGGAGGAGAATGGTTTATGAGGGACTGGTTCAGTTAAATGGAGAGGATGGGAGACCTCTTTATTTTTTTGTATAAGCGGGTGCCCCTTCACATTTTCGGCGTCATCCCGGCGCAGGCCGGGATCTGTTTGTATGCTCCGGCAAAAGTGAACCTTAATAGGGGAGAAAGCGGCTGATTGACTCTATTAACAAACATTTTTGCTCTATCAGCTAACAGATTCCGGCCTTCGCCGGAATGACGATCGTAGAGTTGACTTTACAGGAGCGAATTTAAAAAGTCCACTTTAATAAGAGCATGCAAAGAGGGGGATGTGTTTATATTATATCGAATAAAAACCGTTCTGTATTTTACATCGGGGTTACAGCCAACCTCTACACCAGGACCAGCGAGCATAAGCAGGGCATTGGATCAGCTTTTACAAAGAAGTATAACTGCACTGATCTGGTCTATTATGAGACATTTGGTTCCATAGAAGAAGCCATCAAACGGGAAAAACAATTAAAGGAGTGGAAACGCGCTTGGAAGGAGCGCCTTATAAAAGAAAGCAACCCTGAAATGCGGGATCTATATGATGATTTAAAGTAGATTTGGAGATAAGGTAACTTTATAGTTGGGATGTAATTTCCATATCACCTGCCTAAATACCATGATCATCATCCCGGCGGGGGTGGCCCAGTCGGAAACGTGCCTAGAAACTTCCCTTACTCCCCCGCCTTCTCGGCTGCCGCAGCCGGATTTACAAACATAAAGCCGCGGGCGTCTGCGCTTTCATGAAAATCGACCTGCAGGCCCAGCAGGTACATGGTATGGCGCTTTTCTACCAGCACCGGCACCCCCTCCAGCTGGTACTGCAGATCGCCTTCTTTGGGCTTATCAAAACCAAGCATGTAGGATACCCCGCCACACCCACCGCCTTTCACCCCAATGCGCAGGCCATAGCCTTCGGGGATGTTCTTGTGGGCCATGATGTGTCTTACTTCTTCCAGGGCTTTGGGGGTCAGTTCTACAGGCTGTATCATAGGGCTTAGCTAGTTAGGGGCGCAGGGCCGGCTGCAAAGATAGAACCGCTGCGCTAACTTATAAACGAACACAGGGGCCTACTTGATTCCCGCAGCCAGCAGCAGCCCAATACTTTTGCCGATAAAACCCTGCCCACTGTCTCCAGCTGGCTTTGACTACCATCTTTCCACAACCCAGATTTTTTTAGCTTTGGCTGCCCTTAGAGCGGTATTTTAGTTACTTTAGTGCAGTAACAATCCCCTTTTATGGAACTTGTAGCCGACTTACTGAAAATTGTGATCCCCGCAGCGCTGGTGCTGTACGGCATGTTTCTGCTGGTAAAATCGTTTCTGGATAAAGAATTTCAACAGAAGGCCCTGGAGGTAAAAGGCAGGGACCGGGAAGTACTGCTGCCCATTCGTCTGCAGGCTTTTGAGCGCATGGTGCTCTTTCTGGAGCGCATCACCCCCAACAACATGCTGCTGCGCCTGAACGACAGCCGCTACTCGGCCCGGGAATTTCAGCAGGTGCTGGTGCATGAGGTGCGGGAAGAATACAACCACAACCTCTCCCAGCAGGTGTACATGAGCGATGAGAGCTGGGGAGCCGTGCGTACGGCCATGGAAGAAGTGATTGCCCTGATCAACCAGACCGCCGAAGAGCTGCCCGAAGAAGCCCGCAGCCTGGATTTGAGCCGCAGTGTGCTGCAAAAGGCCATCGACCGGCAGCAGGACCCTACCGGACGGGCGCTGCACCGCCTTAAACAGGAGATTCGTACGATTTTTTAAGTCCATTTTGGGCCGGTCTGCAAACCAAACAGTAGGCAAAGGGTTACATAGCTTTAGAGCCAAGCAAACCATATGAGAAACCGCACCGACGACTTTTTAACCAAAGTTCTCCAATTTATCAATAAAGAGGAAGCCGAAGACATTGCCCAAAAGCCCGGGGAGATCGACCAGCTGGTGGATAAATCCAAGCGCAAAATGACCAGTGTAAAGGGAAAGCAGAAGGTCAACTTCAAAGATTTCTTTTTTCACCTTACCACCTTTCAGCGCCTGCTGCGGGCCTATGCCCGTAAGGAGTATCCCAGTCTGCCCTGGAAATCGCTGCTGTCCATCATAGGCGCAATTCTGTATTTCATTAACCCGCTGGATCTTATCCCCGACTTTATACCCGCCATCGGCCTGATTGACGATATTACGCTGCTGGCCTGGGTATACAAAAGCATCGCCGGCGATGTAGCCCGTTTTGAGGTCTGGGAGCAGAATCGGCGCATTGCCCATAACTAGCTTGAATACACCATCTACACAGCAAACCACCCCTCGCACCGCCCTGGTTGCCGGTGCCAGCGGCCTGGTGGGCAAGCATCTGCTGGAGCTGCTGCTGGAAGACCCCCGCTACGGCACCGTACAGGTGCTTACCCGCCGCAAGCTAAAAAAGCAGCACCCCAGGCTGGAGCAGCTGGTTGTAGACTTTGATGCCCTGGACCAGCACGCCCCCTTTACAGGGGTGCAGGATGTATACTGTTGCCTGGGCACTACCATGAAAAAGGCAGGCTCCAAAGAGGTCTTCCGCAAGGTTGATTATGTATACCCACTGGCACTGGCCCGGCTGGCGGCACAGGGGGGTGCTGAGCAGTACCTGCTGATAACGGCCATGGGCGCCAATAAGGGCAGCTTGTTCTTCTATAACAGGGTGAAGGGGGAGGTAGAAGAAGCCGTCAGCAAAATCCCCAACTACAAAAGCATCCATATCTTCAGGCCCTCATTGCTGCTGGGCGATCGCAAGGAAGATCGCCTGGGCGAAGATCTGGCCGGGCGGGTCACCAAGCTCCTGCGCCCGCTGATGGTAGGCCCTTTTCGCCCCTACCGCCCTATAAAGGCCCGGGATGTGGCCCGAGGCATGCTCCATGCCGCCTTCTCCGGCAGCCGGGGGGTGGTGCTGCATGCATCAGAAGACATAAAAAAACTGGCAAGAACCAATCCTAAGGTGTAGGTTTGGGGCATGATAGCCGTACTACAACGCGTTACCGAAGCCTCCTGCACCATTGAAGGCAGCGTAAAGAGCCGCATTGGCGCCGGCCTGCTGGTGCTGCTGGGCATTGAGGAAGCCGACAGCCGGGAAGACCTGGAGTGGCTCAGCAAAAAGATTGTACAGATGCGCATCTTTAATGATGAGCAGGGGGTCATGAACCGCAGCCTGCTGGAGGTGGGAGGCGAGCTTCTGCTTATCAGCCAGTTTACCCTGCACGCCAGCACCAAAAAGGGCAACCGCCCCAGCTACATTAAAGCAGCCAGGCCCTCCATTGCCATTCCCCTCTACGAGGCCACCATTGCCCAATTGGAGCAGGAATTGGGCAAACCCATTCAGACCGGTGCGTTTGGTGCCGATATGAAGGTGGGCTTGTTCAACGACGGGCCGGTTACCATTATCATCGACAGCAAAGACCGAAAATAATCCTCCGAACCCCTATGCAGGAATCCCAGCGCATTGCCGATCAGCTCAAACGAAGCATGGAAGGGGAAGCCTGGCACGGGCCCGCCTTGTTAGAGCTTCTGGCCGATGTTTCGGCCCCGGAGGCCGCCGCACACCCCCTGCCTGTCGCCCATAGCATCTGGGAACTATGCCTGCACCTAAACTGCTGGCAGGTAGCGGTGCTGCAGCGCCTGCAGGGCCAGGCCATGGAGTATGCCCCCGACGAAGACTGGCCCACACCCCCTGCACCTACCGAAGCTGCCTGGCAACAGGCGCTGGAGCAGTTGCAGTACACCTACCGTCAGCTGCAGGCAGCTATCCTGCAGCTGCCCGATGAGCAGCTGGAACAGCCCTGCCCCGGAAAAAATTATAGCCTCTATATCTTGCTCCATGGCCTAATTCAGCATATCTTGTATCATGGCGGCCAGATAGCCCTGTTGCGCAAAGCCCTGCAGGTCTAGGCTTGCTTCATCTTTTCCTCTTTCTCCAAACCCATCCCCAACCCCCATGGCTTTTTTTGACGACTTCAAAAAATTTATCATGAAAGGCAACATCCTGGAGCTGGCTGTTGCTGTGATCATTGGTGCTGCCTTTGGCAAGGTAGTGTCTTCTTTTGTAGACAACATCCTGATGCCCCCTATTGGCATGCTGCTGGGCAATGTTGATTTTACCGACCTGATGCTGGTGCTCAAAGATGCCGCTGATCCGGCCAATATCGTTGCCATTCGCTATGGCAGCTTTATTCAGGCCATCATTGATTTTCTGATCATCGCTTTTAGTGTGTTTGTAGTGCTGAAGACCTACGACCGCATACAGCGCAGAAAAGCCGCGGAACCGGCCCCTTCCGTACCCCCTGCCCCTACCAACCAGGAGCTGCTGCTGGGCGAGATCCGGGACCTGCTGCGTACCGGCACCACCAGCAGAGGCGTTTAAGCATCGTACATCCCCCCCTTAAAAAAGAGAACAGGATTTTCCCGCCTGTTCTCTTTTTGCTTAGAAAAGGCAGGATTTTTGCTTTGGATAGCAACAGCAATTTTTTACTTCTCCTGTCTATGAAAACTATCCTCCCTCTTCTGCTGCTGCTGGGCAGCCTGCTGGCATGTAGCCCTGTTATGGTCAATACCCTGCCCCCGGACCCCTCTGCTACCCCTACCCTGGAAAGCACCCTTTGGGTACCCGAAGGCCTGGAGATTTTGCGCCTGGATTATGATGCTGAGCTGCTGACCGAGATCTCCGAGGGCAGCTCCCAGTGGGAGGGCCATAACGGCCGGGCCTTTGTGATTGCCCATGCCCGCCACCGCAAAAGCGGCGAGCACTATCTGTTGCTCTATGAAGCCATCAACCGCAACACCCGCCCTACCCAGATTATCCGCTTCAGGCCTTCTGCCGAGACGCCATAAGCCCATCAGTAGCCAGGCGCCCCGCTTGTAAATGCTGCCTGCAGCCACTACCTTGCCGCTATGACATTACAGGAAGCACAGCAACAGGTAGACCAGTGGATCACCACCACCGGCGTTCGGTATTTTAATGAGCTCACCAACACGGCCATTTTAATGGAAGAGGTGGGCGAGCTGGCCCGCCTGATGGCCCGCACCTATGGCGAGCAAAGCTTTAAGGAAAGCGACAAGAACCGGGACCTGGGCGATGAAATGGCCGATGTGCTCTGGGTCCTGATCTGCCTGGCCAACCAAACAGGCGTTGACCTTACCCAGGCCCTGGAGAAAAACTTTGAAAAGAAGAACCTGCGGGACAGCCAGCGGCATAAGAACAATGAAAAGCTGAAATAAGGGGTATTTTTGGTATTTTGGGATACTCCCGAACCCAAAGCCTCTTTCTGTATGAAGCTAAACCGCAACTTTTGGCTCAAGCTGGCAATCGAATCCCTGCTGATTGTCTTTAGTGTGCTGCTGGCACTCTTTTTAAATAACTACTGGGCCTCTAAGCAGGAAGCCGAACGAACAGAAGTAGTGCTGCACAGCATAAGGGAAGAGCTGCGAGCCAATAAGGCCATTGTGGAAGAATGGCAGAAAAATCACCAGGCCGTACTGGAAAATATAGCCTACTACCGCCCGCGTACCCAGGCGTACGACAGCCTGGTACACCAGCACCAGTTTCAGTTTGGCCTTCTTTTTACCGAAACCTTGGTGCCCAACATTGTGCGCAGCACGGCCTGGGAAACTGCCAAAACCACCGGTATGGTACAGCATTTCGATCTGGAACTGGCTACGGCCCTATCGGATGTATATGATCTGCAGCGCCTGGGACCCATGCGTACCATTGAAAAGCTTACAGATCTGGTAAACGAACGGCAAACACACCAGCGGGAGCACGTGCCCCAGACCCTGGTACTGTTTCAGTTTGCCATGCAGGAGCTGGTTGGGCAGGAGTACATTCTGCTGCAGGCCTACACCCGTGCCCTCCAGCAGCTGGATGCCCGCATGGACCGTAAAAAATAGCCCCTGCCTGTTCGGCAGGGGCTCTATTCCATGAATAATGGCTATTGAGAAACGGTAGAGGGCAACACAACCAGCTCTTCACCCTTCAGCACCGGAATTACCCCGTACTGATCGGCCTGCAGGCAGAAGCGGATATCCTCTTCAACCCCAAACTTGCTGAGCCGCTGGGCATGTGAGGACTGCATCAGGTAGCCAAACAGATCCTCCTTTACTGCCTGGTAAAGGGTTTTGCTCACCAGGGGAGCATCGCAGCAGAGCGTATGGGTAGCCTCCAGCTCGCTTATAAGGGCGCCGGCAAAGAGGGTATCCTCCATATTGACCTTGCCCTTCCAGCCGGCGCAGAGCAGCACCACATCTTCGGGCTGCTGGCGCAGGTACTCAGCCAGGGCGTTCAGGTTCAGAAAGGCCCCAATGAGCACCTGCTTGGCAAAGGGGGCCGATTTGGTAATGGCCAGGGTGCCATTGGTGGTGGTAATGGCCACCTTGCGCCCGGCAAAGGCGCCATTCAGGTAGGCTCTGGGTGAATTGCCCAGATCGAAACCTGCTACCTGCTCGCCGCCCCGCTCGGCGGCCGTGAGGTAGCCGCTGCCGGCCAGCTGCAGGCATTGGTCCAGGGTAGCCACCGGATGAATGGACTCCACCCCTTCGGCCAGGCCGGTAACCATGCAGGAGGTAGCCCGCAGCACATCAATCACCACCACAATGCGTCCCTCAAGCTCATACAAATTGAGCAGCTCCGGACTTAAGCAAACGTCTATTTGTCGGTTCATATTTATTACCTCATCCCCGGCCCTTCTCCTTAGAGGAGAAGGGGGACTGAGCTTTTGATCGTTTGGTAATTCTTATTTATCAGCTTAATAAGCTTAAGTAGTTCTTTGCTCCTGACGAGAAACGTAACCAAGGCATTTTCTAATTTCTTCCAACACCCACCCTATACTGTTTAGGACCTCTTCATTGGTATAGCGAATCACGCTTACTCCTACTTCTTGTAACACAAAGGTTTTTCCTTCATCATATTTCTTTTGCTCTGCCCCCTCATACACATCCCCATCTACCTCTACTACCAGCCTTCCTTCATGACAGTAAAGATCAGCAATGAAACCAGCAAGGAGTGCTGCCGAGCCTACGCAAACTGCTTCTTATTAGCCCCTTTCTGCAAATCCATTGCCTAAATGAGGTTGATTTCTTGCGAGGCCCGTCTCCCTTTCCCCAGTCAGAAAAAAATCGCCAAACGATTAACGATCCAGTCCCCCTTCTCCTTGGAGGGCGGACGGCTAGTCAGAAGGGCTGGGGCCGTAGTGGAACTAATGAGGTAAATCACCCCTGATAAAATGGCAGTTTCACCACTTCAGCTTTTAGCCGGCGGCCGCGCACATCCACCCAAATCTCGGAACCAGGCTGGCTCCATTCTTTTTTTACATAGCCCATGCCAATGCCGTAGCCCAGCGAGGGTGATTGGGTGCCGCTGGTCACCTTGCCAATGGGGTTGCCCTCTGCATCTACCAGCTCGTAACCCTGGCGGGGAATACCCCGGTCAATCATTTTAAAAGCGCTTAGCTGGCGGCTGATTCCCTGCTCCTTTTGCAGCTTCAGGCCTTCGGCATTATTGAACTCCTTGCTAAACTTGGTGATCCAGCCCAGGCGGGCCTCCAGCGGCGAGGTGGTATCGTCAATATCGTTGCCATAGAGGCAGTAGCCCATCTCCAGCCGCAGCGTATCGCGGGCACCTAAACCAATAGGTTTGATGCCCCAGGCCTGGCCAGCTTCAAAGATCTTGTCCCACACATGCTCGGCCGCTTCATTGGGTACATACAGCTCAAAGCCGCCCGAGCCGGTATAGCCCGTACCGGAAATGATCACATCCGGCACGCCGGCAAAGGTGCCCTTCACAAAATGATAGAAAGCGATCTCGTCCAGCTTCACATTCGTCAGCGACTGCAGCGCTTCTATGGCTTTGGGGCCCTGTACGGCAAAGAGCGACAGCTGGTCCGAAATATTTTCCAGCTGCACATTGCCCCTGGCAAAGCGGCTGATCCAGTTCCAGTCTTTTTCAATGTTGGAGGCATTTACCACCAGCATGTACTCCTGCTCGGCCAGTTTATACACGATCAGGTCATCCACTATACCCCCTTCCAGGTTGGTCATACAGCTGTACTGGGCCTGGCCGATCTTTAGTTTGCTGATGTCGTTGGTGGTGACCAGCTGAATGAGCAGCTCGGCCTCGGCACCGCGCACCATAAACTCGCCCATGTGCGACACATCAAACACCCCTACGCCCTCGCGTACGGTTTTGTGCTCTTCCAGGTCCGACGAATAACGGACAGGCATGTTGTAGCCGGCAAAAGGCACCATTTTAGCGCCCAGGGCCACATGTTTATCATGTAAGGCAGTCTTTTTCAGTTCCATCTGCAATAGGGGTTATGTGCTGCGCAAAGCTAGGAAATTTTTGGGTATCGGGTATCAGGTAGCGGGTATCAGGTAGCGCTTATCGCCAGGATAGTAGAAATTTTTGTATAGCCTCTATACACCCTAATAAGATTACCTTCAGGGAGAATACGGCGCGCACTACTTTTGCAGCCAGACCCACACCAGACAGCCACCGCCCATACCTCATACCTCACACCTCATACCTTACCACCCAAAAATTAGCTACATTTACCGTATGAAAGACTGGTTGAATGAGTGGGGCAGCAGACCCATGGTGATTGCCGGGCCCTGCAGTGCCGAAACCTATGAGCAACTCTATGCCACCGCCAGAGCCGTGCGGGCCCAGGGCATTCGCCTGGTGCGGGCCGGAGTGTGGAAGCCCCGCACCCGCCCCAACAGCTTTGAGGGGGTAGGCGAGGAAGCATTGCACTGGATGGACCGCATCCGGCAGGAGCTGGATGTGGCCTTTGCCATAGAAGTGGGCCATCCGCAGCATGTAGAGCTGGCCCTCAAGCATAACATTGAGGTGCTCTGGATTGGCGCCCGCTCTACGGTTAACCCCTTTACCGTGCAGGAAATTGCCGATGCGCTGGCGGGCACCGACCGGCCGGTGCTGGTCAAAAACCCCATTAACCCCGAGCTGGCCCTCTGGCTGGGGGCCCTGGAGCGGCTGGCCAACCGCAACATTGCCAAACTGGGCGCCATCCACCGCGGTTTCAGCTACTTTGGCGAAAGCCGCTTTCGCAACGTGCCGGCCTGGCACATCCCCATTGAGCTGAAACGGGAGATGCCCGATATGCCCCTGATCTGCGACCCCAGCCACATTTCCGGCGACCGCAGCATGATCCAGGAGATCTCCCAGATTGCGCTGGACCTGGACTACGATGGCCTCATCATTGAGACCCATCCCGATCCGGTAAATGCCTGGAGCGATGCCCGCCAGCAGGTAACCCCTGCCTCGCTGCAGGAAATCCTGCAAAACCTGCGCTACCCTGAGGCTGCCAACCGCCATCCCGAGTTTCGCAACCGGCTGGAGGAGATCCGCCACGGCATTGATATGGCCGACCGGGAAATTCTGGAGGCCCTGCACCGGCGCATGCAGCTGGTAGACCAGATCGGCCAGTACAAGCGGGACCATAATCTGGCCATCCTGGACCTGGACCGCTGGGCGCAGATCTTTGAGAGCCGGCCCAAGTGGGGCAAGCACCTGAACCTGAAAAAGGGCTTTGTACGGGAACTCTATAAGCTGATTCACCAGGGCAGCATACGCCGCCAAACCAAGATTCTGAACCCCAAAAAACCATGAGCCTGCCGCCCAACCTGCCCGAACATGTACTGCTGGAGCCGGTAGTGCCCACCCTGCGCCACCTGCTAAGCGCCCCTTACAGCCGCCTGGCAGTGCTAACCGATACCAACACGGCCCTGCACTGCTACCCCCTGCTGCGGGAGGCACTGCCGGCCGATCATCTGCACATCTGCGTGCCGGCCGGTGAAGAGCACAAAATCTTGGAAACCTGCATCACCATCTGGCAGGCCATGACCCAAGCCGGCCTGGACCGCAAAGCCCTGATGCTGAACCTTGGCGGCGGGGTCATTACAGATATGGGTGGCTTCTGTGCGGCTACCTATAAACGGGGCATCCGCTTTATCAACCTCCCCACTACCCTACTGGCGCAGGTAGATGCCAGCATTGGCGGCAAGCTGGGCATTGACTTTGAGGGATATAAAAATCATATCGGCCTGTTCGACGATGCCGAAGCCGTTGTGATAGACCCCCATTTTTTAAAGACCCTGCCCGAGCGGGAAAGACGGTCGGGCTACGCAGAGGTGGTAAAGCATGCCCTGATAGCCGACCGGGAGCAGTGGGAGGCCCTGCAGCAGCAGCCCTGGCAGGAGCTGGGCTGGCGCAGCATCATTGAGCACAGCATTGGCATCAAGGCCATGATTGTGGCCCGGGACCCCCTGGAGCGGGGCCTGCGCAAGATCCTGAACTTTGGCCACACCCTGGGCCATGCGCTGGAAAGCTACCGCCTGGAGCAGACTCCGGAAAAGCGCCTGCTGCATGGCGAGGCCATTGCCGCCGGCATGATCTGCGAGAGCTGGCTCTCCTGGAAAAAGGCGGGCCTGCCCGAAGCCGAGCGCAATACAATTGCCCGCTACCTGAGCAGCGTGTGGCCGGAACCCATGGTACTGGAAGAAGAAATCCCTGCCGTACTGGACAGGCTGCCTCAGGATAAGAAGAATGAAGGGCAGCAGGTGCTCTACAGCCTGCTGCAACAGGCCGGAGAGGCCAGCTACAATTGCGCCGCCAGTCAGGACGAAGCACGGCAGGCGCTGGAGTGGTATATAAAAAAAGGCTGGCAATAGTGCCAGCCCTTCGCTGATTAGTTGTTGTTCATTTTCTGCTCGGCCTGCTCGCTCAGCTTTTCGGCTTCGGCCATGGCATTGTTGGCCAGATCCCGGATTTTGGCGTAGCTGGCTTCCCACTGGCCTTCCAGATCGTCCAGCAGCTGATCGGCCTGGCGGCCCAGTTTCTCGCGCATCACATCGCCGCGCTCTGGAGCCAGCAGCAGACCTATAACTGCACCAGCAGCAGCGCCGGCCAAAAATGCCATAAATTTAGTTCCTGAGTTGTCCATAGGAGATTGAGGTTTTAAACGTAAAAAGTAATTAGTGATGATTGGATCAATATATGAAGATGCTTCTGTCAGCACCTAGTGTACGCTCAAGTTAGGCAAATTGTTTTCAATTTAATAGAAATTTCCCCTTGCAGATGCATTCCCAGGCCCTTACCCTACCAAAACTATCCCATCTAGGCAGCAGACGCGTGCTGCTGCCGGCCTCTAAAAGTGAAAGCAACCGGGCACTCATCATACAGGCGCTGTGCAGCCCCCGGCCCCAGCTGCATAACCTCTCCGAAGCGCGCGATACCCAAACCCTGCAGCGGCTTTTGCTAAGCCCTGAGCGGGAACTGAACGTGCTGGATGCAGGAACCACCATGCGCTTTCTGGCAGCCTATTGCTCGGTTAGCGGACGGGAGGCCCTGCTCACCGGCACCCCGCGCATGCTGGAGCGCCCCATTGGTCCCCTGGTGGAGGCACTGCAGCAGCTGGGCGCCCCTATTGCCTATACCAAGCGGCCGGGCTACCCCCCCTGGCCATAGGTCCTTACTTTCGGCAGCTCAGCCGGCAGCTGCGCATCCGCAGCGACATTAGCAGCCAGTTTATATCGGCCCTGCTGCTGATTGGCCCGGCCCTGCCGCAGGGCCTTGAGCTGGAGCTGACCGGCACCATCAGCAGCCGCCCCTACATTCAGATGACCCTGGACCTGATGGCTCACTTTGGGGCCCGCTGGGCGTGGAACGGTGCAACCATAGTAGTTCAGCCGGGCGGCTACACTCCCCCGAGACTAC
>NZ_AODQ01000072.1 GCF_000348925.1 Cesiribacter andamanensis AMV16 | reverse complement strand
ACCACGACATTTATTCCATCGAAGACCTCAAACAGCTGATCTACGACCTTAAGAATGCCAACCACCGGGCCCGCATTAATGTAAAACTGGTGGCGGAGGCCGGGGTGGGTACCATTGCCGCAGGAGTGGCCAAGGCCAAAGCCGATGCCATTCTGATCTCAGGGGCCGATGGGGGCACGGGTGCCAGCCCCCTCAGCTCCATTCGGCATGCCGGCCTGCCCTGGGAATTGGGGCTGGCCGAAGCCCAGCAGACACTGGTAAAAAACGGCCTGCGCAGCCGCGTGGTGCTGCAGACGGATGGCAAGCTCATGACGGGCTATGACCTGGCCGTGGCTACCTTGCTGGGGGCCGAAGAGTGGGGCATCAGCACGGCTGCCCTTATTGTGGAAGGCTGTGTGATGATGCGCAAGTGCCACCTCAACACCTGTCCTGTCGGCATCGCCACCCAAAATCCCGAGCTGCGCAGGCTCTTTACCGGCCGGCCCGAAGATCTGGTTACTTTCTTCACCTTTATGGCCGAAGAGCTCCGGGAAGTAATGGCTTCGCTGGGCATGCGCAGCCTTCATGAAATGGTGGGCCAGAGCCATTTGCTCAAGCTGCGGGAGGATGTCCGGCACTGGAAGGTGCAAAAACTGGACCTTAGCCCCCTGTTGCATCAGGAAACCGCCGCCGAAGGTGTTGGCATTTACCAGCAGCACCAGCAGGATCATGAGCTTGAGGGGGTGCTGGACCAGCAGCTGATCCGGGACCTGATGCAGGAAAAAGCCGGCCTGCTGCAGTACCCTATTCACAACACCAACCGCTCAGTAGGCAGCATGCTCTCCTACCAGGTATCGCGCATCTGGGGTAAAAAGGGAATGCCCGAGGGCAGTTTCAGAGCCGTATTTCAGGGCTCTGCCGGCCAGAGCTTCGGGGCCTTTCTGGCGCCCGGCATCCGCTTTCAGCTGCTGGGCGAGGCCAATGATTACCTGGGCAAGGGCCTCTCCGGTGGCCAGCTGGTGCTGCAGCCTTTTGCCGAAAGCCGCTATAAAGCCCATGAACACATCATTTGCGGCAATGTGGCCCTTTATGGGGCTACCGCTGGCAGCGCCTACATCAATGGCATGGCCGGCGAGCGTTTTGCCGTGCGCAATTCCGGCGCCGAGGCGGTGGTGGAGGGCATTGGCGACCACGGCTGCGAGTATATGACAGGCGGCAAGGTGCTGATCCTGGGCGAGGTGGGAAAAAACCTGGCCGCCGGCATGAGTGGCGGTATGGCTTATGTATGGGATCCATACGAGCAGCTCCCCAACCAGTACAATCCTGACATGGTAGCCCTGGAGCAGCCCGACTGTGATGACCTGGCCTGGATCCTGCAGAAACTGCAGGAGCACCTGCGCCTTACGGGCAGTGAGCGTGCCCGCCAGCTTGTGCAGGAGTGGGAGATGCAGCAACACCACTTCCGCAAACTAATGCCCTATGACCTCAAACGGGTGCTGCAGGCCCCGCCAGCCTCACCCCTTAAAATTGTTGCCTAATGGGAAAAGAAACCAACTTTATGGTGCATCCGCGGGAGCTACCCCCCCAGCGCCCACCCCAGGAGCGCATCCTGGACTCCCGCGAGATCTACCTGCCGTTTCCGGAAGAAAAAACCCGGCTCCAGGCCTCCCGCTGTATGGATTGCGGCGTGCCCTTCTGCCACCAGGGCTGCCCGCTGGGCAACCTGATACCGGATTTTAATGAGGCCGTAGCCGAAGGAGAATGGGAAAAAGCCGCCCGCCTGTTGATGCGCACCAATACCTTTCCGGAATTTACCGGCCGCATCTGCCCGGCGCCCTGCGAGGCAAGCTGTGTGCTTTCCATCAATAAACCGGCTGTTGCCATTGAGCATATTGAAAAGACCATTGCCGAAAAAGCCTTTGAATTGGGCCTGATGCAGGCCAGGCCTCCCCTTACCCGCACAGGCAGGCGCATAGCAGTAGTAGGCTCCGGCCCTGCTGGACTGGCCGCTGCAGCCCAGCTAAACCAGCTGGGACACCAGGTAGTGGTATTTGAACGGTCCGACAAGGCCGGTGGCCTGTTGCGCTATGGCATCCCTGACTTTAAGCTGGAAAAGTGGCTCATCGATCGCCGGCTGGCCCTGCTGGAGCAGGAGGGCATCCAGTTTCGCTATGGGGTAGAGATTGGGAAAGACCTGCTCCTTAGCCAGCTCAGGCAGGAGTATGATGCGGTGCTGCTCTGCATTGGGGCCAGCAAGCCCCGCCCCCTTGGCATCCCGGGCAGTGGGCTCAAGGGGGTGCACTTTGCCATGGAGTACCTCAGCCTGCACAACAAGCGCATAGCCGGGCAGCCCATTGCGCCCGATGCGGACCTTTATGCAGAAGGAAAGCATGTGCTTGTGATTGGCGGAGGAGACACCGGCTCCGATTGTGTGGGTACGGCCAACCGGCAGTTTGCCCATTCGGTCACCCAGCTGCAGTACCGGCCCATGCCTGCACTGGAGCGTAGTCCGGACAATCCCTGGCCCGAAATGCCCATGCTGCTGAGCACCTCCAGCTCACATGAAGAAGGCTGTGAGCGCAGCTGGGGCTGGCTTACCAAAGAATTTGTAGGCAATGAGCAGGGGCAGGTTACAGGCCTTAAGGTAGTAGAGCTGGCATGGAAAAGCCCCGCTGCCTATACTGAAATACCGGGCAGTGAACGCATCCTGCCCTGCGATCTGGCCCTGATTGCCATTGGCTATGAACGTCCGGAGCATGATGCCTTCTTGCAGGAATATCCCCTGGCGCTGGACAAACGGCATACTTTTGCTCTGCACAATTGGCAAACCAGTGTTGAAGGGGTGTTTGCGGCGGGTGATGCCTACCGGGGGCAGTCGCTGGTAGTCTGGGCCATAGCCGATGGGCGGAATGCGGCTGAGGCCATTGACGAATATGTGAAGCATCCGGACCGTTAACCAGGCGATGCCGGAGGCCCAGGAGTAACCAAAATGGGTTCACATGCTTAGCCGCTACTCCTACAGGCGCCCGGTTCTGGGGCTAGGGGCTGCACCAGCGTTATAATTCCAGGAATCTGCTGGTTGTTCTACCAGGCTGTGCTCATATCGAGAGACTGTCTGGCGTACACTCCAAACCCTTAAAATCCCCCATCTTCTGGAGCTGATACTGTCCGTTCCGTAGCTCCCAGCGGGCGTCTGTCCGGCCTGCGCTTTCCACTTGGTGCGTCCCTTTTGGTTTCCATACCTCCACCGTTTGGCGGATGCAGCTTGTTTTACAATAGCAGCCCGTGCTGCCATAGCCCAGGCGGGAGGCAATTCTGAGAACAGGATTTTTCTGATGCAAAAGATAGTCTGCGAATTCTGTCACAGCTGCATGCTTGCATTTGTCTATAGGATAGAAGGGCCAGGAAACCCAGAACCGCAGGAAGGAGAGAGGCCTGCTAATAAGCTCCTGGTAGTTGCCCCTTTTTTTTAAATACAAGGCCGAAGGTGCTGGTCCGGGATATTTTTCTGCTGAAAAAACGCATGCCAGCCGGTAGCTGCGGGCTAGGTTTCTCCCGGGAAAAGGCGTATGTTGGTCCGTTTAGCCAGATCTGATTCATCAGGTTCAGTGCTGAGCTTCGGCCTATACTCTCCTGCACTATTCCCTGGCAGGCAGCAATAATCCGCAGCGCCCCTTTTTCTTCCCCAGAAGGGGGTGGTGTTCAAAGGGTGGGATGGGGCCAAAAAGAAAGAAGAACGTTAACGATCACTATATCACAGAAGATGAGCAATACGAATTTGGTACAGGCCTACAGCCGAACGGAAGTGATGCAACACCTCGAGCCGCATGTGGAAGCGGTTATTGAGAAATTCCTGAAGTCGATTGAGACCAACTGGCAGCCTGCAGACCTATTGCCCGATTCCCGCCAGGGAGATTTCTTTGATCAGGTGAAGGAACTGCAGGAGCGGGCCCGAGAGCTCAGCTATGACTTTTGGGCCGTGCTGATCGGCGATACCATTACGGAAGAAGCCCTGCCCACCTATGAATCCTGGCTGGTGAGCATTGACGGGCTCCGCAAAGACGAAGAAAGCCCCTGGATGCGCTGGATCCGCTCCTGGACCGCCGAAGAAAACCGCCACGGCGATCTGCTGAACAAGTACCTCTACCTCTCCGGTAGGGTGAACATGCGGGAGATGGAAGTGTCTACCCAGTACCTCATAGCCGATGGCTTTGACCTGCAGACGGCCGGCGACCCTTACCGCAGCTTTGTATACACCAGCTTTCAGGAGCTGGCCACCAATCTTTCGCATGGCCGGGTAGGCGCGCTGGCCAAAAAAGCCGATGTGGCCGATCTGTCCCGCATCTGCGGCATCATAGCCGGTGATGAGATGCGCCATGCCCGGGCCTACCAGTCATTTGTCAGCAAAATCTTTGAGGCCGACCCCAATGAAATGATGCTGGCCTTTGAAGACATGATGCGCAAGAAAATTGTGATGCCGGCCCACCTGCTGCGCGAAACCGGGGTGCGCATTGGCAAAACCTTTGATCACTTCGCCAATGCCGCCCAGCGCCTGGGGGTGTATACTACCCACGACTATATTCAGATCCTGAACCGGCTGCTGAAAGAGTGGGATATTGAAAACATTGGGGGGCTACAGGATAATGGAGAACAGGCACGCGAGTACCTGCTGGCCCTGCCTGCCCGCCTAACCCGCATTGCTGAGCGTATGAAGGTACCTGAACTGGAGTATGAGTTCAGCTGGATTGGTACCCGCTAAGGGAGTAGCCGTTCTGCAGATAGACAAAAAGCGCTGCCCCACCCGGGCAGCTTTTTTTGTTTTCAGCGCCTATTGTCCCCAGCTGCCCGTAATCTCGATCAGACCCTGCCGCAGACCGGTAAAGTAGCGGTTGTCAGCAAAATAAGGCACCATTACATTATCGGCTATGCGCAGTGCCTCCAGTTCCGAGATGGTGGTGCGCCCGCCAATCTCATAGGCCACCCATACTTCGCGCAGGTTTCTGCTGAGCACGATGGCAATGGCATTGGTGTCGTTGCGCAGGTTCCAGGCTTGGCCAAGCGCTGAGCTGTAGTCCTGAAGCGATTCGTAGGGGCCTCTGCTGCGGATGGTAATGACCAGGATTTTATTGCCTGTGCGTTCTTCAAAGGCCTCAATAATGGCCGCCAGCTCGTTTTCTTCTTCTTCCGTAAGTACCCCTTCATAGTCATTCACACGGCCGCGGGGCTCAGGAATGGCACTTGCTACTACAGGGACTTCGTTTTCGTCGGAAGCGGTAAAAGGCTGCTGGCAGGCGCCAGATACGAGCAGAAGACTTGCCACAAGGGGGAGGGCTAACGGTTTCATGGCTGTAGTAGATTGGTCCTATGTAGTAGACTGCCCAAAGGGGGTGAGTGTTTTGTTTTGCATCCCCACATTCCTACACTATATTACCTTTTTAAACCCCCTTTGCTGCTATGTCCCGTTCGTTGCGCCTTTGTCTGCTTGGCTGTCTGCTGTTGCTCCTGCCTGTTGCTGCACAGGCGCAGCCGGCTGTTCACCCAACTCTTGCCCTGATGCCCCTGCCGGCGCAACTAAGCCTGGAGCAGGGAAACTACCGGCTCAGCAGGGAGTTTGGCATTGCCCTGGAGGGAGAGGCTAGTGAGCGCCTGCTGCGGGCTGGCGAACGCTTTCTGCGCCGGCTGGATGCGCAAACCGGCTTATTCCTACAGCAGAAGTGGCCCGTCACAGACGCCCAGACAGCTGCCCCCATGCGCATCAGAAGCGCCCGGAAGGGGGAACTTCGCCTGCACGAGGATGAGTCCTATAGCCTGCAGATACGCCCTGATGGTATTTTGCTGGATGCCCCTACGGAACTGGGGGTGCTCCGGGGCCTGCAAACCCTGCTGCAGCTGGTGCAGGCCGATGAGGAGGGCTACTACTTCCCTGCACTGCGCATCCAGGACAGCCCCCGCTTTCCCTGGCGGGGGCTGATGATCGATGTGGCCCGGCACTTTCAGCCCATGGATGTGCTCAAGCGAAATCTGGATGGCATGGAAGCCGTAAAACTCAATGTGCTGCACCTGCACCTGAGCGATGACCAGGGCTTTCGCATGGAAAGCAAGCTGTTTCCGCAGCTGCACGAGCGGGCCTCCGAGGGCGAGTATTTCACCCAGGAGCAAATGCGGGAGATCATTGCCTATGCGGGCGAGCGGGGCATCCGCGTAGTGCCCGAGTTTGATGTGCCGGGCCATGCCACCAGCTGGCTGGTAGCCTTTCCGGAACTGGGCAGCGGGCCGGCTCCCGCAGAATTGGAGCGCAACTCCGGAGTGTTTGATCCTACCCTGGACCCCACCAACGAAAAAACGTACGAGGTCCTGAACGCCTTCTTTGCCGAAATGGCCGCCCTCTTTCCCGATGCCTACTTTCACATAGGGGGTGATGAGAACGAAGGCCGGCACTGGGCGGCCAACCCGCAGATACAGGCCTTTATGAAGAAAAACGGCCTGGCCGACAAGCATGCCCTGCAAACCTATTTCAATACACGCATCATGGCAGGGCTGGAGCAGCAGGGCAAGAAAGTGATGGGCTGGGATGAGATACTGGTAGAAGGACTGCCCAAATCTGCCGTAATCCACTCCTGGCGGGGCCGGGAAGGGCTGGAAACGGCCGCCCGCCAGGGCTATACCACCCTGCTTTCTAACGGCTACTACATAGACCTGCTGCACCCGGCCAGGGACCATTACCTGGTAGACCCCCTGCCCGAAGGCCACGGGCTTAGCCCGGAAGAAGCCGCCCGGGTGCTGGGTGGCGAAACCACCATGTGGAGCGAACTGGTGACCCACCTGACCATCGATTCCCGCATCTGGCCCCGGGCAGCGGCCATAGCCGAGCGCTTCTGGTCGCCGCGGGAGGTGCGGGATGTGGCCGATATGTACCGCAGGCTGGAGCCCATCAGCCTCCAGCTGGAGCGGCTTGGCCTGCAGCACCTGCGCAACCAGGGGGTGATCTTGCGCAACCTGGCCGGCAGCCGCGATATTGGCCCCCTGCAAACGCTGGTAGGGGTGGTGGAACCCCTCAAGGGCTATACCCGCAACACCAACGGTACGCTCTATAAGACCTACTCGCCCTTTACCCTCTTTGCCGATGCCGCCACGGCCGATGCGCCCGATGCCCGCCGCTTCAGAGAAGTGGTGGATCGCTACCTGGCTACAAAAGATCCTGCTGCCCGAGCCGAGATCCTGAACTGGCTGGAAAAGTGGAAAGCCAACCATGCGGCCATGAAGCCCCTGATTGCCCGATCCCCAGTATTGAAAGAGATCGAAGGCCTGTCCGAAAGCCTCAGCACCCTGGCGGCCCTGGCGCTGGAAAGCATGCAGGAAGGGCCCGCCCGCAAGGCGTATGTGCGTGCTTTTAACCACAAACATCTTCAAAAGCAGCTGGAGCAGGCCAGGCGGCAGGGGGGCAGAACCGAGCTACAGGTGGTAGATGCACTTGAGAAACTGATCCGGGTCCATATTTCAGAAGGGACTAAGGAATGGAGATAGGGACAGGGGGCGTGTTTTATCCTCTGCCGCTACCACCCCTTTTTGCGGCCGCCGCCCAAAATACCTCCCAGGAGAGACCCCAGGCCCCCGGAGCCCATGCTGCTGTAGCCACGCCGGCCGTTGAGGCCGCCCAGTACACTGGCAAGCGAGCCCAGGCCGCCACGGCGCATGCCGCCGGCCATCATGCCACCGCCCAGCAGGCCGCCCAATAAGCCGCCAAGGCCACCGCCCATCATACCGCCACCCATCATACCGCCCCTGCGACCACGCCCACCCCTTAACATGCCGGCAATGAGCAGGGGCGCTGCTACCCCTAAGATGCCCGTAACCATTTGAGGGGAGATGCCCGCATTCTTGAACATATCCGTTAGTCCATGCTTGTTTAAAAAGGATTGTGAGGTAGGGTCTTCTCCCTCCTGCGGCGCTTCATTTGCCTTGCTTACATAGGTATCCAGGATGCTGAACTGCTTCTGGTTGATGTCCAGGTAAGCAGCCATGTCTTCAATGTGCTTTTTTTCCTGGGCGGTGTACTGCCCGTCTGCCTTGGCAAAGCTGATGATGTCGGTGATAAAGGAAAAGCGCAGGGGACTGGTTTTGAGGATGTCCAGGCATTTTTGGAGGTTTAGCTGGCTGGGGTTTCTGGCTACATACACCAGTTCTTCGTGCATGTTTTCGGGCAGTTCGGCAGCCTCGGCCATCAGCTGCAGAAATTCCAGCTCTTCGGCCGAGGCAGTGCCATCAGCAGAAGCAATGGTGGCCAGGGCGGCAAAATAGGCACCGCGCTCTTCTATGCTATAGTCTTTCAATAAAGGGGTTTGTTCCTGTTCCATGGGTGTTGCAGTTGTGGTAGTGAGACTGTAACTGCTATAGTCCATCAGTTGTTAAGCAAAATGGACCGGCTCCCCAGCCAGAAGACCAGATGGAATAAAACTATTAGGGTAGCACATTTAGGATAAAAAAAGCCTCCGGTGTCGGACCGGAGGCTGTTCTTTTACAAATGCCTGGTTTTGCTTTTTGTATTTCAGACAGCAGATGGGTCTGTTTTTGGCTTATAGCCTGCAAAGCCATAGTAGGCGATGTAGGCATAGCACAGCAGCGGAATCAGGAATGATAGCTGCAGGTTGCCGCTAATGTCGGCCACAGCCCCCTGCAGGGGTGGGATGATGGCGCCCCCTACAATGGCCATTACCAGCAGGGATGAGGCCTGGCTGGTGTACTTGCCCAGCCCGTCAATGGCCAGCGTAAAGATGGTCGGGAACATGATGGAGTTGAACAGGCCAATGCCAATGATGGACCACATGGCCAGCTGGCCCTGGGTAAAGATGGCCACAACCAGCAACAGGATAACCGTAGCCGCAAACAGCCCCAGGGTACGGCTTGGAATATAGCCTCCCAGCAGCAAAACCACCACATTCAGCACAATCAGCCCCAGGGCGATCAGGGCCAGGTCCAGCCCCATAAAGTAATACACGGTCAGGAAGGCGATACAGCCAATCAGGCCAATAATGAGAAAACGATGCAGGTTGTTTTTGAAGCTGGACAGAGCCACTGCGCCAAAGAAGCGGCCGATCATGGCACCGCCCCAGTAAAAGGCCAGAAACTGGCTGGCCTCCAACTCCTCCAGCCCGGCAATTTCCGGCAGGCGGGCAAAGTTGATAAAAGCACTGCCTACGGCTACCTCGCCGCCCACATAGGCAAAGATACAGATCATGCCCAGCACCAGGTGCCGGTACTTGAGCGCCCCGCTGCCGGCTACTACAGTGCCTGCACTGTGCAACCTGGGCAGGCGAAAGGCTTTAAACAGCACCGCTATGAGCAGAAGGGTAGCGGCCAGGGCCAGGTAAGGGATCTTTACCGATTCTGCCCCGCTGCTGGCAGCTGCACCCGCTACTCCCTCAAAGATCAGATAGCCGCCCAGCAGGGGGGCAATGGTGGTGCCAAAGGAGTTGAGCGCCTGGGTGAGGTTAAGCCGGCTGGAAGCCGTTTGCGGCGGGCCCAGAATGGCTACATACGGGTTGGCCGCAATTTGCAGAATGGTAATGCCCGAGGCCAGTACAAAGAGGGCTCCCAGAAAGAAGCCATAACTGGCCAGGCTGGCAGCCGGAAAGAAGAGGGCGCAGCCCACCGCAGCTACCACCAGGCCTACAATAATGCCGTTTTTATAGCCGATCTTCATGATGGGATCGCCCTGCTGTACCGATACGATGAAGTACAAAAGGGAAACAATGAAATAGGCTCCAAAAAAGGCCGTCTGGATCAGCATGGCCTGCCACAGCTGCAGCTCAAACACCTGCTGCAGTTTAGGGATGAGGATGTCATTCATGCAGGTGATAAAGCCCCACATGAAAAAGAGGAGCGTAACTACTACCAGGGGTCCGGTGTAACTTCGGGCAATGGGCATGCCCGCTTCGGCAGCGGTAGAGGGGTGCGTGTTGGTAGAGATACCAGCCATAGCGTATCGTATGTTAAGGGTGTAAATTAGCTGGCATAAGTTAGCAAATAAGTGCGCCCTACTGCGCGCTATCCCCCTTTATTTCTGGGATTGGCCGAAAATAAAAAGGGCTGTCCGCAGCCGGACAGCCCCCTGAAAAATACGGTATCAGGTAGAGGCGACAGGACCTTTAGGCAGCGGCCAGCGCCCGTCGTTCTTTGTGCCTGTACCCCAGCAAAATAAGCAGCGACAGGCTGGCGCCGCCTGCCATGATAAAGGCCATGGGCATGGGAGTGCCGTTGTGCAGGTAGCTCACCAGGCCGGAAGCCAGGGCGCCTGTGAGCATCTGCAGGCTGCCCAGCAGAGCAGAGGCGCTGCCGGCAAAGCGGGTAAACGGTTTTAGCGCCAGCGCCGTGGCATTGGGGGCAATAAAGCCAATAAAGAACATATAAATAAAGATCAGTGCCAGGCTGCTGGTAGTGCTCAGCAGGCCTAACAGGCTGCCGGCCGCCAGCGCCAGACCGGCAGCAGCCTGTGCCCATACGGCCCGGCGGGAAATTTGTGCTGCCGAGCGGTACCGGAGCCAGAGGCGGTTGATCTGGCTGCCCAGGATAAAGCCAAAGGCATTCAGGCCAAACAACCAGCCATACCAGGTTTCCGACAGCTGAAAGTACTCCATAAACACAAAGGGCGAGCCCGAGATATAGGCAAACAGGCCGGCAAACGCAATGCTGCCCGCAAAAGCATAGGCCAGAAACTCGGGCTCCCGCACTACCTGCCCATACTCCTGCAATACCCGCAGGGGCCGCAGGGAAATGGAGGGGTCCGGCTGTTTGCTCTCGGGTAAAAAGCGGTAGACCAGCACAAATAGCAGGGCGGCAATGCCCACCAGCACATAAAAAATAATGCGCCAGCCAAAGTGAGCCGTTACATAGCCTCCTATGGTAGGGGCAATAATGGGCGCTACCCCCATGATCAGGATCAGGGTAGAAAACACCCGGGCGGTTTCATTGGTAGGAAACAGGTCCCGCACCATGGCCCGGCTGGCCACAATACCGGCACAGCCGCCCAGGGCCAGCAGCAGCCGCTGCCAGATGAGCCAGTCTACCGTAGGGGATAGCGCACAGCCAATGGCTGCGACAATGTACATGAGCAAGCCGGCCAGCAGGGGCTTTTTGCGCCCATAGCGGTCTACCAGCGGGCCATAAAAGAGCTGCCCTACCGATATGCCGATAAAGTAACTGGTAAGCGACAGGCCTACCCGGGCAATGCTGGTGTTGAGGTCGGCAGCAATGGCCGGAAAGCCCGGCAGGTACATGTCGATGGTAAACGGGCCCAGCGCCGAGAGCGCTCCCAATACCAGAATGATTCTATTTTTTAATTTTCGGTCCAAAGCGGTCTGAAGTTACGGACTAGTTTGCATATCCCCGGTGGTAAATTCCACAGGAGGCCTGATTAATTTTTCAAGGATACTCTTGGAGCCTGTAGCTGGCTACCAGTTCATCGTCTGGCACTACTGGATAGGGGAGGAGAGCAGAAGGGAAGGCAGACTAGAAGCAGCGCTGCATAGGGACCTATCTCCCTGGCAACTGCAGGATGGAATGAGCAGCAGGGCTTACCAGCTGCCGACCGGTAAAGCGGCCAACAGAGAAGCGGGTAATAGAAGCAAAAGCCGGGATGCTGTTCATTTCTTTCTCTACGCCATCGGAACAGGGCAGTTTCGCTTGCGGGTCATAATTTTTCAGCCGTAGTCAAAAACACGCTCATTTTAGGAGCAGGCCGTAATGCTTCCACTGGACTTCTGTCGATAAAGGGATAAGCCCCCTAGCTCCAGCTGCCAAACTTGCCCTGCTGGTAGTCCCGGTAGGCTTCCATGATCTCCTGCTCGCTGTTCATGACAAAGGGTCCACGGGCTACCACCGGCTCCTGAAAGGGTAGGGCATGGCCCAGGAGTAGCAGGCTCTCTGCTTCGGCCTCTATGTGCAGCTGCTCATCATCATTGGCAAACTCAACCAGCTGCAGCTCCCCGGCGGATGTGCCATTTACCTGCAGCCGGCCTCGGATGATGTAGAAGAACAGATTGCGCTCCTGCGGGACCCTAAGGGATAGCTTGCCCCTTCCTTAAAGGCCACTGTGCTGAGGAAAACATCTGTTTTGGGCTGAAAGGCAGCCTGTTGCCCTTCCCAGCTGCCGGCAATCAGGTTTAGCTGTACCCTGCCCCCATCAAGTGCCAGGCTGGGAATTTCCGCCTGCTGAAGGCCCCGGTAAAAAGGCGCTGTCATTTTGTGCCTGGCTGGCAGGTTTAGCCAAAGCTGCAGGATCTCCAGCGGGCCCCCTTCTTTTTTGAACTGTGGCGAGGAAACTTCGGCATGGATCAGCCCCCGACCGGCCGTCATCCACTGCACCCCACCGGCCGAAATGATGCTTTCATGCCCGCCGCTGTCCTTATGCATGATGTCGCCCTCCAGGATAAAGGTTACCGTTTCCATGCCCCGGTGGGGGTGTGGTCCAAAGGGAAGGCCCCTGTTGTTCGGCAGATAGGTTTGCGGCCCGTGGTGGTTCAGAAACAAAAAGGGGTCGATCTGTTGCAGGCTTCTGCTGGGAAGGGGCGAATGGGTTTTCAGATCGGCAATGGGGGCGTATTCCGCAGTATGTAGGGTCTTGATGGTTCTCATAGGCCAGGCTTCTAATTCAAAGTTACAACATTAAATTAGGAAATGATAGTTTCCGTACGCTCACATTCCTGCAATGTCCAGGTTCGTATTCTTTTCTGGAAAAGGAGAAGCCTTGCAGTACACATAAGCCCCTGGTGGAGGAAGAAGAAGGAGGTACTGGCAGGCCATAGAGTAAAAGTAGCATATTAGCCGCTTACTCCTGCCACGGGTAATTCGTGGCAGGAGTGGTAACGCCAGCTCCTCTATGGAATGATCCTTGGAGAGGGTACTCCCTTTGCTACTCCCTACCTGCTGGTAGCGGGGTGCTTTTTGGCCAGCTGGCGTTGCTTTTTGCCGGACAGTAGGGAGAGGCAGGCTGCTTCTACCTGGGACCAGACCGGAGAGAAGGGGGCAACCAGATCAAAATGGCCGGCTTCGGGGATCAGCACCATCCGGGCATCATCACCAGCAGCCGTGGCGGCCGCTGTGTAGGCAGTGGCCTGGCGCACCGGCACAATGGGGTCAGCGGCTCCCTGCAACAGGCGCTGCGGAACTCCCACAGGGAGCAGCTCTGCCGGGGAGGCCTGAGCATAGCGCTCGGGATGTGCTGCTGGCAGGCCACCCATAAGCTTTTCTACAGCAGCATTGCAGCTACCCGCTTCGCTACTATAGGTAGCCAGGTCGGCAATGCCGGCAAGGGCCACCACCCCCTTCAGGGGCAGGGGGTCAGGCGTGTAGAGTAGGCTGCTTACGGGCAATTGCGTACGGGCAGCCAGCCAGAGGGCCAGATGTCCGCCTGCCGAGTGGCCGATCACCAGTACCTCTCCCAGATCAAGGGGGTATGTTTTGGCCAGCTGGCGCAGGAAGTCGGTGCCCAGGGCTACATCCTGCAGCGTGCCGGGCCATCCGCCGCCAGCATCGCCCACGCGCCTGAACTCCAGCGTCCAGGTGGCAAACCCCCTCTTGGTGAGGGCTTCACTCAGGTGGGTCATGTACTGGAGGCTATACTGGTTGAGCCAGCAGCCTCCGTGCACCACAACAGCCACCGGGTGTCGCCCCTTGCCTTGCGGGCAGCCGCAGCTGGGCATATTGCAACGAATCCGGCCCATAGTAAATAGTAGTGTCGGCAGGGGTAGGGGCTAAGCCTCCAATCTGCTGCCATGTAAGCAGTGAGGCGCTGGTCTGCGCAGGGAGCGTAAGGGACCAGAAGGAGCCTAACAGGAGGAGTAGGAGAAAGCGCATGTTTAGCTGAGGGAATAGTAGAACTCCAGAAGGGGTTAAAATAAAAAAGCTTCAAATCGTTCCCGGAGCTGCTGGATGGGGGTGCTGCCGCTGCTTAGTTGGGTCAGGATCCGGATCTCGGCCACATGCAGGATCTTCTGCTCTTCGCCCAGCAGGCTCATGACCACCTGCTCGGTGGCGGTGAGTTTGGTTTCTCCATCCAGATGGCCAATGTTGGCAGCCTCAAGCAGAATAAGGGCACCCCCTTGCGGATGCTCCTGCAGGCGAAACTTCCACCTGGAGGCATCCACATCCCGCTCGTTGTAGTCTTCATCATAGAGCCTGAATTTTAGGTCCCACTCCTGCGGGGGCTTGGCATGGTGAAACTCCCATTGGGGCAGCCGGGGGGCTGCCTCCATAAGTTGGCGGCTGTGCTCCAGCAGCTCCCGGCTGCCATTGGGCGAGATGGTGAAGTAAAAGGGGCGGCGCTGCCCCCGGCCCAGCTCCCAGGTAAACAGGCCCAGGGCCAGCACCTGGTTGTTGAAGGCCTGCACCAGGGCTTCCTGCGCCTGCTCCGAGCGCCCCTCCAGCACCTGGCGGGTATGTTCTTCCTGAGCGCTGAACCAGTCCCAGAAGCTATCTATTTTATCTAAATGAAAATCTTCCCGCATATAGATCACTGTATTAAACAAAAGCGCAAAAGAGGTAAAGAACTAGGCCAGGTTTATGGCTTGCTTTAGCTGCACCAGGGCCTCGCTTACCGAGGCCACAGGCTGCTGGCAGGCCTTGTTATAGCACAAATACAGCAGGGTAGTGCCCTCCCGGGGCAGGCGCTGCTGCAGCAGGGGCAGGGAGCTCTCCTGCCCGGCGGCGGCTACTACTTTATTGGGCAGGTAGTACCGGTGCAGCTCGCTGGCCTTTTGCTGATAGCCGGGGCCGCTGATAGCCACCTCTGCCGTGGGATAGGCCATGTGCAGGTAGAGGCCGGCCCAGTGACTTAGGTACTGCGGTTCGGTGAGGATCAGCCGCTCCATGCGGGAGACCATATCCCGGGCCCTGCTGGTCCAGTCCTCCTGCTCCAGCAGTAGGCCCAGCCGGTACAGGTTGTGGGCCATCTGGCTGTTAGACGAGGGGATCACATTATCAAAGAGTTCTTTCTTGCGGGCAATGAGCCCTTCGCTGCTGCTGGCGGTGTAAAAAAACAGGCCTTCTTCTTCATCCCAAAACTCCTGCAGGCAGTAGGTGCACAGGCGCCGGGCCAGCTGCAGCCATTTTTCCTCAAAACTCACCTCATAGAGCCGCAGCCAGCCGCCAATTACAAAGGCATAATCGTCCAGAAAAGCGGGCGAAGGAGCTGTACCGGCCTTTTGGTTGCGCCGCAGCCGGCTTCCCTGCAGCAGGTGCTTTTCGATAAAGGCGGCGTTTTGGCGGGCCAGCTCCAGGTAGCGGGCCTCGCCCAGAGCGGCATAGGCATCGCAGAGACCGCTGAGCATCATGCCGTTCCAGGCGGCCAGCACCTTATCATCCAGGCCGGGACGCACGCGGGTGCTGCGCTGGTGCAGCAGCTTTTGGCGGGCCTCCTGCAGGGCCTGTTTAAATTCTTCGGGATCCAGCTCGTAGGCCCTGGCAAAATCGTCCGGCGACTGGCGCACGAACAGGATGTTCTTGCCTTCCCAGTTACCCCCTTCGGTGGCATTGAAGTAGTCGATGAAGAGCTCGGCTTCTGCGCCCAGGGCCGCTTCCAGCTCTTCCAGGGTCCAGACGTAGAACTTGCCTTCCTCGCCTTCGCTGTCGGCATCCAGGGCGCAGTAGAACCCCCCTTCGGGACTGCGCATTTCCCGCTCGGCCCAGCCAATGGTCTGCTCCACTACCTGCTGAAAGAGGGCGTCTTTGGTGGCGGCATAGGCATTGGCATAGAGGCTCAGGAGCTGGCCATTGTCATAGAGCATTTTTTCAAAGTGGGTACAAACCATTCAGCATCTACCGAGTAGCGGGCAAAGCCGCCGCCCAGCTGGTCGTAGAGTCCGCCCCAGGCCATTTCCCGCAGGGTGCGTACGGCCTGATCCAACGCTTTTTTGTTCGCCGCTGGCCAGCTGCAGGTGCAGCAGAAACTGCCAGTGGCTGGGCATGGGGAATTTGGGCGCTCCCTGCAGGCCGCCCCGTTTGGTATCGAATTTTTTCTGAAAGCTGCTAAACAGGTGCTCCAGCTTTAGCCGGGTGATCTGCAGGGGGTGCTGCTGCAGCCGAAAGCGCTCCACATCTGAGGCGGAGAGGGCATCGGCAAACTTCTCGGACGATTCTTCCAGCGCCGGGCGGTTTTTGGCCCAGGCGTCGGCTATATTTTGGAGCAGCTGCTCCCATTGCTGGCGGGGAAAGTAAGTGCCTCCGTAGAATGGTTTTTGCGCAGGGGTAAGAAACACATTGAGCGGCCAGCCGCCCTGTAGGCCCATGGCCTGTATGGCATCCATGTAGATCTGGTCAATATCGGGCCGCTCTTCCCGGTCCAGCTTAATGGGAACAAAATGCTCGTTCATAAGGCGGGCCACCCCCTCATTCCCGAAGCTTTCATGCTCCATCACATGGCACCAGTGGCAGGCCGAGTAGCCAATGCTTAGCAGAATGGGCTTGTTCTCCTGCCGGGCCTTTTGCAGGGCTTCTTCCCCCCAGGGGTACCAGTCTACGGGATTGTGCTGATGCTGACAGCAGATAGGGGCTGCTGCTCTGGCTAAGGCGGTTGGTAGGCTGGCTCATGTGTGAAGCTGCTGCAGCAGCTGGTTTAGTTCGGCAGATACATCTACCCCCTTGGGCAGCGCCTGCAGTTTGCGAAGGGTATTTTCTAAGAACTGCCGATGGGCGGCAGATGTTGGATTAAAGGGACGATGGGCCAGCGACTGCTGCAGAGGGGTCCATTCCTTCAGAAAAGCCCGGGCCTCGTCATCCAGCAGGCAGGCGGTAAATTTTTCCCATACATACTGCTCGGCCAGGGGGCTGGGGTGCAGCAGGTCGGAGGCGTAGAAGCGGTAATCCCGCAGATCGTCCAGCAGCAGCTCGTAGCTGGGAAAGTAGTAGATCTCCTGGGGATGCTGCTGGGCCAGCTGGTGGCAGAGCAGGCGCAGCTGGGCCTTGCTAAGGGCATTTTGTTCCAGCCCATCTTTGAGGTGGCGTACGGGGCTAACCGTTAGGACCAGTTTCAGGTCCGGATTGTGCTGCCGCAGCAGCTGCCAGAGGCGTTGCAGCGCTTCCAACATTTCTTGGGTAGGGGTAAGGCGTTTGCTAAACGCCCCTTGCGGTTGTTTGTGGCAGTTGGCTACGGGCAGATGGAGCTGCTTTACTTCATACAAAAAAGAAGTACCCAGCGTCAGCAGCAGGGCCTGTCCCACCTGCAGGTGCCGGCGTACCTGTGCCAGACGCTCTGCAATGACGGCTTCCAGCTGCTGCCGGCTGCCGGCATGCAGCGAGGAGTGCAGCAGGTAATTGAGCCAGCGTTCCTGAAACTGCAGGTAGCTTTCGTCAGGGGGTAGTTCCTGCTGAAGGGCCATGTGCAGCAGACGGATCATGGGCAGGGGGTGGAAGAGGGTGCCAAAGGGGTTGGCCAGGGTGGTGAACTTAGCTGCCTGCAGCCGCTGCCCGATCACATCGGCAAAGCAGGAGCCCACCGACAGCAGGGGCCCCTGCAGGCTAAGCCGGAAGGGGGGTGGGGAGGGGGTTATTTCGGTCCGGAGGGCTTGCATGGCTGCTAAGGTAGCAAGTTTTAGGCTTAGTAGGGAAGGGGAGTGGTAGGCTGAAATACAAAAAAGGCGCCCTTGCGGAGCGCCTTTTCATATACCTGTTTACCTTAAAAAGTGGAGCGCTTATTCAGCAACTACTTCAAAGGCTACATCTTTCTTCACATCTTTGTGCAGATCCACTTCGGCAACATACTCGCCAAGGCTTTTTACATCGCCTTTGATGGAGATTTGCTTGCGGTCTACATCTATACCTTTAGCCTTAAGGGCTTCTGAGATCTGGTGGGTAGTAACAGCACCAAAGATCTTACCGGTTTCGCCTGCTTTGGCAGGGATGCTCAGTTTAAGGCCGTCCAGCTGGTTGGCTTTGTTCTCAGCTTCGGTTTTGATCTTTTCAGCTTTGTGCGCAACCTGCTTGATGTTCTCATCGCGCTGCTTGAGGGCACTGCTGGTGGCCATTACGGCAAAACCTTGTGGAATAAGGTAATTGCGTGCATAACCAGGCTTAACGGTTACACGATCATTGCGGTAACCGAGGCCTTTAATATCTGTTTTCAGGATGATTTCCATGCTCTTTTTGATTGATGGCTAGGTATTGCCGGCGGTAACAGCCTGCACCGAGGGGGGACAGCGCTAGAACTACAGGCAACAAACAGCTATTTATTTCAGCGAATCGGTTACGTAAGGAAGCAGGGCCAGGTGGCGGGCACGCTTAACGGCAGTAGCCACTTTCTTCTGGAATTTCTCGCTGGTACCGGTAATGCGGCTGGGCAGCAGTTTGCCTTGCTCGTTTACGAATTTCAGCAGGAAGTTAGCATCTTTATAGTCGATGTATTTGATGCCATGGCGCTTGAAACGGCAGTATTTCTTGCGGTTTTCGTTACGCTGGATGGGTTCGTTCTGCAGTGTCATTAGGCTTGCTCCTCCTTAACTTCTTTGTCTTTTTTGTTGAAATCACCTTTCTTTCTTCTCTGATTGAACTCGATGCCATGCTTGTCCAGGGCAACGGTCAGGAAGCGCATTACGGTTTCGTCGCGGCGGAACTCTACTTCCAGGGTGTTGATCAGATTGGTAGGCGCCAGATATTCAAAAAGAATATAGAAGCCGGTGGTTTTGTGTTGGATCGGGTAGGCCAGCTTGCGCAGGCCCCACTGCTCTTCGTTTACAAGTTCGGCTCCGCCGTTAGTCAATACAGCTCTGAACTTGTCGACAGCATCCTTTACCTGGGTCTCAGATAAAACGGGATTTAAGATGAATACCGTCTCGTATTGTTTTAACATACTACTAGAAAATTTGTAATGAGGTGCAAAATTATTGAAAATAATCCGTAATGCAATGCCATAGTGCAAAAAAAAAGCTCTGCCAGCAGGCAGAGCTTTGGGTGTGAAAAGGTCTTGTTGGGCTTATTTTACCCGGAATTTCTCCTGGCCAATCATGTAGCCGTCGGCATATAGTTCTACATTGTAAACGCCCTCGTCGTAATCGCTGCCCTTGTCATAGGTGAAGGTCAGCTGCTGGCGGGTGTTGTCAAAGAGAATCTCCTGCTGGCCGGTGTAGAATTCTTCGCGGCCGCCAATCATCATGGTACCTGAGCCGGTGGCTACGTCAAAGAGCACATTGCCGTTGGGATCAATCACGCGCAACATAATGGCTTTGCTCTGGATAGGGGCAACGGGGTTATCGGCCAGGTTAAAGGTAACCTTCAGCTTGTCGATCTGGCCATCCCGGAACTCACCTTCGCGCTCTTTGCCACGCTTGTTTACAGCGGCCACCTTGATGTTTTCGGCTTTGAGGCGAGAGGCAATCTCTACCTTTTTGGTCAGCTCCTGGCGGTTCTGGTTAATGCTGCGAACAGAGTCGGAGAGCTTGTTCTGGGTAGTTTTAAGCGTGGTGTTTTCGGCGTAGAGCGAGTCGCTGAGCGAGCGCAGGCGTCCAATCTCGGCATCTTTGTCCCGAAGCAGCTCTTCGTAGCCCTTCACCTTGGCGTTTACTTCGTTCAGGCGGCGGCGGGCAATTTCGCCGGAGCGCTGCAGCTGCTGCTTCTCGGCTTCCAGCTCGGCTTTGGCACGTTCCAGTTCTTCTACATTTCCTCCCAGGCTTTCAATTTCGGCAATGCGCTTGTCCAGTTCGGTGCTCATTTCATCCAGGCGACGATAGGTATCGGCCAGTTCGGTATCTTTGCTGGCGATCTCGGCTTTCATTTCCTGTTTCTCCCGGTAGTCCATGTAGTAGACCACACCGTTGATGATAAGCAGCAGGGCTATGATTGCAATGATCAGCGTTTTGGTATTTTTCCCTGAGCTTTTACTTGTGTTCTCAGCCATATTGGTTTGCGAATAGTTTGCTTAAGAATGAGAAATGAAAAGAAATATTGTTTGGTTCCGCTGAAATAATTCAACAGACAAATATCAAAAAAAATTTTCTCTTCCATGTCAGTTTTCAATGAAAATTACTGGACTTCCCGCTACCAGCAGGGACAAACCCAGTGGGATGCCGGGGCCATTACCACCCCCCTGAAGACCTATTTCGATCAGCTGGAAGACCGCTCGCTGCGCATCCTGATCCCGGGCGGGGGCAGTGGCTGGGAGGCCGAGTACCTGCACCGGCAGGGATTCACCCAGGTGTACCTGCTGGATCTATCGGCTATTCCCCTGCAAAAATTTCAGGAGCGCAATCCGGATTTTCCGGCTCAGCACCTGCTGCAGGCCGATTTTTTTGCCCTGGAGGGCCAGTGGGACCTGATTGTGGAGCAAACCTTTTTCTGTGCCCTGCACCCCTCGCAACGGCCGGCCTATGCCCGGCAGGCTGCCCGCCTGCTGAAGCCGGGCGGCAAGCTGGTGGGGGTGTTGTTCAATGTACCCCTCAATAGCGAACATCCCCCCTTTGGCGGAGAGGAACAGGAGTATCGGGCCTACTTTGAGCCCCACTTCAGCCATGTAAGCATCAGCTCCTGTTATAACTCCATTAAACCCCGGGCGGGGCGGGAGGTCTGGATCCGGATGGTCCGGTGATAGGGTGTTGCTCAGGGCTTGTAGTGAATTTGCTAACCTGTAGGCTAGCACCAGCAAGCAGCTACTGGACGCCTCAGCTTTAGCAGGCGCTTGTACTACTGGCTTAATACTCCAGTACATACTGCTGCGCCTGCATGCCCGGACGGAAAAAAAGCAGACCGGCCTCATACAGATCAAGGCTAAGGGTAACCGAGGGGTGGCGGCACAGCTCCTGCCAGGCCTGCTGCATGCCGGCCGACCAGTGAATATCATCTACCACCACTACCGACTGAGGGTGCAGATGGGGAAGCAACCAGCCAAAATAGCGGAGCGTGGCCTCATAGGTATGGTTGGCATCCAGGTAGGCCAGGTCTAGTTGAGGGGAGGCCTGGGCAAGTAGCTGCGGCAATTGCTGATCGATATTGCCGGTCAGGAGCTGAATGTTGGTGACCTGCTGCAGCTCAACATGCCGGCGGGCCAGGGCGGCAGTCTGCGGACATCCTTCTATGGTATAGAGGGTGCCGGCAGGGATGGCTGCTGCCATGTACAGACTGTTAAGCCCCAGGGAAGTGCCCAGCTCCAGCACCGTTTGGGCCTGGGTAAACTGCAGCAGGCGATAGAGTAGCTGGCTAAAGCGGGCAGGGGTAAGGCTATGGCGGGCAATGCTGGCTACAGGGCGCTTGTTGTTTGTGGTAAGGCTTGAGCCAGCCCCCATCTCCTGCAGCTGTAGCCACTCGCCCGACTCCAGCAGCTCCCGCCGCAGCTGTTCTACAGCAGGCAGGGACGGGCCCTGTGGGCGAATCACTTCCCGGTAAAGCTGATAGACAAAGGGGGCATGCAGGGAGTGCTCGTTAACAGCTTCCAGCCAGTAGCGCAGCCAGGCGCTGGCCTGAAACAGTTTCTGGGAGAGCTGCACCGGAATGCGCTTAGTTGAGTTTGAAGGGGGCGATCATGGTGAATTCCGGGATCTTGACCCGAAACTTCTTCCCATCCAGGACCCGCTCCATCAGGTAGGTGCCAAACATTTTGCCGATGCCGGATTTGAGGTTGCAGCCAGAAACGTAGGTATGGCTCTGGCCGGCCTCCAGTACGGGTTGCTGGCCTACTACGCCTTCTCCTTCCACTTCCCGGTTGGTGTTGTTGGCATCGTGGATAAACCACTGCCGCCGCAGCAGCTGCACGGTATACTGGCTATTATTTTCGATGGTGATCCGGTACGTAAACACGAAATGCATCTGCCCCGGGCTGGAGTATTCGGGCTGATACTCGGTTTCCACGCTTACCTTCACCCCTTGGGTAACTTCCGAAACCATTCTTGCGCTTTTTGCTTAAATTACTTACTATACGGTGAAAAGAGTTCGATCGCCGAACAAATCTTTCTAAAAGACTAACATCGACATGGATGTAAAAATTGCCTCATCCTGGAAGGATAAGTTACAAAATGAATTTCAAAAACCCTACTTCCGGGAGCTAACAGCGTTTGTCCGCCAGGAATATAAAACGCATACCGTCTATCCCCCCGGCCCGCTCATTTTCAACGCCTTTGCCCACTGTGCCTTTGAGGGGGTAAAGGTAGTGATTTTAGGGCAGGATCCGTACCATAATCCCGGCCAGGCCAATGGACTGGCATTTTCAGTAGCCGATGGGGTGGCCACACCCCCCTCACTGCAAAACATCTATAAAGAGGTCAGCGATGAATTTGGTACCCCCATTCCTCCCACAGGCAACCTGGAGCGCTGGGCCGATCAGGGGGTGCTATTGCTCAATGCCACCCTTACGGTGCGGGCCCACCAGCCGGGCAGCCATCAGAAAAAGGGCTGGGAAGAATTTACCGATGCCGTCATAGAGCTGCTCTCCCGGGAGAAAAAGGGGCTGGTCTTTTTGCTCTGGGGGGCCTATGCCCAAAAGAAGGGAGCCATCATTGATGAGAGCAAACACCTGGTGCTGAAATCGGCCCATCCTTCCCCCTTTGCTGCCAACAGGGGCTTTTTTGGGAATAAGCACTTTAAAAAGACCAATGACTACCTGGCACAGCAGGGCTTGGAGCCCATTGTGTGGTAGGGGCTACCCATTTCGCCCCTGATCAACCGCCGCTGGGGTGGTTGGTCAGGGGTAGGTGAACCCTTACCCACGGAAACGGAGCATCGGGCAATCCATCATATCTATAAAAAGAAACATGAGTCATCCCGAATTTTCTAAATGGTTTGAACATGCTCATGTTACAGTATTTTAGCCCAAAAACTTAAAGGAACGCTGTCATCTCGACCAGCGGGAGAGATCTTGGATAAGACAACTCTTTACTGGTAAATTTCCAGGATTTCTCCCGCTGGTCGAAATGACAGCCTAC
>NZ_AODQ01000071.1 GCF_000348925.1 Cesiribacter andamanensis AMV16 | reverse complement strand
TCAGCTTTTCCTTGGCCTGGATCAGCGCCTGCTCGGCCTGCTTTTGCAGCGTAATGTCTTCGGCCAGTACGGTAAAGCGGGCCAGCTCGCCCTCTTTCAGCACCGGGTATACCCGCACCTGAAAGATGCGGTCTTCCCCATCTACTTCCATCGACTCGTAATACACCTCCCGCTTGCCAGCCAGGGCGGCTGCATAGCGTTGCTTCCAGAGCTCTACCACCTCCTGCGGAAACACCTCCGAGAGCTTAATACCGCGGGAGAGGCGAATGCCAAAGCTCTGCTGGATGCGGTAGGAAAAGGCCTTGTTGTAATCCAGCAGGTGGTATTCCTGATCTACCAGCCAGATGGTAAGCGGGCTGTTGTCCAGAATGCTGCGCATGTTGGCTTCCTTGCGCATGAGCTGCTGCTCAAACAGCACCCGCTCGGTTACGTCCCGGGCGTTGATCACAATACCGCCCACAGCCTTATTGTCCAGCAGGTTGTTGCCGTTGGCTTCCAGAAAGAGGTAGGTGCCATCGGCTTTTTTGCAGCGGAACATGGCCGTTTGGCGGGGGCTGCTGTTTGCTACCCGCAAAAAGAAACGCTCCTGGCAGTAGCCCAGGTCATTGGGATGGATGTAGTCGAAGATGGCCGCATTGCGCATCTCTTCGGCCCTAAAGCCGGTAAGGCGGTAGAAGGAAGGGGTCAGGTATTTGATCAGCCCCTTGCCATCGGTAATGCAGATAATGTCGTTGGCATTCTGGATCACCGACTGAAAGTAATCTTTGCTGGCCTGCAGGTTTTCCAGCAGCATATCGGAGTACTGCAGGTGGTGCTGCAGGGAGCGTTCTTTTTCGGTCAGCGTGGCATTCAGATCGCCCAGCTGGTGAATCACAGCCGAGAGCTGGCGCTGCTGCTGGCTGGTCACCCGAAAGTACAGGTAGGCCAGCAGAAAGGAGGCCAGGACCGTAATCAGGTAGTTCAGAATATAGGTTTGGTGCAAATCGGCGGCAAACCTTACTGCATCGGGCGCAAAGGAACTGTCCAGCACCCACAGGCTCAGGATGGTGCAAAGGGGTACGGTAAGCACCCACAGGCGCTGGCCGATCTTGCGCATATCAAACACCAGGGCCGAGCCAAAGATGATGGGAATAAAGAACAGGTGCCCTCCGCTGGAGTTGCCCCCATACAGGCCAATCATAAAGCAATAGCCGTTTAGCAGCAGGTAAAAGCCCGTTTTGGCCAGCTTGGGGTGGCCCAGCCAGTTGAGCAGCGGAGCGCCCAGCAGGGCCAGGGGTGCGGCCCATTTTACCAGCGACAGCACCAGGGGCTCCTGCGGGTAGGGAACAAACACAAACAGCAATGAAATAGCCGCTACCAGCAAACTGAGCTGGTTTACAAGCTTCATATACTTCTTCTTACCCAGGGAATAGTCCGGGCGTAT
This sequence comes from Cesiribacter andamanensis AMV16, assembly GCF_000348925.1. Classification (GTDB taxonomy): domain Bacteria; phylum Bacteroidota; class Bacteroidia; order Cytophagales; family Cyclobacteriaceae; genus Cesiribacter; species Cesiribacter andamanensis. Next base: position 21,638 of record NZ_AODQ01000071.1, on the reverse strand, counting down.
GCCCAGCTCCGAAACCCAGGAAAGAAAGGTGCTAATTTGCGTAAACATGACTGATGGAATGACTACCTCCGATTAGCGAAGTAATAAGGTTAGCAGGGGAAAAAAAAAGCAGATTGGGAGCAGATAGTACACCCCTGCCAAAGTGTCACTTTTTGGCACTTTGCCCCGTGCGGAACAGTTTTTTGAAAAAGAGAGAGCAGCAAAACTTTAAAAAATTAAACGGCTATGCAGGAAAAAGGAACTATCTCCATTCATACCGAGAACATTTTCCCCATCATCAAAAAATTTCTCTACTCCGACCATGAGATCTTTTTGCGGGAACTGGTGAGCAATGGCGTAGATGCCTGCCAGAAATTACAAAAACTGTCACAACTGGGCGAAGTGCCCGGCGAGGTAGGCGAGCTGAAGGTTACGGTACGGCTGAACAAGGAGGCCAAAACCATTACCGTAAGTGACAATGGCATTGGCATGACCGCCGAGGAGATCAAAAAGTACATCAACCAGATCGCCTTTAGCGGCGCCACCGAATTCATCGAGAAATACAAGGAGGAGGGCGATGCCAAAAACATCATCGGACGTTTTGGTCTGGGCTTCTACTCCTCCTTTATGGTGGCCGATCGGGTAGAGATCATCACCCGCTCCTTTAAGGAAGGCGCCGAGGCCGCCCGCTGGTCCTGCACCGGCAATACCGAGTTTGAGATCACCCCTGCCCAGAAGGCCGAGCGGGGTACCGATGTGGTGCTCTATGTGAACAAGGACAGCGAGGAGTTTCTGGAGTCCTACCGCCTGCGCAGCATCCTGGAAAAATACGGCAAATTCCTGCCCATCCCCGTGTACTTCGACAGCGGCGAGAAAGCCCCTGCCGAAAAAGAGGGTGAGGAGCCAAAACAAAGTCAGCCCGAGCAGATCAATGAGACCAAACCCCTCTGGACCCGCCAGCCCTCCGAGCTTACCGACGAGGACTACCAGAAGTTTTACAAAGAGCTCTACCCCTTTGCGCCGGACCCCCTGTTCTGGATCCACCTCAATGTAGACTATCCCTTTACCCTTACCGGCATTCTGTACTTCCCCAAGCTGCAGAATGATTTTGAGGTACAGAAAAACAAGATCCAGCTCTACAGCCGCCAGGTGTTCATTACCGATGAGGTAAAAGACATTGTGCCTGAATTCCTGCAGCTGCTGCACGGGGTGATCGACTCGCCCGATATTCCGCTGAACGTAAGCCGCAGCTTCCTGCAGGCCGACAGCAACGTAAAGAAGATCAACAGCCACATCACCAAAAAAGTGGCCGACAAGCTGCAGGAGCTCTTTAAGAAAGACCGCGCCGCCTACGAGAAGAAGTGGGACGATATTGGCCTGTTCGTAAAATACGGCATGATCACCGACGACAAGTTCTACGACCGTGCCAAGGATTTCTCCCTGCTGAAAAGCACCGAGGGCAAGTACTACACCATGCCCGAGTATGGTGAGCAGATTAAGGCCAACCAAACCGACAAAAAAGGCGATCAGGTATGGCTCTACACCACCCATCCCGGCCAGCAGGATGCCTATGTGCAGTCGGCCAGGCGCCGCGCCTACGATGTGCTGGAGCTGGGCTCTCCCCTGGACAGCCACTTTGTGAACCTGCTGGAGCGCAAGCTGGAAAAAACCTCCCTTAAGCGCGTAGATGCCGACACCATCGACAAGCTGATTGAAAAAGACGAGAAGCTGGAGAGCGTATTGAGCAAGGAGCAGGAAGAGCAGGTGAAGGGGGTATTTGAGGAAACCGTGGGCGACAAGAGCAAGACCGTGCAGGTAAGCCCCATGGCCCCCGACGAGCTGCCCGTAACCCTGACCATGCCCGAGTTTATGCGCCGCATGAAGGACATGAGCATGATGCAGGGAATGGCCTTTGGCCAGATGCCCGACAGCTACCAGCTGACTGTAAATGCCAACCACCCCCTGATTGGCAAACTGGCCGGCGAGCAGGATGCCGACAAGCAGAAAGCCCTGGCCCGCCAGGCCTACGACCTGGCCCTGTTGAGCCAGGACATGCTGCAGGGCGCCGCCCTCACCGACTTTATCCGCCGCAGCACCGAGCTACTGGCGAAGTAAGGGCGATACCCTTCCCATCGTATCCCAAAGCCGGAGGCCCTACAACCTCCGGCTTTTTTTATCCACTCCCTTCCAAACCGTCTGGCCCACTGCAGCGACCGTTCCTGTTGTTGGTGTTTTCACCAACAACTTCACCAAAGGGGTGAGCCCTCTCTCATCACCAGGCCGCTGGCAGCAGGTGGCTTTAGAGGCTTGTTGGTGAAAACACCAACAAGGGGATAGGATTTCAGCCTCGCAAGCTGTTTTCACCAACAACTTCACCGAGTACCTCTCCCATCACCAGGCCGCTGGTAGCAGGTGGCTTTAGAGGCTTGTTGGTGAAAACACCAACAAGGGGATAGGATTTCAGCCTCGCAAGCTTTATGTTAGGCCTAAACTAGAGCAAAAAAAGCTATGACAGCTGTTTTTCAGTAGTTGGACTCAAGTAAACAGCGGTTATGCCCAAGTAAAAAAAGCAGCTTCGGTAGAGTGTAGTAGTGGGTATTTAGTTTTCTGCTGGCAAAGTAAGTACACTTCATCAAGCATGGTTCTGGAGCAGAATAGAAACTAAAGTTCGTATATTAAGATTATGAATGTTAAAGACGCTAACACATGCGGACAGTAAGTTTGAATATACCGGACAACATAGATATCAATGAGCCAGAGCTGAAGATCATCCTGGCTGGTGAACTCTATGAAAGAGAAAGGCTATCTCTTGGGCAGGCTGCTGATTTGGCTGGGCTTTCAAAACGAGCATTTATAGAAATACTGGGTAAGTTCGGATTTTCTCTATTCAGCCAGTCCGAGGAAGATCTGCTGTCTGATATAGAAAATGCCTGAGCTGATTATTTGTGATACGAGTTGCTTGATTCTCTATGATAAAATCAATCAGCTTGATCTCCTTAGGCTGTGTTACAGTTCTATCTATGTGACACCAGAAGTAGCTTCGGAGTATGGCAAGCAACTGCCGGACTGGATTCTTATCAGGAAAGTTGCAAATCAGTCATATCAAACTATCCTTGAACAGATACTTGGAGTAGGAGAGTCCAGTGCAATAGCTTTGGGCCTTGAGGTACCAGAATCAGTAGTCGTAATCGATGATCTTAAAGCAAGAAAGGTTGCCAAATCTTTAAACCTACAGACAACGGGCAGCCTGGGCATACTGGTTAAAGCAAAGCACAAAGGGCATGTAGATAGGCTGACGCCACTCCTTGAGCAACTACAGCAGACCGATTTTAGAATATCTGAAAAAATTCTAGCAAAAATTTTAAGCCTTGTGGGCGAATAATAGGGAATGGCCTTTGGCCAGATGCCCGACAGCTACCAGCTGACTGTAAATGCCAACCACCCCCTGATCGGCAAGCTGGCCGGCGAGCAGGATGCCGACAAGCAGAAAGCCCTGGCCCGCCAGGCCTATGATCTGGCCCTGTTGAGCCAGGACATGCTACAGGGCGCCGCCCTCACCGACTTTATCCGCCGCAGCACCGAGCTACTGGCGAAGTAAGGTCGATACCTATCCCATCGTATCTCAAAGCCGGAGGCCCTGCATCCTCCGGCCTTTTTGTTACCCCTTCCCTGCCAAACCGCCTGGCACAAGGCAGCGGTCGTTCCTGTTGTTGGTGTTTTCACCAACAACTTCACCGAGCCCTCTCCCATCACCAAGCCGCTGGTAGCAGGTGGCTTTAGAGGCTTGTTGGTGAAAACACCAACAAGGGGATAGGATTTCAGCCTCGCAAGCTTTATGTTAGGCCTAAACTATAGCAAAAAAAATAGCTACTGTAGCGGATACCCAGTTGTGAGGGTTCATTGAGTCGGAACATGGTAGCCAACTTTTGAGTATATTGGGATATGAATTACCAGGACTACATAGAAATAAGAACTGACAAAAGATTCGGTAGACCCACAATTAAGGGAACCAGAATAACGGTATATGATGTACTCAACTGGCTCTCTAATGGAATGTCAAAAGCGGAAATCATGGCTGACTTTGAAGAGCTCAACGAGGAAATGATTAATGCTTGCCTTGCTTTTGCTGCTGATAAAGAACATAAGCTTCGGATTGCATCTTGACCCTACTGTTCGACCAGAATATATCTCCCAAGATTGCAAAGCAGCTTGAGGAGACTTTTCCAGGCACAAAGCAGGTGCGACATCTGGGACTGGAGAATGCTTCGGATTTAGAGATCTTCTTTTATGCCAAGGCAAACGATTATGCAGTAGTGACCTTTGACTCTGACTTTGTGGATCTGAATGTGCTGAAAGGGTTTCCTCCAAAAATCATATGGCTAAAGACGGGAAACCTAACGACCAAATCCATCACTGAACTGATAAACAAAAATGTAGTAGCTATTCGCAACTTCCTCCAATCCGAGGAAGCCCAGATCCTGGAAATAATAAAATAAATAAACGAACCATAATAACAGAATAAAGCAAGCTCCCCCAGCGCATTCAGTCATTGACAGTGCTATTGTCTATCCTAGCGTAGGTTCGGCAAAGGCCGGGAAGGTCGCCTGCTTTATTCAACGGACGTTAGGCACTCCCCAATGTGTTAGTGTTTTCACCAACACCCCCCTCTCCAATCATTGCCCCCGGCAAGAATTATTTTTAGTCCATCGCTGTTAGGGTTGAGAATTTGAAACTCAGGAAGCGGCTGCCGCCTTATCCCCAGGCTTGTTTATAAAATCGGAGAAAACTCCTATTTTGCACTACAAGGCCCGGCGGGTAGCTCTAGCTATACCAAGGCCGCCGCTTCTGCGTTACTCTTTTGGCATGAAACACTACCTGATCCCTGCTTTTCTGCTCCCCTTGCTGTTGGTGCTACAGCAGCCCCTGTCGGCCCAAACCGACACTACGGCTACCGGCTCGCTGGTAACCGATAAGCCCCTTACCATTGATTTTGACGAAGACGAGGAGAAGGGAGAGGAAGAGATCCCGGAGAAGAAGCGGAAGAAGAATGTGTTTTACGACATCAAGACGCGCAAAGGCTTCTCCAAGACCGGCTATGGCGATGCGGAAAAGATCCAGCTCTTTCACCTGCTGCGGGAGTGGGAAGAGCCAGACCCCTATGTGCGCGACATCTACTGGTACGAGTACAAAAGCAAAACGGTAAAGATTGGCGGCACCCCTACCCCCGACAAAGGCATGCTGCTGCACGGTCCCTACAAGCTTACCCGTGATGGACAGGTGATTGAAGAAGGCATCATCTACAAAGGCACCAAGCATGGCCGCTGGACCACCTACCGCAAAATGTACGACTACTACGTGCTGGACGGAAAGGAAAAATACTTCCGCGGCTGGCCCAAAGACTCCAAGATCACCTACTGGGATGCCAACCACCAGAAGATTCGGGAAGTGATTCCCATTGAGTACGGTAAAAAGGAAGGAAACTATTTTTACTTTTTTGAAGATGGCCGCCTGGCCGTGCGGGGCGAATACCGCTTTGATCAGAAGGTAGGTACCTGGACCGAGTATTATGCCGGCCCCAAGCAGAAGCGTAAGCGGGTGGTGCAGTACCCCCCTACTCCCTGGGAGCAGCAGACAGCTTTTATCCAGCAGGAGTGGGATAAGGAAGGCAAGCTTCTGTACGAAGCCAAAAAACGCTAAGCAGTCAGCCTCTTGTAGCCCTGGAAACCCCTACGGTGCTTGTAAGCGCTGCATGGGGTGCTGCTGCCTTTGAAAGGCCCCTGTTGGATTATTTCTGCATGCCCCTATTGGATTCTGCTGGCCCGCGCTGTGAAATCCTAAAAAATTGCGCTATCTTACCTTATGCGCTACTGCCCGGGACAGCTTATTCCCGGGATGCAGGCTAGGCGCCCCCTGTTTATCGTATGGAAGGCGAAACCCTTATCAGCAGCACCTACCGGCATCTGGTTAACTCCCCCACCTTTTACCTGGTGTGCCTTAGTCCCGATGGGTTCTACACCTATGTAAACCCCCTGTTTGCACAGCGCTATGGGTTTATCACCCCTAATTTTGTGGGCATGCACCACGATTGCTCCATTTTTGAGGAAGATATCCCAAAAGCCATGAGCTGATCCGCAAATGCCTGAGCAACCCCAACAAAGTATTTACCGCCCGCCTGCGCAAGCCCGATGGACAGGGAGGCACCGCCTGGTCGCACTGGGAGATCTCTGCCGTACAGGACCTCAGCGGGGCCGTTAGCGAGCTCTGCTGCATTGGCTATGACATTACCGACTCTGAACTGGCCCAGCGCCAGACCCAGGAGTACGCCCGAAAGATCGATACCATTCTGGAAACCATCACCGATGGCTTTCTGCTGCTGGACCACGACTGGCGCTTTGTAAAGGTAAATGCCGTGGCCGAAAAGAAAATAGGCTTCTGCCGGGAAGAGCTGGTCGGCAAATGCTTCTGGGACCTTTATCCCGATACCGAGGACTACAACTATCCGGCTGCTTATAAAAAGGCCATGCGGGAGGGGATATCGGTAATGTTTCAGGATTACCGGCCCCAAAGCGGGCAGTGGTATGAGATAACGGCCTACCCCTCAGAGGAGGGCCTCACCATTCTGTTTAAGGATGTGACCGATAAGAAACTGGCCGAAGATCAGGTGCGCGATACCAACACCAAGCTTACAGCCATCCTCAACAGCACCTCCGATATCAACATTCTCATCGATGCCGACTACCGGGTGATCTCCTTTAATAAAATGGCCCAGGAGAGCATGCGCAAGTTTTACGACAACCGGGAGCTGGCCGTGGGGCAAAATATCCTGGAGTATGTGCTGCCGGGCACGGAAGAAGACTTTGTGCGGCACTTTCAGAGCGCCCTGAGCGGCATACCGGTAGAGACAAAGATCAAGCTGGCCTTTAAACCAGGCCTGGCGCTCTGGTTTCTGGTCAAATATTTTCCGGTCTATGATCCTGACCAAAAAGTGATTGGGGTAGCCTTTAACTCCACCAACATCGACAAGCAGCAACGCCAGTATGAGCACCTGAGCGAAATAGCCTCGCTTTACTCGCACGAGATCCGCCGGCCGGTGGCCACCATTCTGGGCATTACCCAGCTGGTGAATGAAGACCAGCTAAGCCTGGAAAACAAGGAGTGGTTCGGCTACCTGACCAAAACCACCCGGGAGCTAGACCGGGTCATTCACCGCATTGTGCGCCAGACCAGCAAGATCGAGTAAGCGGAGAGATGCCCCGGCAAGGCTGCCACATTGGGCACTTTTGTGTATCTTTCGGCTCCACACCTCTTCTTCGCTGCATGAAATACCCCCTTAATGCCATCATTGTGCTGCTGATAGCCCTGCTGCTGCTGGTGCTGAACGAAACGCTGCTGGCCGGCCAGATTCCCGGCTGGGTCTTTATTCTGCTGCTGATTGTCTGGATGGTGATCCGCTTTGGCCCGCGCCTGCGGCGCTAAACGCAAAAAAGCCCGCTACCGGGGAGTAGCGGGCTCGGGGACAGGCCCTACAGGCCCTAAAATTCTACCTCCTGCTGATTTCTCAACAGGTCGTCCAGGGTCTCTCTGCGGCGAATCAGGTGCGCCTTGCCCTCGTATACCAGCACCTCGGCCGGGCGAAAGCGGCTGTTGTAGTTGCTGGACATGCTGTAGCCATAGGCGCCGGCATTTTTGATGGCGATGATATCCCCTTCCTTCAGCTCGTTTAGTTTGCGGTCCCAGCCCAGGGTATCAGTCTCGCAGATATAGCCCACTACGGTGTAGACCCGCTGAATCCCATTGGGGTTGCTCAGGTTAAACATGTCGTGGTAGGCATCATACATCATGGGGCGGATCAGGTGGTTCATGCCACTATCTACCCCTGCAAATACCGTAGCCGGCGTGGTCTTGATCACGTTGGTGCGTACCAGCAGGTAGCCGGCCTCGCTTACCAGGTACTTACCCGGCTCAAACCAGATCTCCACCTCCCGCCCATAGTCTTTGGTAAAGCCCGCTACGGCCTCCTTCAGGCGGCTGCCCACCTGGCGCAGGTCGGTGGTGGCATCATCATGGCGGTAGGGCACCTTAAAGCCGCTGCCAAAATCCAGAAACTGCAACTCCTCAAACTCCCGGGCGGCATCAAACACAATCTGGGCGCCGCGCAAAAACACCTCGGCATCCAGAATATCGGAGCCGGTGTGTACATGCAGGCCTACTACCTTAATGCCATTGGTCTTTACCACGCGTAGCAGGTGGCGCATCTGCAGCACCGATATGCCAAACTTGCTGTCGATGTGGCCGGTAGAGATCTTGGTATTGCCCCCGGCCATAATGTGCGGGTTCAGCCGAATGCAAATGGGCACCGAGCCGCCGTACTGGTGGCCAAACTGCTCCAGGATGCTGATGTTATCAATGTTGATCATCACCCCCATTTCTACGGCCATCTGAATTTCTTCAAACGATACGCAATTGGGCGTATAGAGAATATCCTTAGCCGGATAGCCCGCCTTAAGGCCCAGCATGGCCTCCTGTATGGATACCACATCCAGCCCCAGGCCATAGTGGCGCATCAGCTTCAGGATGCTGATGTTGGTAAGGGCCTTGGCGGCATATTTAAACCGTACCGGAAAGCCCCCAAAGGCCTCCTGCAGCTTGTCCAGCTGCGCTTTTATCTTATCGGCATCATAGAGGTACAGGGGGGTGCCAAATTCGTCGCACAGCTGCTGCACCTGTAGCCCCTGGATATAATAGTCGTTTCCTTTCAGTTCCATGCTGCAAAGTAAGGGGGAAAAATACGAATAAACATATGCCCGGGCGGAGAATGCAGCAGGGGGCCAAAAAAAAGTCCGGCAAGCCTGCCGGACCTTTACTCCTGTGTATGAAGAAATTGGATGGATTTACTGAAGCAGTACCCGATGGGTATGGGTGCTGTTGCCCTGCTTGAGCTGCAGCAGGTAGACCCCTTTTTTGCCCTGGGGCACGGGCAACACCTTTTTAATAAGCAGGCCCGCATCGGGCAGCTGCTCTTCATGCACCACCCTGCCGCTGCTGTCGATCAGGCGCAGCAGGGCCGGGCCGGGTGTAGCCGACTGCAAGCGCACATTCAGCTGGGTGCTGCTGGGGTTGGGGTAAACCGAGAGCTCTTCCAGCCATTCCCCTTTGCGCTCTGGTTCCGGCAGGCGCCGCAGCTCGGCATCGGGCAGGGCCGGAGGGGCGGGCAGGCTGGGTGCCTCAGGCAGGGCAGGCCGCTCAGCGCCCTCCCGCAGGCGAAAGATCAGGACCCGCTCCTGTTCACCCAGGGCGCCCTGCCGCTCCTTCAGCAGGCTGCGCAGCTCTTCTGAAAGCTGGCCCCCTACAAGGGAGTCTTCACTCAGCCGGTACACCTGTATCTTTTCTACATCGGGCATGTGAATGTCCAGCTCTTCCAGCCGCTTAAACACATCGCCCCGGATCACCGCGCCTGAGTCAGAGCGGAAAAAGTGCCGGCTACCCTGGATTTCCGCTCCCTCCGGAATGCTCAGATACCGCCGGAAAGGGGTAGTGCTGAGCGAATCACGCAGCATCATGAGCTTATCGGCCCGCAGCACAAAGGGATGATCCTGTGCATCCCGATCCAGAAAGAACCGGCCATCCCCCTCCTCAAAGCCGGGCAGGCGCTTATCTTTCAGGCGGGGGTCGGCCCGCAGTTCCTCCAGGCTGTTGTACTCAAAGACCTGGGCTTCTTCCCCTTTTTCCTGAATGATGATCTTATAGCTTTTTTTGGCGGGCGCCTGCTGAGCGGCCGCCTCCTGAACGCAGACCCCCAGGGCCAGTGTTACTATCCATAGCAGTAGGCTGTTTTTCATACTAATTGGTGTTTGGTTCGTTTTACCAAATGTACCAAAAGCACCTATACGGGGATGTTAAGGCGCTGTTAACGAACGTTAAAGTATGTTAAAGGCTAACGAATGCGCCGCATTCACCTTATTTTAGCGTTAAGCAATGACACGAACCAACGTACTTCTCTTAAGCCTTGTGATGAGCCTGGCCATGCTGGGCCTGATCTTCTTTCAGCTCTACTGGATACGGGCTGCCGTACAGCTTAAGGAAGAGGAGCTGGCCCGCCATGTGCAGGAGGCCCTGGTAGAGGTAAGTCAGAAGCTGGAGAAGCAGGAGGTGATCCGCTTCACCTACCGGCAAAGCGATATCAGAATATGGGGCAATCAGATAGCGGTAACCAAACTGCCGCCGGCCCAGGCTCAGGGCAGGGCTGAGATGCCCGCCGGCACGGTCTACCGCAGCCTGCCCGGCCCGCAGGAGGGGGGCCATGTGGCTCCCCTGCCGCTGGATTCCGGCAATACCATTGCGCTTATCCCCATAGATTCGGTACGCTCCCGGGTTAAAGTAGAGAACGGGCAGGTGGTGTGGCGCCCACAAGCGTCCGGAGACCGGCGCCCCAGCCCTGCAGAGGCCCAGGCCTATCAGGAAGTTAGCAAGGCCCTGCAGGACCGCCTCTACGAGCGGCAGCAGATGGATAATTTTTACATGCGCCAGTTCCGCACCGAGGCCCTTTCGCTAAAAAAACGCATTGATTCCCTGCAGATCGACACCCTGCTGCAGCAGGCCCTGCGCCAGCGCGGGGTAGATGCCGATTATCACTGGGCAGTAGTGGAAGGTCCTCACAAACAGCTGGTCTACCAGAGCGCCCGGGTGCTTACCGATACGGCCAGCCTCTACCAGGCAGCCCTTTTCCCCAACGACATCTTTCGCTCCAACAGCTACCTGAGCGTATACTTTCCCAACCAGACCCGCTACCTGCTGAGCCGCATGGGGGCTACGCTGGCCTCTTCGGGCCTGCTGATCCTGATTGTGATGGGCTGCTTTGGGTATGCAGTACAGACCATTTTGCGGCAGAAAAAGCTCAGCGAGATGAAGAGCGATTTTGTCAACAACATGACCCATGAGCTAAAGACTCCTATTGCCACCGTAAGCATGGCCTGCGAGGCCCTGGCCGATCCCGACCTGCTGCGCCAGCCCAATATTCTGGAGCGCTACCTGGGCATTATCCGACAGGAAAACCGGCGCCTGGGCCAGCAGGTGGAAAAAGTACTGCAGATCGCCCGCCTGGAGCGGCAGAAACCCAGCCTGAAGCTGGAGCCGGTCGATGCTCACACACTCATTGAAGAAGTAGCCGACATCTACCGCCTGCAGCTGCCCGAGGGGGCGCTATACACCTGCAGCTGGAAGCTGATACCCCCCTGCTGCAGGCCGATCGCCTGCAGCTGACCGGCATTCTGAACAACCTGCTGGAAAACAGCATTAAATACTCCGAAGGCGCCCCCCAGATCAGGGTGCAGACCAGCACCACCCGCCTGCAGGGCCAGCCTGCCCTGGCCATACAGGTAAGTGATACCGGCATCGGCATTAGCCGGGAAAACCAGGAAAAGATCTTCGATACTTTTTACCGCGTACCCACCGGCAACCTGCACAATGTTAAGGGCTTTGGCCTGGGGCTGGCCTTTGTGCGCTACAGCACCGAAGCCCACGGCGGCACCATCGGTGTGCAGAGCAGGCCCGGCGCCGGCAGCCAGTTTACCGTAACCCTCCCCCTATCCCCCCAGCCCCATGCAAAACGCTAGCATTCTGGTAGTAGAAGATGATCCCAACCTGGGGCAGATCCTGCAGGAGTACCTGCAGGTAAAAGGCTACCAGACCCGGCTGGCCACCACCGGCCTGCAGGGGCTGGAGCTGTTTGTAGCAGGAAACGCCCGATCTGTGCCTGCTGGATGTGATGCTGCCCCAGCTGGATGGCTTTAGCCTGGCCGAAAAGATCCGGGCGCGAAACCAGGAGGTGCCCCTCATTTTTTTAACCGCCAAGAGCCTGAAGGAAGATACCCTGAAGGGTTTTCAGCTGGGGGCCGATGATTATGTGACCAAGCCCTTTAGCCTGGAAGAGCTGCTGCTACGCATACAGGCCATTTTGCGGCGCAGCCAGCGCGGTGCTGCAGGCGCCTATACTGCTCCTGAGGGGCCTCTGCAGCTGGGCCGCTATGTGTTTATTCCCCAGCAGCACGAGCTGCGCCTGGAAGGCGAAAGCCAATCCCTTACCGCCAAGGAAACCGCCCTGCTGAAAATGCTGGCCGAGCGCAAGGGCCAGACCCTGGACCGCTCCGAAGCCCTTAATGCCATCTGGCACAACGACAGTTACTTTAATGCCCGCAGCATGGATGTGTACATTACCAAGTTGCGCAAACTGCTGCGGCAAGATGCCCGCCTGCAGATTCTGAGTGTGCGCGGCGAGGGATTTAAACTTGTAGAGTTGGATGATTTTGCCTAAATTGATGAGCAGACGTTAAACAAGGGGCCAAAACGATCGGCAGCAGCTGCAGGTAATCCGCCACTTTTTTAGCCAGCTGCCCGGCCGTCCATCCTTATTACTCTTATTCAGGATTTTATGATAAAAATTGTACCATCTATAGCGGTGATCAAAGGGCAGTGCGTCCATGTTGACAAGAGCAACTTCAACAAGGTCACCAAATATGATGTAAACCCCCTGGAGGTAGCTCAAAAATTTGAAGACCATGGCATCGAGCAGATCCACATGGTTGACCTGGAAGGTGCCCGCCGGGGCCGCCCGGTAAATTATGGGGTACTCGAAACCATAGCCGGTTACACCAAGCTGCAGATTGATTTTTCGGGTGGTATTACCACCGATGGCGATATCAGCAAGGCCTATGAGTACGGCGCCAGCTACATTACGGCGGCCTCCATTGCCGTAAGCCGCAAAGAGCTCTTTACCTCCTGGCTCATCTCCTACGGCCGGGAAAAAATCACCCTGGGAGCCGATGCCCTCAATGGCAAAATCGCTATCCGGGGCTGGGCCAAAACCACCGAGATCGATGTGGCCGATCATATCGGCTACTTCTACGAGCGGGGCCTTAAATATGTAAAAACCACTGATATCTCCCGCGATGGCGAACTGAGTGGTCCTTCCATTGATCTGTACAAGCACCTCATTGAGCGCTACCCCGGCATCTGCATTCTGGCCAGCGGCGGCATCAGCACCATTGAGGATATTGAGCGCCTGCAGGACATTGGCGTTTGGGGTGTTATCTTCAACCGGGCATTTTATGAAGATAAGCTCAAGCTCAAAGACCTGGAGCGGTTTACACAACATGTCTGATACAGAAAAAGGCTGCCCCTGGGCAGCCTTTTCAATTACTATATGGAAATGGGGCCGGTTGCGGCATTATTCTAAAATGCGCTGAATAAAGGTGCTCAGTGAGCTGCGAATGGCATTGTTGGTGGTTTCGGCAAAATTGCCCTTATAGAAAAGATAGAACAGAAAGCTAAAGGAGGTAGTGCTACCGCCTTCTTTCTTCACCTCAGGAGTTTTGGTATCTACCTTCTGAGCAGGGTTTTCCCGCTGCGGCGCTGGCAGTGGTACGGCTGTGGCCTCGGTCTTTTTCTTCGGAGCCGAGTCTTCCTGCTGAAGCTGGATCTCTTTCTGCTGAACCGCTTCAGCCTTGCCATTGGTACCGTTTGTACATCCGCTGGCATAGCTAATGCCAGTTGCCGCCATCAGTATTCCGCATACAAAACAGGCCGCCCAAAATTGCCGAAGGAGAGATGGAGCTTTCATAATGAAACAATTTTGGGTAAAGTTATTAAAATTTAGCTTTGCTTCAATAGGGTAGGGCAAATAGCTTTGTTAATATTTGTTAATATAGCTTTTGACCGCCTTACACATTAGATGTATATTCCCCAGGACTGGTTGCACATGAAAGAAAAAATTTCTGTACAGGACTTTCAAAAAATAGATCTTCGGGTAGGCACCGTACAGGAAGCCGCCCCCTTTCCCGAGGCCCGCAAGCCCGCCATCAAGCTCTGGATTGACCTGGGGCCCGAGCTGGGCATTCGCCAGTCAAGCGCTCAGATCACCCACCATTATACCCCCGAGCACCTGATCGGAAAGCAGGTACTTTGCGTTGTTAACTTTGAACCCATAAAAATTGCCGGCTTTCGCTCCGAGGTACTGGTAACCGGGTTTTCCGATGCCGCGGGCCATATTGTACTGGCCGGTCCCGGCAGCCCGGTACCCAATGGAAGCCACCTGCACTGATCCTATCCCCTATGATCCTTTTCTCAAAACTGCCCTCGGTTTGCGGAGGCACCCTGCTCCAGCTGCCGGCCGATACTCCCCTGAGCTACCTGCTCTTTGACAGCCGCAAGCTGGTGGTGAGCCCGGGCGCCACCTTTTTTGCCCTTAAAGGCCAGCAGCAGGATGGCCACCGCTACCTGCAGCAGGCCTACCAGGGGGGTATCCGCTGCTTTGTGCTGGAGCAAGCTCCCAGGGAACCCATGCCTGAGGCCAGCATTCTGCAGGTGCCCGACAGCCTGGCCGCCCTGCAGCAGCTGGCCGGCTGGCACCGCCGGCAGTTTAGCCTGCCGCTGCTGGCCATTACCGGCTCCAATGGCAAAACCATTGTAAAAGAATGGCTCAGCAGCCTGCTGCCGGCCAGCGAGCAGGTAGTGCGCAGCCCAAAAAGTTACAACTCCCAGATCGGCGTTGCCCTCTCGGTCTGGCAGCTGCACGAGCAGCACAGCATCGGTATTTTTGAGGCCGGCATCTCCCAACTCGGCGAAATGCGCGCCCTGCAGCAGGTGCTGGCCCCTACCCTGGGCCTGTTTACCAACATAGGCCCGGCCCACAGCCGGGGCTTTGCCTCGCTGGAAGAAAAGGTGGCTGAAAAAGCCCTGCTCTTTACCGATGCTCATACTATAATTTATTGCCGGGACCACGCCCCCATCCATGCCCACCTGCAGCAGCAGTATGCGCACAAAACCCTTATTGGCTGGAGTCAGCTGGAAACAGAGGGCCCCTGGCGGGCAGGGGTGGTACGCCGCCAGCGCGACAGCCTGCTGCAGCTGCACACCCCGGCGGGCGAACATAGCTACCGCCTGCCCTTCCGTGATAGCGCTTCCATTGAAAATGCACTGCACTGCCTCTTCTTTCTGCACAGCCAGGGCTATGCCCACAGCGAGCTGCAGAAGCAGCTGAGCCAGCTGGCCCTGCCCGCCATGCGCCTGGAGCTAAAGCAGGGGGTAAACGGCAGCTACCTGCTGGATGATGCCTATAACAATGACCTGGCCGGCCTGCAGGTGGCGCTGGAGTTTCTGCAGCAGCAAAAGCACCTGCGCAAAAAGACCGTAATCCTCTCCGACCTGCTTCAGAGCGGCCTGGCCGAAGGGGAGCTCTACACCCGCGTAGCCGAGCTGCTGCAGATGCACCAGGTAGGGCGCCTCATAGGGGTAGGGCCCGCCATTAGCCGGGCGGCTCCCCTGTTTGCGTCCATTGGCCAGACGGCCTATTATGACAGTACCGAAGCCCTGCTGCAGGAGCATCCCGAGCGGCAGATCAGCCGGGAGCTGGTGCTGATCAAGGGCGCCCGTCCCTTTGGCTTTGAGCGCCTGGTAAGCCGCCTGCAGCAGAAGGTGCACGGCACCGTGCTGGAGATAGACCTGGATGCCCTGGCGCATAACCTGAACTTTTACCGCAGCCGCCTGAAGCCCGGCACCAAAACCATGGTGATGGTAAAAGCCTTTGCCTATGGCAGCGGCAGCCATGAGGTAGCCCATCTGCTGCAATACCAGCATGTGGATTACCTGGCGGTGGCCTACCCCGATGAGGGCATCAGCCTGCGGCAGGCCGGCATTACGCTGCCCATTATGGTGATGAATGCGGCTGAAGAAACCTTTGCCAGCCTGCTGGAGTGGGAACTGGAGCCCGAGCTCTACAGCCTCTCGCAGCTCAAAGCCTTTCTGCACTACCTCAAGACCCACCGCAAGCAGGCCCGCGTGCACCTCAAAATGGATACCGGCATGCACCGCCTGGGCTTCAGCAGGGCCGACCTGCCCGAACTGATGGAGCTGCTGCGGGCCAGCCTGCGCCTGGCACGCCCCCCTATAGAAGTAGCCTCCCTCTTCAGCCACCTGGCCGGGGCCGACAGTGCCGAGTTCAACGACTTTTCCCAGCTGCAGGCCCAGCGCCTGCGGGACTATTACGAGCAGCTTGCCGAAGCTCTGAGCTACCGCCCCCTGCTGCACCTGCTGAACTCAGCCGGTATTCTGCGCTTTCCCGAGTACCAGTTTGATATGGTGCGGCTGGGCATAGGCCTGTATGGCGCCGAAGTAAACGGCATGGAGCAGCGGTCCCTGCACCCCATCAGCACGCTTAAAACTACCGTATCGCAGGTTAAGCAGATTCCCGAGGGCGAAACGGTAGGCTACAGCCGCAGCCAGGCCGCCCGCCAGAACATGCAGCTGGCCACCATTGCCATTGGTTATGCCGATGGTTTTGACCGGCGCTTTAGCAATGGGGTGGGCAAAGTGCTGATCGGGGGTGCGCTGGCCCCGGTGGTGGGCCGGGTATGCATGGACATGACCATGGTGGATGTAAGCGGCCTGGATGTGCAGGAGGGGGATGAAGTGATTGTATTTGGCCCCGAGCGTCCCATTACCCAGCTGGCCGGCGAGATAGGCACCATCCCCTACGAGATTCTCACCAGCGTTAGCGAGCGGGTAAAACGGGTATTTTATTCGGCCTAGTGCAGGCGGTAGGGCCGGTTATATAGGGATGCCGGTGTAGGTAAAATCAGCTATTTGCTGCCAGCCTAGCCTCCGCAGCCCAGGTTCTTGCGGAAATTGTCGCCACCCCTAAGCCCGCCAAAACGGTTCTCTTCGCCTTCCTCCTCCTCTGCCTGCAGGGTGCGGCCCTGTTGCTGTTCGGCCCCGGCGGCCTGCGATGCCTGCTGTGCGGCATCCTGCGGGGCATCCTGCTGGGCATCCTGCTGGGCTCTCTGGCGGGCATCCTGCTGGGCATCCTGCCGGGCATCCTGCCGGGCATCCTGCTTGTTTTCTTTATTTTTCTGAACGATTGTATTATTTTCTTTTTCAGAAGAAGATTTCTTAGCCCGCTCTCCGGTAGTGCTATTCTTTTTCATTTCACTGCATTTAATTCCTGAATGTAAGATAGAAGCTGCTTTTGCTTCAAAATGAAGAACTTGCGCCGCTGCCGCGATGTTGCAGAAATATTGCCCGACAGTTGTTTTATTGCTGCAGCTGGCAGAAATTTGCAACGCTTTTTACGAAAGTATGAAAGTAGACCATAAGCACGCACGAAACGTATCTGATCTAAAGCTGGGGGAGCATGCCATCCTTGGCGCCCTGCGCCCCGACAGCCTGTACCTGAAGCTGCTGGAGATGGGCTGCCTGCCCGGAACTCCCGTTTGCCTGAAATTACCGGGTGATCCACTATGCATTACCGTGGGCGGACATGATCTGTCCCTGCGGGTGGAAGAGGCACAATGCCTTGCGCTGGTAGACTAGGTTCTTATGCCCGTAAAATCCAATCCCAAGATCGCCTTAATTGGCAATCCCAACTCCGGTAAATCCAGCCTTTTTAACCAGCTTACGGGCTTGCATCAAAAGGTCGGCAATTTTCCGGGGGTGACCATCGAAAAGCGAACCGGCCTGTGCCGGCTCGACGAGTACATTACAGCCCAGATCATTGACCTGCCGGGTACCTACAGCCTGTATGCCCGCTGCGCCGAAGAAAAAACCGCCCTGGAGGTACTCAACAACCCCTCCAGCCCCTTCTTTCCCGATATCCTGGTCTTTATAGCCGATGCCGCTAACCTAAAGCGCAACCTGCTGCTCTTTTCGCAGGTGCGGGACCTGGGCATTCCCATGGTGCTGGCCCTGAACATGCTGGATGTTGCCCGCCAGGCCGGCATCAGCCTGCAGGTAGAGCGGCTGCAGGAGCTGCTGGGCGTAAAGGTGATCCCCATCAATGCCCGGGCCGGCGAAGGACTGGAGAAGCTGAAATACGTGCTGACCAACCCTGTTCGCCGCGAAACCGAGCCTTTCTTTGATGTATACCCCCTGGCGCCCAGGGCCCTGGAAGAGGTAAAGCAGCATTTTGCCCTCAGCAACAACTACAGCGCCTACCAGCTGCTGCAGCAGGGGGGTATCAGCGAGCAGGTCTCTGCCGACGATCAGGCGTGGCTCAGCAGCGTGCGCAGCCGCCACCAGTTCAACAGTGAAGAGCTGCAGGCCAAGGAAACCATAGGGCGCTACCAGCATATTTACCAGATTCTGGCCCGCGCCAGCCGCCAGCTGCGGGCCAACAGGGCCACCCAGCTGCTCAATACTTTTGATGCCTACCTGACCCATCCGGGCTGGGGCTATGCCATTTTTGCCGGCTTGCTGCTGCTGTTGTTTCAGTTGGTGTTCTGGCTGGGCAATATTCCGCTGGGGTTGCTGGACGGCCTGTGGAGTGGTCTTACCACAGGGCTGCAAACCAGCCTGCCGCAGGGCTGGTTCAACAGCCTGCTGACGACCAGTGTGCTTCCCAGCCTGGGGGGCGTGCTGCTGTTTGTACCCCATTTGGTGGTGTTCTTTACCCTGATGGCCCTGCTGGAAGAAAGCGGCTACATGACCCGCATTATGCTGCTGATGGACAAGCTGATGCGCCGCTTTGGCCTCAATGGCCGCAGCGCCCTGCCGCTGCTGAGTACGGCGGCCTGCTCTATGCCCGCCCTGCTGGCCAGGGGAAGCTGCCGCAGCTGGCGGGAGCGCAGCAAGCAGATCTTTGTGGCCCCGCTGGTAAACTGTTCGCCGCGGCTGCCGGTCTATATTTTGCTGATCGGGCTGTTTGTGCCGGCGGGCAGCTGGGGCCTGCTGAGTGTGCAGGGACTGGTGTTGCTGGCCATGTACGGCTTTAGCTTTGTGGCGGCGGTGGTCTCCTCCTGGGTGCTGAAACTGCTGGTGCGGGCCCGGGCCGAAGAAAGCTTTGTGATGGAGCTTCCCTATTTTAGCCGCCCCTACTGGCGGGATATCCGCCACATTGTAGGGGTGAACCTTACCGAAATAGGCATGCGCAGCCTGCGGGTGGTGCTGCCGGTCTCGGCTTTTATCTGGCTGCTGCTGCACCTGCAAACCGTGGTAGTTTCCGGTGGCGATGCCGACAAGGCACCCCATGCCGGCCTTGAGCCGGGCAAGCTGGAGCTGAAAGCCGAGCTGGGCGAGCAGGAAAGCCTGGCCGGGCATATCGGCCACCTGATTGCCCCTGTGGTTAAGCCCCTGGGCTTTGATGGCAACATTGGCCTGGCGGTACTAAGCTCCTTTGCCGCCCGGGAAGCCTTTATCGGCAGCCTGGCCACTATCTCCAGCCAGGCGCCCGAGCAGCAGGAAAAGAGCCTGCTGGCGCGCATCCGGCAGCTGTACCCGCAAAACGGCTCGGCCATCCCCCCTATGGTGATTTCACTACTGGTCTTTTATGCCTTTGCCATGCAGTATTTTCACCTGGCCGGCACGCTGCTGCGCCAGTCGCCCTACTGGTGGGCGCCGCTGCTGCAGCTGGTGTACATGACGGGCCTTGCTTACCTGGCCGCCTACCTGGTGAATCAACTTTTTAGCTAAGTTCTTCTACTCGCCCTTACGGAATAGCGTAACAGGTGGATACTCGGGAATGCAGGGGTAAAAGCATTCGATGCCCATATCGCCGGCCTCATTGAACACACCTCTGAACTGCGAGCCATACCCCTTAGACGTAAGCACTACGGCGCCCTGCTCATCTAGCCGATAGGTGTAGGGGTGTTTTTCGTAGCCATCTCCTGTCCAGTAATTGACAAGCGCTTCATCTGCGGAAATAAAGGAAATGCTGGAGGCATGCCCGAAGTGAGGCGCCACTTCTACCCAACTGCCCCGTAGCGGACTGGTCTGGAATTCATCTTTGGGCTGGCATCCGGCCATCAGCAGCAGGCCAGCAAGTAGATAGAGGTATCTTTTCATAGGGCGAACTTTCTTTCATGACAGGCCTGCCCGCCAAAGGGTTGGGTGCCCCTTTTATTTTCCCTACGTCCGGCAGACCGGCGGCAGAAACAATGAGCAAAATCAGCTTGGGGCCTGATTTCACTTCTGCTTTTGCAGCCCCCTTTTTTGCTTTTTTGGCAGGTTTATTACCATGCTGCATACAACTCACCCTACACTGATAAAAGTCTGGCTGTGGTCGGGCATTGGGCTTATTTCCCTGATGATTGCCATTGGGGGCATTACGCGCCTTACCGGCTCCGGCCTGTCCATTGTGGAGTGGAAGCTGATCTCGGGCACGCTCCCTCCGCTTAACCAAACAGAGTGGCAACAGGCTTTTGAGAGCTACAAGCAATTCCCCGAATACCAGAAGATCAACTTTGCCATGAGCCTGCAGGACTTTAAGGGCATTTTCTGGTGGGAGTACATTCACCGCTTTTTGGGTCGCCTGATCGGGCTGGTCTTTCTGCTGCCTTTTGTTTACTTTCTATGGCGGTGCATGCTTTCCAGGCTCCTGATCAGGCGGCTGCTGCTGATCCTACTGGTGGGAGCCCTGCAGGGGGGCATGGGCTGGCTGATGGTGAAAAGCGGTCTGGTAGAGCTGCCCCATGTGAGCCATTACCGGCTGGCGGCCCATCTGAGCCTGGCCCTGCTGCTCATTGGCCTGCTGCTCTGGACCCTTGAGGATCTGAAGCCCCGTCCGGCCGCTGCCAGCCGATCTGGCCGCTTCTACCCCCTTGCGGGACTGCTGCTGGTGCTGATCAGTATGCAAATTATACTGGGCGCTTTTGTGGCCGGGCTCAAATCCGGCTTCTCCTACAATACCTTTCCGCTCATGGGCGATCAGTGGCTGCCGGCCCATGCCTTTAGCGCCCCCATGGACCTGCTGGAAAATGGGGTGCTGGTACAGTTCATCCACCGCTGGTTTGCCTTTGGGGTGCTGGCGGTAGCCCTGGGACTGGCCTATTCCCTCAGAAAAGCAACCAGCAGCGCCCCCCTGCAAACGCTGGCCAGTTGGCTGCTGCTGGTGCTGGGCGTACAGATCGTGCTGGGCATCTTAACCCTGCTGCTGCAGGTTCCCCTGCTGCTGGGCGTACTGCACCAGATGATGGCTGTATTGCTGTTTGGCCTGGCCGTTGTGTTGCTGTATCAGGTCCGGGCTGCCAACCGGGGCATGGCCAGGGGGGCTTTGTGACCGGAAACCAGTGATGACGAATACTCCCTGCTGGCCTAAGAAAACTGCCGGTAGATGTACTCTGGCTAGGCTGCATATAGAAAAAGAGGCGGCTGCACCCCTTTACTATCTGCCAAGGCTGGAAGTTGAAATCCGAAAGCCCGTTAGCTACCCTGGATGCGCTGCCTACGGCCCAGGGCAAAATAGGCCGGTGCTCCCAGCAGCGATCCGAACACAAGTATTAGAATCCAGACAATCTTGTCTACATCGCGCCTGAAATCACTCCGGATTACCTCTACCAGCGCCCAAAGCCATAAGGCAGCAGAGAGCAAGATAAAAAGAAGCAAAATGATCTCAGCGCCACCAATATTGAAGAATAATAAAGTCTGCATGATGAGAAGGGCTAAGGGGTAAGAGAAGGAGAAATGCGCTCTTCAAGTACTACATTTTCTTCATCTTTTCCAAACAATAGAAAGTTGCTTCGCCTCTGCCAATGCCAGCGGCTGAGCGATAAGCCCCTCCCTCCTGCTTCCTTCAGACAGCCTGAATTACCGCATGCTTTTTTCGCTGGTTCGAGCCTGTGGCTCGGATCCTCATTCAGTGGAATGCGGTTCCAGTATAGTGAGGTCCGAGTTGCAAA
>NZ_AODQ01000070.1 GCF_000348925.1 Cesiribacter andamanensis AMV16 | reverse complement strand
CTGTTTTTCGAAAACACTTTTCAATGCTTGCTGAGTATCAGCGGCTTCCTCATTCCTGCGTCTCTTTTTCTTGAGCCGCAAAAGTATCAACCGCTATTTGCCAGTATTAAGTTCCGGTAGCTAGCTACTTTTTCTAAAAGCTTTCTACCTGCTTACCTCAACTCTACTATTGCTTTCATCAGTATGTCAATGTTGCTGAGCTGCTTCCTTTTGGCAAAGCTCTTCCCCCCCGTCCTGCAAAGAACACTGCCGCTATGTGGCCCATTCTCTGCTTTTCACCGGGAGCTGCTTGTCACAACTAATTATGACAAACACTTAGTTCCAGATCAGCAAATCTTTTCTACAAATCGGGCGTTTCCCGTTTTGCTGATGCAAAGATAGGGGGCTCTTTTCCATACTTACAAGCCTTCTGCCGGATCCTTTTTTTACGATTCTGTCTACCCCTCCGCTCACCAAAGTTTCTCCCTCGTTTAGGGAAACTGCATCCCGAATTCACTGCGATTTTCTGTGTTGGCCATGAAATTTATTTAATTTTCTTTGCAGCTGCCTGCACTTGCATTTTTGTACTCCCTTTTAAATACAACGCTCTCTTGCTTTAGGCTAGTGAGCGTACGCTTTTGCTGAGGGCTGCCTGTACTGCGGCTTGCAGGCTGGGGAGCACCACCTCCTCGAAGTGCGGATGATCCTTGAACCATTTCATATTGAGGGGTGAGGGGTGAGGAAGCACAAAAGCAGGCATGCCTTTGTAGCGGAGGTCTTCAAAGACCAGTTCGTTCAACCTTTTATTGCCGAAGAAGTGTCGGGCCGAGTGGCCGCCCACCATCAGGTAGAGTTCGGGCTGGAGCAAAACTACTTCCTTATCTAAATATAGAGGTGCGCATATGGGCGACGGAGGACGATCGCCACCCCCCTTTTTGCCGGTACTGCCAGGATAGCAGCGCCCCACCGCACCTATATAAAAGAGTGACTGGTTCCAGAAGGTGTCCTCATTCACCCCCAGCCAGCGCCGCAGCTTTTTGCCACTGGCATCATTAAAGGGCCTGCGGGTTTGATGCACTGTACGGGAGGGGGCCTGGCCTATCAGCATGATGGGCGCTTCTGCCCTGCCCCATACCATGGGCTGCGGTTCAAAACCGAAGCGGTCCTGACAAAGGCGGCATTGGTGTAGCTTTTCGTGTAATTGTACAAGTGTTTCCACCTAGGCAAAACACAGCCCCTGGCAGATAAATTCAATCGGCATTACCGAATACAAAGCTCATTTCCGGCGTAATACAATGCGTCAGGGGAACATCGGTGGGAAAAATGCCTGGGAGGGGGTCATCCAGGGGGGGGAAAAGCGACAGGCCAATGCTTAGTACCCGGGCAGAACAGCTGGCCAAAAAGCGGTCGTAAAAGCCGGCGCCGTAGCCCAGGCGGTGGCCCTGCCGATCGAAGGCCAAAAGGGGTACCAGTACGGCATCAATCTGCTCAGCGCTACACACTACCCCCCCTACCGGCTCGGGGATGCCCCACTCATTTTCTTTTACCTCTACCCCTTCTTCCCAAAAAACATGCTCCATTTGGCGCTGCTCCCACTGGGTGCGGGAAAGCACCAGCCGAATCCGGGGATACTCCTGCTGTATTTTGGAGATAATGGGCCAGGGGCTTAACTCCCGGTGGCGCGCAATGGGCAGGTAGGTATGTAGTATGCTTATCTGATCAAGCGGCAGGGAATCAAAGAACCGCTGGGCTACTGCCTGGCTACGGGTTTCCAGCTCTGCTGACGAAAGCTGCTGGCGCAACAGGCGGTAGTGCTGGCGCAGCTCCCCCTTAGTCTTCATAGCTCAGCACCTTGAGGCTGAAGTCAAAGCCCTGCAGCTGCTCCATGAGCCGCTCCAGAAACTGTGGGTCATTCAGGTAGAAGTTCAGAAAATTATCCGTGCGCTCCTGCAGACTACCATTGGGGAAAATCTTGTCCAGCAGGCCTTCCAGCTGCTGCATCTGGGTGCTGTGGCGTTGCTCTTCGGCTTTCTTCAGGCGCTTTTCTATATTCTCCAGGCTTTTTTCTGCCTTGGCACTTTCGGCGCCTACAAAGCCCTGAAGGCTTTTGTCGATGCCGGCGCTTTTTCCTGCAGGGCTGCAAAGAACTGCTGCAGCTGCTGGCGTTCTTCGTCCAGGCTGATCTCATGCCCGCTCCAGAGCTGCAGCAGGCGGCTTTTGAGCTGGTGGGGATCTTCAAAAAGCTCGGCCGGCTCCAGGTTTAGCTTCTGGCGGCGCTGCTCCAGGGCCTTGTTGAGCACCAGGGCAAACTGCCGGGGCAGCAGCAGGGGAAAGGGGGTCTGGTAGTGATCAAACAGGGGCTTGAGCTGCAGCCAGTAGGCCAGCTCAGCCGGCCCGCCAATATAGGCCAGGTTTGGCAGAATCCACTCCTGGTACAGGGGGCGCAGCACTACATTGGGGCTAAAGCGCTCGGGATGCTTCTCCAGCTCACCCAACAGGGCCTGCTCACTAAAACGGAGATCGGTATTGAGCACCTCCCACTGCTCCCCTTCCTGCACCAGCCGCTCCCGAAGCCCATCCTGCATGTAAAAAAGATTGATCTCCCGCGGGTGAATCTGGGCCCCATAGCCCATTTCCTGCAGCTGATCGGAGGCCTGCTGCACCAGCCTGTGGCTTTTTTGCTGCAGCAATTCATCCTTCAGCACGGGCATAAAGCTGCGCTTGAGCGCTGCATCGTCGGCATCCAGCACCAGCAATCCCCACTGGCCAAAAAGGCTGTGTACATAGCGGCGGGTGGCGGCGGCCAGTGTGGGCTCCTGACTGTAGGCTTCTTCAAAAAGGGGTACAGCCTCGGGCAATTCACGACTCAGCTCGGCCAGGCCACTGGTAGAGAAGCGCCCTACGGGACCGGTCTGCTCGGTTTGCCAGGTGTAGGTTTGGCCAAACAGGCGAAAATGGTTGATCTCGGCCAGGTCATGATCTTCGGAGGCCATCCAGTAAAGGGGCACAAAGCGGTGCTGGGGATACTGCTGCTGCAGCTCCTGGCAGGCGCGGATGGTAGCTGCTATCTTATAGATAAAGTAGAGCGGGCCGGTAAAGATGTTGAGCTGATGGCCGGTAGTGATGGTAAAGGTGCCGGGCTCGGTAAGCGCTTCCAGATGTTGCTCTACGGCCTCTCCCGTCTGCAGGCCAGTATATTGCTGCTGCAGCACACGCTGCAGCAGGGCTCTGCGCTCAGGCGAAAACTCCTTTTGGGCCAGTTGCCGGCCTATGCCCTCGGGGGTTGGCGCCTGGCCGTAAAGGAATTTTAGCTGGGGCTGTTGGTGCAGGTAATCGAGAAAGAGTTTTGAAAAGTGGCCGGTCTTTTCCAGCGGCAGGGTCTGAGCCTTCATAAAAATCAAGCAGATATGGAACAAATATAGCCAAATCTACAAAAGATGCTCCTTTCTGCCCCGCTACATTCCCCCATCTGCGTGCCTCAGGCCTGTTCGGAGCTCAGCTCCCTCCTGGATGATAAATGGGCTGGCAGGCAGCCCCCTTTCCCATCAGGCCACCCGCTCTACCTGGGCAGCTGTAGAAATAAGGTAGCGCCGGCCATTGCTCAGGTTCTGGCAAAGGGCCCGGGTCCGCTTTTTTTCTACCTTCAGGTATTCGGTCTGGCAGAAGCGAAAGGTAGCGCCATCGGGCACCTGCGCCAGCAGCAGCAGACCCCGCCCGGAGCTATCCAGTACAGGGGTATCCAGGCTACGCAGGGCAATCCAGAGGGCCGGGCAGGAGGCTGTAGAGGCCGAAGGGCGCTGCATGTATTTTTTTAAGGGGAGTAGCACGACCGGAGAGAATACCTCGGCGGTAAGCAGGGGGGCCATCAATAGCTGAAAGTGCAACTGCCACTCCGGTCCATGCGGCTTAATGCTTCCGCGGTGTTGCCGCCAGGCCAGCAGGTGGGCCACTTCGTGCAGGTAGGTAACCAGAAAAGCCTGCTTGTTCAGGCTTCCGTTTACTGTAATGGTTACTTCGCCGGTAGTACGGTTAACCCGAAAATCGCCAAGCTTGGTCTTGCGATCTCCCTTGATTTTAAGGGTAAAACCGTACAGGCGCCAGAGGTCGGTGCAATAATCAACAGCAGTTTCGGGCAGGTAGGCTTCCAGTGTCTGGTACATTGTCTCCTTCACAGCATCAGGGGGTAGGGCTGGGGTTGCTTTTTCGGCAGTTTTGGAGCCGAACAGTATCAAAGGTACACACAAAAACAGCAGGCAAAAGAGAAAAATGAGCATAGAACTGACACTATGGAGAAAAACCTACTAACTATAGAAAAAGCCCTGCTTTAAAAAAGCAGGGCTTCCTATTGTGTACTAACGTACGTTCAGTGTATTACTGATTGTTTGTAGTATCGGTCTCTACGGTTTCAGTCTCAGTAGTAGTATCAACTTCTACTGTAGTTCTTTCTACTTCGTACTCAACATTGGTAGTGTCGGTATCGATTACTTGCTCGTTAGAGCTGGTAGAAGAGTCACAGGCTGCGAACATAACGGCAGAACCTGCAACCATCAGAAACATGAAAACTTTTTTCATAGTTTAGCTTAGTTATTTGTTAAGGAAAAAAGGTTTTATTAGTTAGTGTAACCCGTTTTGGTTGAATCTGTTACAGTATCGTCGTTTAACTCTTCCTGCACCTCATCGGCTACGTCTTTTGCAGCTTCTTTGGTACCTCTGGCGGCTTCTTGCAAAGCCTCATCCGCTTCCTGGGCGGCTTCTTTCACACCTTGCCTGGTTTCTTCTCTTGTCCGGGTATCGCAGGCGCTGAAAACTCCCAGAAAAGCAAGATAAAGTAGATATGTGTACAACTTCTTCATGGCACATTACCCACTTAAGGGCTCAAATATACGTCTATTTTCGGGATGTCAAGAATTTACATTCTTTATTTTTTACGGAAAAAGAGCCGTAAGGGTGCACCTGTGAAGTCAAAATGTGTGCGCATCTTATTTTCCAGGTAGCGCTCATAGGGGGCTTTTATATACTGAGGCAGGTTACAAAAGAGCGCAAACGTTGGCACCCGGCCGGGCAGCTGCGTTAAATATTTTATTTTTATTTGCTTTCCCTTAAGGGCCGGCGGCGGGTAATTTTCGATCTCCCGCAGCATGATCTCGTTGAGCCTGGAGGTAGGTATTTTTTTATGTAAATTATCATACACCTCTACCGCTTTTTCAATAGCCTGGAAGATGCGCTGCTTTTTATGCACCGAGATAAACATGATGGGGATATAGCTGAGGGGGCCAAGCCGTTCCTTGATAGAATCCTCGAAGCGCTTGGCAGTCATGGTATCTTTTTCTACCAGGTCCCACTTATTCACCAGAATGATCATGCCTTTATTATAGCGCTGCCCCAGGGCAATGATGCTCATGTCCTGCGCCTCAAAGCCACGCTCGGCATCAATCATGACAATGCACACATCGCTATCCTGCAGGGCCTGTATGCTGCGCAGCACCGAGAAGAACTCAATATCTTCTTTGGTGCGGTTCTTTTTGCGCAGACCGGCCGTATCAACCAGGATAAAGTCTTTGCCATACATTTTATAGTGGGTGTTGATGGCATCGCGGGTGGTGCCGGCCACATCCGTCACTATGCTGCGCTCCTCACCCAGCAGTGTGTTCAGAAAAGAGCTTTTGCCCACATTGGGGCGGCCCAGGATGGCAATACGGGGAATGCCGGCCTCGGGATCTTCCACCCCTTCCGACTCAAAATGGCTCACCACTTCATCCAGCAGATCGCCGGTGCCGCTACCCGTGGTAGAAGAGATAGCATACACCTCCCCAAGGCCCAGTTTGTAGAACTCCCCTTCATGAAAGGCACTATCGGTAGTATCCGATTTATTGGCCACTACATAGACCGGTTTTTTGCTCTGGCGGATCACCTTGGCAAATTCTTCGTCCAGGCCGGTAAGGCCCATCTGGGCATCTACCATAAAGAGGATCACCGAGGCCTCGTCTACCGCCAGCTTTACCTGCCGGCGAATGGCCTCTTCAAATACATCTTCCGACCCCTCTACGTAGCCGCCCGTATCGATTACGGTAAAGTGCTTGCCAATCCACTCCCCATAGCCATAGTGTCGATCGCGGGTTACGCCCGGCTCATTGTTCATGATGGCCTGGCGACGCTCAACCAGGCGGTTAAAGAAAGTGCTTTTGCCCACATTGGGGCGGCCAACGATTGCTACTATGTTTGCCATTATTCCGTAATTCTGTAAGTATAGACCTGCTTCAGCAGCAGGTGGTTTGTATGGGACGCTTCGGGCGCCCGGCTATGGCCCTGAAAGGGGGCCGCAAAGATACATTTTCTTTTATCGCTCTTCCCTATAGGCGCTGAGTTCCTTTTTTGCCCTGCAGGGATCCTGCCAGCCTGCACTCTGCGCCGGGCGCCCCTGGCCGGGCGCCCCTGGCCGGGCGCCCGGCCAGGGGCGCCCTTATTTAGGGTTATAGCCAAAGCGGTTGAGGGAAAGCTCTTTTTTGCGCCAGTCGGACTGCACCTTTACAAAGGTCTCCAGGTGCACCTGTTTGGCAAAGAAGGCCTCCATATCGGCGCGGGCCTGCATGCCCACTTTTTTCAGCGATTCTCCGGCTTTGCCAATGATGATCCCTTTTTGCGACTGCCGCTCTACATAGATCTCGGCCCGGATGCGGATAATATCTTCTTCTTCCTTAAAGGACTCGATCACTACCTCGGTGCTATAGGGCACTTCTTTTTTGTAGTTCACAAAAATCTTTTCCCGGATGATCTCAGCCGCAAAGAAACGCTCGGGCTTATCGGTTAGTTCATCTTTGGGAAAGAAAGGGGGGTGCTGGGGCAGGCGGGCCACAATAGAATCGAACACCTTGCCAATGTTGAGCCCATCCCTGGCGCTGATGGGGATTACCTCGGTGGCGATGCCGCTCTCCTCCCACTCCCGCACTTTCAGGGGCACTTCATTGCCTTTGGCCTGGTCTACTTTATTAATGAGCAGCAGCACCGGGGCCTGGGTGCGGCGCAGCACGTTCAGCGATTCATCCTCTGGGCTGTAGGTTTCGCCCAGCTCGGTCACAAACAGGATCACATCGCTGTCTTCAAGCGAATCTTTTACAAAGCGCATCATGCTTTTGTGCAACTCGTACTGGGGCTTAAGGATGCCGGGTGTATCGGAGTAGATGATCTGGTAGTCGGGCCCGTTGAGCATGCCCATAATGCGGTGGCGGGTAGTTTGTGCCTTTGCCGTAATAATGCTCAGGCGCTCGCCCACCATCTGGTTCATAAGCGTACTTTTGCCCACGTTGGGTTTGCCCACAATGCCAACAAAGCCGGCCTTATGTTTTTCCGTATAGGCGGGCTGGGGGGTCGGCTGGGGCTCGGGGCTGCTGTCGGTTGGCTGAGGATCTTCCTGCATTTCAAAAAATTTTAGCAAAGGTATTGCATTGTTCTGAAAAACCTACTACTTTTGTACCCGCTTCACCGCTATAACCAAGTAGCACAAAGGGGGATCTGAAAAGAAAACTCAGGAAGCAACCGATAGTTCTGAATACTCGTAAGAGAAAGATATATCGCGGGATGGAGCAGTTGGTAGCTCGTCGGGCTCATAACCCGAAGGTCGCAGGTTCGAGTCCTGCTCCCGCTACTTAGAGAAAGCGCAAGAAACTGTTAATCAGTGCCTTGCGCTTTTCTTTTCTACAGCAATAGACTATTACAAAATACGATTTTTACCTTCAGGAAGCCTGCGGTGACTTTATTTCACAAACCCACCCTAGTAGGCATCCAGGGCGCTTAAGTTAAGGCCTTCAGCTATTTCTCTGCACAGGCTTGCATTGGTAGTGTTGTTGACTTTTATCTGTAGATAAAAACGAGCTGCTATTCCGGCCATCAGCTCACACCGATTGTCTTTCTTGGCAAAGACCTCCATTCCCTTCGCCTTATTGTTTAGTAACGATACCCCATTAGCCTTTTGATTATCATCTTCGTAGCTCATTCCTGAGGCCCACGCTCCGGATAATCCTTCATACATATCGATAGCGTTGTTGTAGTCAATCAGGGTAATGGTGAGGTCTTCCTCTCCTTTACGGTAGCGCTGAGAGGCCATCGAATAGGAGCCATCTTCCATATTCATGCTGCTGCCCTCTATTTCCCCTTCCCTGCTAAATCCCCTGATCTCGTTTGGCAGAAACTTTTGTAATTCCTTGTAATGCATCGCCAGCGTATCTCCTTTGGCTCTTCTTTCCGCATACCTCTTTTGAGCAGGGGTTTCTTCTGCGCCTGTATATTGGGTGTCTTCCTCAGCGCTATATTCGTAAGACTCCGTCTCCTGCTGATCCTGAGTATTCCCCCCACAGGAGAACAGGAAGAACCCCAGCAGCATGAAAAAAGAAAGGGATAGCTGTTTCATTTGTATGGATGGTTATGAGTAAGGTAGTCCAGAAGGTGGGTATTGCAGCAAAACGCAAGGGCCACCCGATAACTCTTTTAGACCAGCAAACCGCTGGAATAACGGCTGCCTTGGCGAGCCTTCAGTACGTGTTATGCACTTGCTAAAGATCTTACAAAGCAAGTAAAAAAACAATACCAACACTTGCCGGGTGCATCTATGGAATTCACTTTGTGGAAAGATCCCTCGCGTATGCGTACCCAAGCATAATGCCCTGTTCCCTTATCTGCCCAATAGAAAAACTGCCCTTGATCGCTCTGCTCATGCGAATATTTCACCCAAGAATAGTCTATGTGCCGAATATGGATTTTTGACTAAATACTTGTTTTATTACAGCAATATGTTTAGGTTACCAGCCTGACCTTCAGTCAGGAAGCCACTAGTAAACCAGTGCTTAAGCAGCTAGTTGATTTTTTAAGTCCTGCTGTCCGGCATGGAAAATTTGATACTGAAGTTGAGGTATGGACGCTGTAGGCATAGGTAGGGCATACGAAGCCTGACGCTACTCCTGCCCCCGAAATCCGCGTCTTCCCTACGCCATTTTTCCTAATCCATTTTTATCACTCACCTATCCGTACATGAAAAAATTTATCATTGAACGAGAATTGCCAGGAGCGGGTAAGCTAACCGCCGAACAACTGCAAGGCATTGCCCAAACCTCCTGCGAGGTGGTCAATGGCCTGAACAAGCCCTACCATTGGGTAGAATCCTTTGTGACGGACAATAAAATCTATTGTGTGCACATTGCAGAAGATGCCGAAACCATCCTGGAACATGCGAAAAGGGGCGGTTTTCCGGCCACCAGCATACAGGAGGTAAAAGCAACCATTGATCCAACCACCAGTACTCCGGCTTAACCCAGACTGGCAATGCGCTAGCCGCCTGGGAGCCAGGCACCGCTTCTCCGGGACTACCCCCTGGAGAAGCGGGATTTGCATGGCCCCTCCTGGATGTCCTGCATGCAGCCCAAGCGAATTTTGCAGCGGCCAGGATCCTGGAAGTTCAACGAACTGGTCAGAAACTCCTTCAGATCCGGATGAAGGAGTTTTTTTCTGCTTCAGGGAGATCTGTGGCCCTTACCACGCTGATAGACCTACAGCAGGCCGTGCTGCAGGGCGTAGCGTATCAGTCCTGCTGTGTTTCTGGAATTGGTTTTATGCAGCATATGGCCCCGATGCGTCTTAACAGTATGAAAGCTGGTAAACATTTTATCAGCAATCTGCCGGCTGTTTAGTCCCTCCAGCATCCATTTTAGCACTTCCAGTTCTTTTTTGGTCAGGCAGCCTTCAGCCTGCGCAGGATAATAAGTGTGGCTATGCACTTCCTGAGCCCGCCGATCGGCCAGTATCTTTTCTATCGTCAGGATCATGCGGGCATCTGCCCTAAAGGCTGTAATATCGGTGAGGGTACCAAAATTTGAGAGCGGGCGCCCCTGTGCATCCGAGTGCAGAAAAACACTCTGCTGCTGCACACAGCCATAGTCCCCATCCGGATGCCGAAGCCTGTAATTAAGGCTAAATCGATAATGAACCTGTTCCCTGGGTGAGAGGCCTGCCAGAAAGGCCAGCATATCGGCAAATACCTGTGTGTTAAACAAGCGGTTGTCGTCCGGATGAAGCAGCTTAAGCATAAAGGAAGTGCCCCCTTTGTGAAAGGCTTCAACCCCATAGCCAACCACCTGCTGAATATTGGGCGAAACATAAGGATACGTTTTTGTTACATAATCATGCAGAAAAACGGCATGAGGGCCCTCCTGAAAAAGGAGCTGGCCAAGCCCCTTCTCCAGAGTACCTGCTACTCCCAACTGCCTGACAACGGTAGTGTACGCTGATAGGCTGCTCAGATATCTGAGGTATGTAGTTGCGGCAGCATCAGGCATACTTGTTTGGAATAAGGCTTAAGTAGAGCAGGCTTCCGGAACGCCGGTTAGCTGAGTAGATCGTTAAGGCTGGCAGTTGGTAAGGCCAGACATGATGCAGGTGCTTCCACTTCTGTTCTTCCAGCCTTCTCAGGAGTGGCAACTGGCTCAGAATTGGCCTGGAAAAATTCAGGTGAAAAAAAGAGCCTCCTCTTTTCTAAGAACGTAACACACTGTATCATAGGATAATACGCCTAAAGAGGTATTGCAGAGCCTTTTGAAATATACTAAATTAATTCCAATTATTCCTTATAATTATTAAATAATGATTGCTTATGTGTGAATGGGTGCTGATTTAACTGCTTTCGCATTTCCTGATGATACCGTTGCAGCAGATACTGCCGCCGGGGTACGCTCCCCAGCAGCCTATCAACGGGTCATTGAGGGGCTGGTATACCTGCTGCAGGCTTGAGTAGCTATTTGTAGCATTCGGATTTTGAACATGATGGACAGAGGGGGTATGCAGTAAACATACCGATTAGCCATGCCTGAACCAATACACCACAGCCTTGATGAGATAAGCCTGATAGAACTGGCCAACCAGGGAAATGTTGCGGCTTTAGGAGAGCTCTATTCCCGTTATTATCAAAAGGTAGTTTCCCGCTGTCTGACCCTTGTAAAAAATAGCGATACCGCCCTTGACCTGGCGCAGGATGTTCTCATCAAAGCCCTGGAAAAACTGCCAGACTTTCATGTACAGGCCTCTTTTGCTACCTGGCTTTATGCCATTACCACTAACCACTGCCTGGAATACCTGCGCAAAGAAAACAAACACAGCACCCTGCCGCTGGAAGAAGCCCGCTATATCAGTTCGGATACAGCAGATGGGGATACCCAGCTGCTGTTGCTGGAAAAGAAGATGGGTAGCCTCCTGGACTGCCTCAGTGAGGAGGAGCGCCAGCTCCTGTTGCTAAAATATTGTGATGAAAAGTCCATCCGGCAACTGCAGGAGCTCCACCACTTGTCTGCCAGCGCGGTAAAAATGCGACTCAAACGGGCAAAACACAAACTGGCATTACTTTTTAAACAAGCTGCTGATCGTTAGCATCAGGCCTGTGCTGGTAACAACAGCATTCTTCCGTTTCGGCGACCCTGGCCGGGGCATGGCACTGCCAGCAGCCCCTATTCCAAAAAAAAACATGAGTCATCCCGAATTTTCTAAATGGTTTAAACATGCTCATATTACAGTATTTTAGCCCAAAAACTCAAAGGAACGCCGTCATCTCGACCAGCGGGAGAGATCTTGGATAAGACAACTCTTTACTGGTAAATTTCCAGGATTTCTCCCGCTGGTCGAAATGACAGCCTACTTTACTAAAAAAGGCCTCAGAGTGAATTCTGAGGGCTTTTTTAGTAATATTACTGATGAAAATTCGGGATGACTCATGGATAGGTGACTAAAAAGCAATCAGACTTCAGGTAAGGGAATGAGCTTTCTGGCGGGGCAGGCTATCGTTTGGCCTTGAGTGCATACATGCCCTGGCTCTTCTTGTTTCTAAGGGGCAATCCATCTTCGCTAAGCAACAGCCGTTTGCGGTCTTTTCCATTATTTATAGTAAGACTGTAGTATACCGTGCGTAAAGCTCCTTTTTCTTCTACTACCGCCCTGGTCTTTTCAAGTTCCCACCCGTCGTACTCTTTTAGTGTGTGCCGTACCACGGCAGGCAGTGCTTTATTTGTCAAGACTTCTCTGGAAGAAATAAATATACCGTTGGCATCATAGTAAGATCGTTTCACCGAGCGCACCTTGCCATTGGCCGAGGCCCTTCTGGCATAGGATGTATAGGCTATTTCCAGCTCTTGTTCACGGACTTTGGTGGCTGTTGGGGTCTTACTTTTGGCTTTAGCCCTGGGTAAGAGGGCCAGTTCTTTCTGGAAGTGAAAACCCTGGTGCTTTTTTTCCACAGCATCCAGCACGGCTTGCGGAACCCCAGGCTCAATTTGCTGATAGGGTAAATTTGTTTTTGTTTTCTGCTGGGCCAACGCGCTGCCTAGTACCAGCAGCATAATAATAAGGGTGATGCTTAGCTTTTTCATGGTTGTAGAATGGTAGTGATACTTTTAGATCAAGTAGGAAGTTGGTGCTGTAAGGCTGGAAAAAGTGTACAGAGTAAAGATGGCCGGGTACAGGGTACACATGCAGGAACATCCTGTCAGCACATTACCCGGCAAGGACGGAGACAAAAAATTACAGCAGCAGAGGCCTGCAGTGAGTGCAGGACGGCTAACGAATAGAGGCGGCCAGGCCGGAAAGAAGTATGTTTCCAGCTTATAGACGATCCTTCAACCAGTGCCAGCTGCATGAACTAGGGAGTGTCTTACCTAATGATGACTGGCACTGCGCAAACGGTACACCTATACTGAGGCATAAAGCGCTCAGGAAGGAAATGAAACCAGGAAGGGGAAGTTTAAAATAAGGGTTTACGAGTGGATAAGGTCCCGGCGGCTGATTACTTCCTCCATCTTCCTACATAGTTAGATGCAGAAAGAAGAAGGAAGTCACAAAAAAGAAGAATAAATTTTTACTATTTTTTCACGTTTAGATCCTAATACAAAAACCCAATTGAGGTGCTGCAGGATAGGGTATCAGCAAGCGGGCAAAAAAGGCAGTTCTTTTCTGCTATAGCGGCATCACCCCTAGTCACAATTAGCTGCTTATTGGTCAGAGATGAGGGGTTCCTACCAGGCGTGGCCTTGTGCAGGCGCCCTACACTCCTGACTACCAGCCAATGCCGTAATCTTCGCCATGGTTGCTGGAGCCGCCCCACATACTGCCATTGGCCCAGTCGAACCAGATGGCGTTTACCGGGCCGGAGGTGCGGTCCTGGTAGCTGATGGTGTAGCCCATGCGGGCCAGCTCCTTGCGGCTCCAGGGGGGCATGGCCGAGTTGAGGATCAGCCCGCCCGGGCTTTTCTCATGCTCCCCAAAGCTGGTGTACATTTGCAGGGTCTTAAAGGAGGGCGCTTCGGCTGCTTCCTGCACCGTCATGTCAAACTCTACCATGTTCAGGAAAAACTGAAGCAGCAGCTGGTCCTGCTCATCGCCGGCCTGCTTGGCAAAGCTCAGATAGGGGCGCCCGTCCTTTAGCGCCATGGAAGGGGTAAGGGTAACGCGGGGCCGCTTGCCGGGCGCTACTACATTAAAGGGGTTTTCTTTTTCATCCAGCACAAAGCTTTGCATGCGCTGGCTCATGCCAATGCCGGTGTTGCCCGCAATGCAGGCCGGCACCCACCCGCCGCTGGGGGTAATGGAAACTACCCAGCCTTCTTTATCGGCCGTCTCTACGGTGGTGGTACCCGCCTGAAAGCGGGCATAGAACTGCTCATCCGCAGCAGGATGGCCCGGCCGGTACAGCTGGCTCTGGGAAGTACCCCATTGCTGTAGCAGGCTTTTAAAGGGGTTTTGCTTGCCCTCAAAGGGGTAGGGGTCGCCAGGCGCTGCTTTGGGATCGTTCTTCAGCGGGTTGATCAGCTTGCTGCGCTCCTTTGCATATTCTTTGGAGAGCAAGCCCCGGATGGGCTCTTCAGGGGCAAAGGCCGGATCGCCATAGTAAAAATCCCGGTCGGCAAAAGCCAGATTCATGGCCTGGTAGAGGGTATGAATGTAGCGGGTGGAGTTATACCCCATGCTCTTCAGATCAAAGTTCTCCAGGATATTCAGGGTTTGCAGCATGGCCGGCCCCTGGGTCCAGGCCTGCAGTTTGTAGACCTCTATACCCCGATAGGTGGTCATCAGGGGCTCTTCAATTTTTACCTTCCACTGGGCCAGGTCCTGCTCGGTAATGAGGCCACCCTGCTCCTGGCAACCCCGCACAAACTCCTTGGCAATATCGCCCTTGTAGAAGCGGTCGTAGGCGGCATAGATGGCTTCTTTTCTGGACTTGCCCCGCTTTAGGGCCTGCTGCTCGGCCTCCACCATTTTACGGAGGGTTTCCAGCAGGTCTTTCTGCACAAAGATCTCGCCGGCATTAGGGGCCTCCCGCTCCTGGCCCGGGTGGGTCAGAAACACTTTTTTGGAGTAGGGCCATTCCTTGATGCGCTCTTTGGCCCGCTCAATGCTGTTGGCCGTCTGGGCTTCAATGGGGTAGCCCTCGGCCATTTGCATGGCGGGGGCCAGCACCTCCTTCAGGCTCAGGGTGCCCCACTCGGCCAGCATGGTGAGCAGGCCGCCGGGAGTGCCCGGGGTTACAGCCGCCAGTGCTCCCCATTCGGGTGGGTACTTCATGCCCTTTTCTTTAAAGAATTCGGGCATAGCGCCGGTAGGAGCTACCCCAAGGGCATTAATGGCGATCACCTTTTTTAGCTTGGGATGATAGATCAGCGCCTGGGTTTCGCCGCCCCAGCTCAGCACATCCCACATGGTGCAGCTGACGGCCAGCATGGCGCAGGAGGCATCCACAGCATTGCCCCCTTTGGCAAAGATCATAGCCCCGGCAGTGGCGGCCAGCGGCTTTCCGCCTATGGCCATCCAGTGGCGGCCATGCAGGGGCGGCTTCTGGGTAGTAACAGGCAGGTTGTTAAACGACTGGGCCAGGCTCCCCTGCCCCAGGATCAGAAAGCAAAAAAACAGCTGAAGCGCCTTCATATATGCCGATGGTTAGTTGGTCTGATTAAAGCTACTGAGAAAATATGATTTTATCCGGCAGGCCTTTGGCAAAAAGCGGCACTACCCGCCCCAGGCTCCCACATTTTTTAGCCGGGATTGCACCCGGAAGAGCAGCAAGCCCCGCCAGCCTCTGCCTGAGGGGCTAAGTTACTGAGTGTTAGGACCCGGCCAGTGCCCGACTGCGGGCAGAAAAAAGAGCCGGCCTGTAAAAAATCTCTATTTTATGATTACATTTATCTGCTGAAGTCCATTAAAAACGACAATCATCCTATTTAGGGACGTTTATCCTCCTATGCGCTTCACCTCCCTTTATGCTCCAGCTACCACCAGCACCGCTCATTACTCCCAAGGGAAAGGCCCGAAACCTGCCGAATGGTACACCCCCATATCCGATGAAACATCTTTTCAGCTTATTGAGCCCCCTGCTACTCTGCCTGCTTGCCTCCCTGCCCCTCATGGCCCAGCAAAAGGGCGCCAGCCAGGTAGCAGCCGCTACCCCCCATGCGAGTGGCCAAACGCATGCGCTTATTATTGGGGTGAGCAACTATGCCGATAGCAAACTGGATCTGCGCTTTGCCGATAAAGATGCGCTGCTGTTCTATAATTTTCTGGTAAAATCGGGCACAGCCACTACCGATAACATACGCCTGCTGCTTAACGAAGAGGCTACCGGCATTCGCATCAATGCCGCCCTAAACCAGCTGGCAACGCACGTGCAGGAAGGGGATATTGTCTACATTTACTTCTCGGGCCATGGCGATGTGCAAACGGAAATAGACGATACCAGCGTTGGCTACCTGCTGGGCCATGACTCCAATGCCGAGCGTGTATATGCCGGCACAGGGGGCACGCTGGAATTTGAACGCCTGCAACGCTATATTAATGTACTTGGTAAAAAGAAAGCCACCGTAAACCTGGTACTGGATGCCTGCCACTCAGGAGCCGCCGTAACCGAAACGGGCTCTGCCAACATGAGCCAGCTGGCCCTGGCAGGTTTCTCCAACTCTATCCGGTTTCTCAGCTGCAGGCCTACCGAAAAATCGTACGAAGACAAAAGCATCGGTCAGGGATTTTTCACCTACAATCTGGTGCGCGGCCTCATGGGCATGGCCGATGTAAGCCCTAAAGACAACCGGGTAAATATTGAAGAGCTCAACGGCTTTGTAAAAAGCGAGGTGCGCAGCGCTTCCCAGGGAAAGCAAACCCCGCGCATCGAGGCAGTGGATGAGTACCTGGTGATTCAGGAGGTGCGTCCCGACTTTTTGGAGCAGGTTCTGGCCGCCACCAAAGCCCAACAGATCCCCAATTATCTGGCTGCCCGCTCTGCCGCCTCTCAAAGCGCCGATCCTGCAGAACAGCTTTCGCCCGGGGAACAGGAACAAATAGCCCGCTTTAATGCACTGCTGAGCAGTGGCAGAGAAGGGGTACAGCAGGCCTATACACTGCTGCAGCAAAACAAGATCAGGGGCGTATCGCCCCAACGGCTAAGCTCCTTCCGCTATGCGCTGGTGAGCGAGCTGGGCCGACAACCGCAGGAGGCTGTCAACACCATTTTGAAAGGAAGTAACCTGCAGCCCTCGGCAGCCTATCTACTGGAATCTTCCCGGCTGGCCCGCCAGGCGGTAAGCTTGCTGGATAGCAGCGATTTTCACTTCAGAATCTACTCCATTTACGATAAGTACCTGGAGGCCTACGCCCACATTCGCAACCGCAACTACCGCAAGTACAACCAGGCCGAGCAGCTGCTGCAGGAGGCCCTGGCCTTGGAGCCCCACTCGGCCTTTGTGCTGCACGGCCTGGGGCTGGTGGCTACCTATAAAAATGATCATCCCCTGGCCGAACGCTATTTTAAAAAGGCCATTGAGATGATTCCCACCTGGACCTACCCCCGCAGCTCGCTGGGCAGCTCCCTAAGGGACCAGGGCCGCTACCGCGAAGCCCTGGCGGTGTTTGAAGAAGTGATCCAGATGGCGCCCACCTTTGCCGCTGCCTACAACAACCTGGCCACCGTTTACCAGGAGATGGGCCGCTACAATGAGGCCGAGCAGCTCTACCGCCGCGCCATGCAGGCCGATACAGCCGATGTAGCCCTGGAGCTGAACAACCTGGGCCTGCTGTACCGGGACAGAGGCAATCTCAAGGATGCCGAAACACACTACCTGGCCTCCATTGCCCGGGACGAGGCCTATGGCAAATCCTATGCAAACCTGGGCTACCTCTATGCCCGCCTGGAAGACCGCCGTGCCGAAGCTTACCTGAAACTGGCTGTAGAAAAAGAACCTTTCTATGCCGAGCTGCTCACCGACCTGGCCGGCTACTACAGCACTTCCACCAGCAGCGCCGACCGGCAGCGGGCCGATGCCCTCTACCAGGAGGCGGTCCTGAACAACCCCTTTGAGACCCGCGCCTATGCCGGCCGGGGCTGGAATGCCGCTACCGAAAACCCCTCCCTGGCCGAGCGCTATTTTCTGGAAGGGGTACAGCGCAATCCCGAAAAGCCCAGCGCCCACTACTACCTGGGCGAGTGGTACGAGCAGCAGGAAAAATGGGAGCTGGCCGAAAGCAGCTATAAAAAAGCCCTTTCCCTTAACCCCTATACCTATCCCGCCTATACCCGCCTGAGCAGCCTCTACCTGCTTAGCGGCCGCACACCACTCGCCGAGAAGATCCTGCTGGATGCCGTTCCCTATTTTGAGCTGAGCCCGGTACTCTTCAACGACATTGGCAACTTCTATTACGCCCAGGGCCAGGCCGACAAGGCCCTGCAGTACTACCAGAGATCGCTGCAGACCGATGCCGACTATGCCAAAGCCTGGGGAAGCCTGGCCTATACCGCGCTGGAGGGGGGTGCCTATAGGGATGCCGTAGACCAGTTCCGCAAGGCCAACCAGAACGACCCTATTAAATTTGCGCTGGATGATTTCAGGAGCTTGTTTGTACCCCAGATGGAAGCCCTGAGCAGTAGCGGCCGCGCTGCAGAAGCCCGGGCAGCCCTTACCCACTACCTGGCGGCCCTGCCGGCGCATGCTGAGCTGCACTACGCACTTGCCAGAGCCGGGTATCTAAGCGGAGAGCCTGCCGCCGCACTGGCCAGCCTGCAGCACATAGAGGTAAGCGGCCTGCGGGTGCAGGAAAAATACCGCTACTGGCAGCAGCTAGGCTGGCTCTACCTCGATCTGGGGCAGCACACCAAGGCCCGGGAAGCCTTTACCCAGTCGCAGGCCTTCTATGCTACCCCAGACCCGCTGGGGCTGGCCGTACTGGCCTACCTGGGCAAAGACAAGGCTGCGGCCAAAACCCTGCTGAGCAAGGCCCTGCAGTACGATGCTAGCGCCCTGGCGGCTGATAAGCTCGGCACACGCTACAGCCATACCTCCAGAGACCTGATTACCCGCATGATCAGCGGCCTGGAACGCTAAACTCCCTACTCCCCTATTTCTTATGAAACGATCCCTTCTCTTTCTGCTGCTCTGTATTTCCCTTTCCACCCCCCTGCTGGGCGATGTGGACCTGAAAACCGGCGACTTCTACATCAGCTATACCGACCTGGACTTTACGGCCATAAAGGGCATTGCCCTGGAGCGCACCTATAATTCGGCTTCCACCACCACCGGCCTCTTCGGGCGGGGCTGGACCTCGGTCTACGAAACCCGGCTCTATGTAATTGGAGATGGCAACCTGCTGATCCGGGAGGTAGGCTCCAGCTGCAAGACCTGTGCCGAAAATGGCTCGGGCAATGCCAGCATCCTGATTCGGGAAAGGGGGCTGTTTGAGCTTTTCTTTACCCCCTCTGCGCCCAACCAGGCCCGCATTGATGCGGCTGTGGCCCAGCTGATCCCGCTGCTGATCCGGGACCGCCGGCTGGAAAACACCCCCCTGGCCATTGCCACCAAACGCAAAGAGCTGCTGGCCAGCATGAGCCAGCGGGCCGCCGCCTGGATCACCTATACCGAAAAGGGCTGGCTCGCCCCCGCCCAGGCGCCCCAAAACACCAGCTGGTTCTCCACCAATGGCGAGCTGCAGAACATCGCCCGCACGGCCGAGGGCTTCACCCGTACCTACAACAACGGCTCGCTGGAGCGCTTTGATGCCCAGGGCCTGCTGCTGAACAAGTATGATGATAAGGGCAAACTTGCCTTCGAAATCACCTACTCGGCCGGAAAGATCAGCCAGATCCTGGATGGGGTGGGCACCCTTTTCCGCTTTGAGCTGAATGCACAAGGGCTGGTAAGCACTGTTGAGGCAAAGGGAGAAACCATCCGCTACCGCTACAATGAGCACCACTGCCTTCTTGAATCTACCGGTACCGATAAGCAAAAACGGCACTACGCCTATAACAGCCAGCACATGCTGGAGCGCATAGCGCAGGCAGATGAAACCATTAGCATTACCTACGACCCCCGTAGCCAGCGAGTAAGCCAGGTAAGCGAAGCAGATGAGGAGGGACTACAGAAGCTGGACCGCTTCAGCTACACCAAGCTCCTGAAAGAAGACGGATCGGTAGACCCCTACCGCTTTGCGACCTTCAAAATTACCGGCATGGATGAGTACATTGACAGTACCTATAACGAGTATGAGCTGCGGGAAATTCTGGGACGCCCCTATACCTACAGGACCCTGATCCGCCAATCCTATGCCACAACCGAAACCATTTTTACCGAATGCGGCTGCGGCCCCCTCTCCATTAAAAGGGGACAGAAATGGGCCACCTTTGCTTATGACGGCAAGTCGCGCATGATCCTAAAGGAAAATAACGAATACATTTTGCGGGCCGCCTATAACGATGAGCTGGGAAAGATCACCCGCGTGGAGCGTACCGATAAGTACTCCGGCAAGATCACCATCAGCGAGTTTGATTACTCCCCCCAGGGCGATGTGGTGGAAATGCGCTCGGAAGAACTCACCATCCGGCTGGCCTATGATGAGCACCGAAAGATCATAAAAATGGAATCCCCTTCCGCCACCCTTTACTTTGCTTACAACAGCATTCAGAAACCCAGTAAAATCCGTATGGAAGGGGGTGGACAGATCAACGTTACCTACGATGAGCGGGGCGAGATTGAAAAGGTAGACAGCCCAGACGGTCACAGCATGGCGCTCAAAGTAACACAGGCCTTCCAAAACCTGCTGACGGTAGCCAAGCCCCAGGGCTTCGATTATAAACTGAACTGATCCAAGGGGGGTGGCCGGTAGCGACCACCCCTTCTTTTTTCACAAAACCTCCTGCAGGTGAATCCGGTACTATATACATACAGATTAAAACATAGTACCAATGAATACAAACCTTATTCCAAGCAAGACCCACGCCTTTATCGATTATGTAGCGGCCGCATCGCTCATAGGGGTGCCGCTGCTGCTGAGCGGCAAAAAGAAAGGACTGGAAACCTATCTGCCCATGGCCCTGGGTGCGGGCGTGCTGGCGCAAAGCCTCTTTACCAAATATGAACTGGGGGTAAAGAAAAAAATATCGATGCCTCGCCACCTGCAAATGGATTATGTGCAGGGCGCCCTGCTGGCAGCTGCTCCCTTTCTGTTTGGTTTCCGCAAAAAAAGCTGGATCCCCCATGTAGCCATGGGAGTATCGGAGCTGGCCGTTGCCTTCTTCTCCAAGCCATATCCGCGTACCCTCTAAAAGGGGGCTTCCAGGAGCACCTCTTCTGCGGGAGTAGCCGCATACAGTACCCCCTGACTTTCGCAGGGGGTATTTTTGTGAAAAAAATTGCTGTATTTCAGCCAGAAAAGAACCCAACTGTGCACCTTCCTGTTCAGGGGGTGCCGGCTGGCGCATACCGCTCAGCTCCGTATATCAACCGTTCATCCAAAGGCTGTAGGATTGTCGCAGATTCTTCTTATTTTTAAAAAAAATAGTCACCCATTCTAACCATTACTGCTATACCATGCATTTTACAGTAAAAACAGGAGTGTGTTCGGCTGCACTGGCTGCCTTTCTATTGGCAGCGCCCATCACCGACACACATGCGCAAAAGCGCAAAAAAAGGATGCAGATGCACCGGCAGCGCCTGCCCCGGCAGCGAAAAAAGACGAGCTTAAGTCAATTGCCGAAGTAACCAAAAAGTGTAAGTCCTATCCCGGACTGTTCACCATGTACCAAGATACCACCAACGGTACCACCTATCTGCTGGTGCACAACCACCAGATCAATAAGGAATACATCTACTTCAGCCAGGTAACCGATGGCGTGCTGGATGCCGGTTTCTTCCGGGGAGCCTACCGTAACGACGGTATCTTCTCCATCCGCCGCTACTTTGACCGCATTGAGCTGGTAGGAGAGAACACCTCTTTCTACTTTGATGGCAACAATGCCCTGAAAAAAGCCGAGGCAGCCAACATTAACCGCCCCGTGCTGGCCAGCCAGAAGATTGAAGCTGCCAACCCCGAGCGCACTGCCTGGTTGATCAAGGTGGATGATATTTTCCTGACCGAGGCCCTTGGCCAGGTAAAGCCCTCTCCCAACCCCATGGCCCGCCCCGGCCAGCTATTTGACCTGGGCCGTCAGAGCAAGGAAAAAAGCAAATACGCCGGCATCAAGAACTATCCGGAAAATACCGATATTCTGGTAGAGTACGTATTTGAGAACCCCTATCCGGTTCGCTACGGCTCCTCAGCCGTAACCGATAGTCGCAACGTAACGGTAAAGATCCAGCACAGCCTTATTGAGGTGCCGCAGAATGAGTTTACCCCCCGTTTTGACGATCCGCGCGTAGGCTACTTCACCCAGCAGGTAACCGACATGACCAGCCCCAGCGTAGCGCCCTACCGCGACCTGATCAACCGCTGGCACCTGGTGAAAAAAGATCCCGCTGCTGCTATCTCGGAGCCAGTTGAACCCATTGTATGGTGGATTGAGAACACCACCCCCCGCGAATTCCGCGCTACCATCAAAGCCGCTACCCTGGAGTGGAACAAGGCCTTTGAGAAAGCCGGCTTTAAAAATGCCGTAGTGGTAAAAGAGCAGCCCGATGATGCCGACTGGGATGCCGGTGACATTCGCT
Organism: Cesiribacter andamanensis AMV16; assembly: GCF_000348925.1. Lineage (GTDB taxonomy): Bacteria > Bacteroidota > Bacteroidia > Cytophagales > Cyclobacteriaceae > Cesiribacter > Cesiribacter andamanensis. Next base: position 1,390 of record NZ_AODQ01000070.1, on the reverse strand, counting down.
ACAACGTACTGCGCTGGACCTCCTCACCCATGCCTCCCTTTGGTGGCTACGGCCCCAGCTTTACCAACCCACGCACCGGCCAGATCCTGGGCGCCGATGTAATGCTGGAGTATGTGTTTGTGACCAACCGCCTGCAAAACGGCCAGATCTTCGGCACCGCCGCTCTGGGGCTGGAAGAAGCTGAAGCCAGCGCCCTGGCCGGCGATCCGCACTTCTGCAGCCTGGGCCACAAGCTGCACCACAACAACCTGTTTGGTACGCAAATGCTGCAGGCCATGGCCGGAGTTGAGGTAGAAAAAGACGAAATGATCAAGCAGTCGCTCTACTACCTGGTACTGCACGAGGTGGGCCACACCCTGGGTCTGAACCACAACATGAAGGCCAGCCAGATGATCGGCCACAAAGAGATCCATGACCGCGCCAAAGCCGAGCAGATTGGCCTTACCGGTTCCGTAATGGATTATCCTGCCATCAACTTCAGCGCCGACCGCAGCAAGCAGGGTCTGTACTACACCACCAAGCCTGGTCCGTATGACATGTGGGCCATTGAGTTTGGGTACTCCCCTGCCCTGGCAGATGAGTCGGCCGAACGGGCCCGCCTGCGCAAGATCCTGGCCCGCTCTGCCGAGCCTGCCCTTACCTTTGGCAACGATGCGGATGATATGCGCTCTCCCGGTGGCGGCATTGACCCGCGCGTTATGATCGGTGATATGTCAGGCGATGCCATTGGCTATGCCATTGAGCGGATGGAAGTGGTGAAAAAGGGATATCCTACCCTTAAGGACCGCCTGGTAGCCGAAGATGAATCCTTCCATGCCCTGCGCAATGCCTACCTGGTACTGACCGGCGAGCATGCCACCAGCCTTCGGGTGATCAGCCGCTATGTGGGCGGTGTGTACGTAGACCGTGCCTTTAACAAGCAGGAAGGCGCCACGCAGCCTTTCACCCCCGTGCCTGCCGCCGAGCAGAAGCGCGCCATGAAGGCCATTGCCCAGTATGGCTTTAGCCCCAATGCCTTTGATATGCCGGAAGGGGTATATGCCTACCTGCAGCCACAGCGCCGGGGCTTTAACCACTTTGGCAACAACGAAGATCCGCAGGTACACAGCCGGGTGCTGAACATTCAGCGCGATGTGCTCAACCACCTGATGAACGCCCGCGTGTGGCAGCGTATGACCGACTCCGGCCTGTATGGCAATGACTACAGCCTGGCCGCTTTTGCCGGCGACCTGACCAACTCCATCTTTAAGGATGATATGGGCAAGTCGGTAAACAGCATGCGCCAGAACCTGCAGCAGGAGTATGTAGACCGCCTGGTGAAAATCCTGGATGCCAGCAGCCCCTACGACCACGTAGCCAAAAGCACGGCCTACAGCCAGCTGAAGTCCAT
>NZ_AODQ01000069.1 GCF_000348925.1 Cesiribacter andamanensis AMV16 | reverse complement strand
TTTTTTACCATACTAAGCATCATCGTGGGCGGCATGATCTGGGGGCTGCCGGGCATGATCATTTCAGTGCCCTTCATGAGCATCCTCCGCATTTTTTGCAGCAACGTGCCCCGCCTGCAGCCCTATGCCTACCTGTTGGGTACCAGGGGGACCGAGCGGCACGCCATTACCATCCACAGCCTGCGCTATCACTGGAACAGGCTGGTTCAGTACATTTCTAAGGACACTCCTGCCAGATGACCCTTACTATTGCTTTGCTGATCGTTAGCCTGCTCTGGCTGAGCATGGGCAGCGTAGTGCACAAACTGCAGCGCATGTACTTAACCGAGCCCCTGGTGGCGCTGCTTGCAGGGGTTATAGCCGGACCAGTACTGATGATTCTGGAGATTCCCAAAGAGCATGAGCATTTGCTGCTGGAGTGGGGCGCCAAGCTTACCATCAGTATGGCCCTGATGGCGGCGGCCCTGAAGCTCAAGCACCGCTACCTGGTGGAACATACCCAGATGCTGAGCGTGCTGGTAGTTGGGGGCATGCTGCTCATGTTTGGCTTCTCTACCCTGCTTTCCCACTATCTGCTGGGCCTTGACTGGTTTGCATCCATACTCATTGGTGCCATTATTACCCCTACCGACCCGGTGATAGCGGCTACCATGATCAGCGGAAAGTATGCTGATAAATACCTGAACAATAACATTAAAAGCTCCCTTATTTTTGAATCGGGGATCAATGACGGACTGGCCTTTCCACTGGTAGCCATCGGCTGGATGCTTCTGAACAAGGGGCATATGGAATGGGGGGAATGGTTGACCAAACGTGTGGTATACGAGAATGTTCTGGCCAGCCTGATTGGCGCTGCCCTGGGCTTTGGTGTGGGATTTATAATGCATAAGGCCCATAAAGCAGGCTGGATGAGCCAGAAGACCCTGCTTTCTTTTTCAATTGGCCTGGGTTTTCTTGCCCTTACGCTGCTGGAGTTGCTGCACATGAATGGGATCATAGGGGTATTTTTTGCAGGCCTGCTCTTTAACCGAAAGTTTAAAAAGATAGAAGATCTGGAGGAGGAACGCATACAGGATGCCATAGAACGCCTGTTTACCATTCCTGTTTTTTTTCTGCTGGGGCTGGTGCTGCCCTGGCAGGAGTGGCGCTCCATAGGCTGGCCCCTGCTGCTGTTTGTGCTGGGGGTGCTGGTATTCAGACGTGTACCTGCACTGATATTACTGAAGCCTGCCCTGAAGCAGATAAGCCGATGGCCAAGGGTGCTGCTGATTGGCTGGTTTGGGCCAATAGGGGTTGCCGCTCTCTTTTATGCGGTACTCACCATAAAAGAAACGGGTGATGAGCGGGCCTACCCCCTTGCCGCAGCGGTTATCACAGCATCGGTACTCCTGCATGGACTCACCAGCCTGCCTGTATCCCGCCTCTACCATCAGCATGACACAGATGATGTAGAAGGAGACAGTGAAGAAGATAATAATGAAGAAGAGTAAACCCTCCAGCTACACCAGCGCACTTGCCCCAAACTTCTGGGGGCTGCTTACTTGGGCATTCCCTTGCCCAGTGCCAGCAGATTGGCCAGCAGTCGGTAGGCGCCCGGCACCCCCTCGGGCAGCTGCCGAAACCAGCTATAGCCCCCATACACATAATAGCCTTTGCCCACCGGCGCTACCAGCAGGCCCCCTTCCAGGGGTTGCTCACCGCCATCCTGGCTAGCCAGCAGGGGTACCCATTCGGCAGACCAGCTTTCGGCAAAGTACAGACCCCGCTCCTGCACCCAGCCATCAAAGTCTTTTGCGGTAATCTTGTTGGGATAGTTGAGAGCCGGATGCTCCGGCGCCAGGATGCGCACGGGGGCTTCCTCATCGGTTACCCGGCCCCGGCCCAGCCGCAGCTGATAGGGCGCTATGGAGGAGCTGACCAGCTCATGGCTGGTATTGTATTGGATGATCACCACACCTCCCTCCCGGGCATAGGCTTCCAGCACATCTTTGGTGTGCCGCAGCGATTCCTGGGTATTGAAGGCGCGGATGCCCAGCAATACGGCATCATACTGCCTGAGCTGTGCCAGGCTAAGGCCCGCTGGATTTAACAGGCTAACTTCATAGCCCACATGGCTCAGATACGTAGGTACGGCATCGCCTGCGCCCATGATATAGCCGATCTGCTTTCCGTCCCGCTTCAGGTCCAGGCGTACAGCCCCCAGGCGTGCCTGCGGAAAGAGTGTTTGCACCGGAAAATGCGGAGCCAGCAGCTGCTCAAAACCCCGGGTATAGGTGGTGCCCTCCAGCCTGGCCTGCACCTCTATGGTGGCAGTACCGGCTTTTTTAGGTGGGCTTAGCTGAAAGCTGTAGAGGCGCTCCTCCCCTTCCCGCAGGCCCCTGATGGGGAGCTGGGCCGGCTGTGATTTCCAGCCCGGAGCAAGGGCAAGGCTAAGCTCGGCAGCCTCTAATGCTTTGCCTGCCCGTACCCGCACCTGAAGTTGCTGTGGGGTATCATCGGAAAAGATCAGCTGATCCTGCAGGGGGGTAACCATAATGGGTGGGGTGATCACAAAGGGCTGGTAGACCTCGCCTATGGCCGGATCTACATGCTTGTGCACCAGGGGTACCTGAATGGCAAGGGCGAGGCCCTCAATCGTCATCCGTACCAGGGCATGGAGCGGAGCTCCGTTTTGCGGCTCCCCGGCCATATCGGCCTTATCAAACTGAAACATGCCCTTAGTGGCTTCTTTTTGGAGCCAATACGGTTGGGAAATCTCGGCGGTGGGTGCAATGCGCAGGCTATGCTTCAGAAAAAAGGGCACATGGGGGTCAAGCGAGCGAACCAGCGTAGTATCCCAGCTGACTTCGGGCAGGGAAAGCGCCTGCAGCGTTACTGATACCGGGGCCCGGCTAACCACTTCCAGCTGCAGGGGGAGCTCGGTACCAGGCGCAGCACTGGTGCGGGCCGTGGAGGCTTCCACAAATACGCCCGCACACGCCTGTATGATACGTTCCAGCTCCTGCAGTTTTACCGTTTTGTAGGGATTATCAGGCAATTGCCGTATGCTGTTGTGCAGGGCAACCAGTCCGGGTAGCGATTTCCAGGGCGCCAGGGGGTCAAACCCCTGCCGGACCGCTGCCAGTTGTGTTGTAATGGCGCCGCCGCCGGGCACACGGCTCCAGCTGGTGGCTATGCCGCTCAGCAGCTCCCCCTGGGGGCGACTGCCCAAAATGGGTTTCAGAAATTCGGTAGAGCTTTCGCGGCTCAGGGGCGTGCCAAAGCCCTGGCTGCGGTGCATGCTACGGCTTTCGGCCGCCAGCTCGGTATAGGATTTGCCCAGCAGGGGGTTGTAGCCCCCCATGTTCAGGCTCACCAGATCGGTGGTATCAAACTGATCTTCCCGCCCCCTGAAAAACCAGGAGGAGGTGTTCCAGAGCAGGCGGCTGGCCTGCCATACCTGTACCTGCTTCAACTGATCGGGAAAGCGCTTGGGATCGGCTGCAGCGGCAAAGGCTTCTTCAGCAAGCAGGGCCGAGGCGGTATGATGGCCATGGGTTACTCCCGCTTCGGTACTAAAGCGGGTAATGATCACATCGGGCCTGAATTTTCGGATCACCCAGACCACATCGGCCAGTATGGCCTCCCTGTCCCAGATGGAGAAGGTTTCGTCTGGGTGCTTGCTGAAGCCAAAGTCATTGGCCCGGGTAAAAAACTGCATTCCACCATCCAGCTTGCGGGCTTCCAGCAGCTCCTGGGTCCGGATCACCCCCAGGCGTTCCCGAAGCTCCGGGCCTATCAGGTTTTGGCCCCCATCGCCCCGGGTCAGAGACAGATAGGCCGTACGGTATTTCTTATCGTTGGCCAGCCAGGTGATCAGGCGGGTATTTTCATCGTCGGGGTGTGCGGCAATGTAGAGCACTGAGCCCAGCACCTCCAGTTTTTGCAGGGCCAGCTGTATATCAGAAGAGGTATGGGTCTGAGGCTTTTGGGCAGGGGCAACCAGACTGCACTGCAGCAAAACCAGCACAAATGTAAGGTTGCGCATAAAAGTAAACCGAACGCTAGGCATATGTGCGTTAAATTTGGGATTCAAAATTTACAGTCTATGATTCGTACTAAACTCTCTGGCCCCCTCCATATTGTGTCGCTGATCCTGCTGGTTTGGCTGAGCGGCTGCGAGAAGGTAGAAAATCTGCTTCGGTTTACCTTTAATGATTCGGTAGAGATCACCATCCCCTCGCAAAGCCTGATCAGCAATGTGCCCATCAAAATAGCATCGCCCGAGGTGCAAACCTCCTCTCAGCAGGCCTTCGCCAATAATAATACCCAGGCAAAATATGTAAAAGAGGCGAAGCTAAAAAGCCTGGAGCTTACAATCAGCAGCCCGCAGGACCAGACTTTTTCTTTTTTGAATGAGATAAAGATCTACATCAGCGCCTCCGGACAGCCTGAGCTGCTGCTTGCCTCAAAAGAAAATATACCTGCTTCTGCCGGCCGGCAGCTGAGTCTGGACGTTAGCCAGGCCAATCTGAAGCCTTACATTCAGGGCGATGCCTACACCATCAGAACCGAAGCGGTAATTGATGAGGTACTTACCCGGGAGGTAAAGATCACCGCCGATCTGGCCTTTGCCGTAACGGCGGATGTCTTTTAACCCCTCCTACCCTGAAATGATAAACATGAGTCATCCCGAATTTTTTTAGTGGGATAAATACTAAAAAAGGCCTCAGAATTCACTCTGAGGCCTTTTTTATAAAGTATGCTGTCATTTCGACCAGCGGGAGAAATCCTGGAAATTTACCAGTAAAGAGTTGTCTTATCCAAGATCTCTCCCGCTGGTCGAGATGACAGCGTTCCTTTAAGTTTTTGGGCTAAAATACTGTAATATGAGCATGTTTAAACCATTTAGAAAATTAGGGATGATTTATGTTTGTATTTATACCCCTATGGGTTCCCGTTCGCCCAGGTGGCGGGGGGCCTTGCGTAGCACATATAGGTCCAGTACGGCCATGGGGCGGGCCAGAAACTCCCGAAACAGAATGTTGATCGATTCCCGAAGGGGAAGCTCATCGGCCGCATAGGCTACCGTATTGATATCATAGTACTCCCCGATAAAGACTGCCCGGTAGCTGTGGAATTTCTGGGTCACCACAATCAGCTCCTCCTGCCCGAAGATCAGCTTGCTGCGGGCCATCGAATCCAGGGTACGCAGGCCGGCATAGTCCAGCGTAATGGCCTCCTCGGGAATGCCGCGTTTCACCAGGGCATTCTGCATATCGCGGGGCTCATTGTAATACTGGGTGCGGTTATCGCCGCTTAGGATCAGGTGCTTGATCTTGCCCTCCTTATACAGACGGGCTGCGGCATCAATGCGGTTTTCAAAATAGGTGTTGGGGCGCCCGTCGGCAAAGCGGCGGCTGGTGCCCAGCACAAGGGCTACCTTGCTGGAGGGCACATCGCGCAGCTCGGAATACACATGCTTGTTGGTAGACAGAATGACCCAGATGTTGCAGGCAATGAGCAGCAGCAGCACCGCAAAGGCGGAGGTAAGCACAATCTTAATCAGGTCTTTTATCATAGCTGCTCAGTAATTGGCGTTCAAACAGATCGGCCCCCGGCACAAGCTTGCGGTACCAGTGCAGGCGCAGGGCCTGCTGCTGGCTGCTACTCAGCCTCCAGGGCAGCGCACTGGCCCGCAGCCGCTGCATAAGGGTATATACGCAAATGGAAGCGCTAACGCTTAGGTTATAACTTTCAGTAAAGCCCCACATGGGGATTTGCACATGATAATCGGCGCCGGCCAGGGCGGTGGCACTCAGCCCCTCCTGCTCATTGCCAAAGAAGAGCGCAAGGGGTGCATCCAGTGGCAACTCATCAGGACTGTAGCCCTGGCTATGCGGCGAGGTAACGGCAATGCGGTACCCTTTCCGGCGGAGCTGCTGTATGCAGCGCGCAGTAGCATCGGCTTCTGCTACGCCAAACCGCTCTACATCTACCCATTTGATAGCGCCTTTTACTACTCCAGGGTTGGCCTTGTAGGCCTTGCCCGGCTCAATCATGTAAAACTCCTGCAGCCCAAGGCATTCAATGGTACGCAGCACCGCACTGGCATTGTGCGGCTTCTGTATATTCTCCAGTACAACGGTAAGATAGCGCGTACGGTTCTGCAGCACCTGATCGATAAGGCTTTTTTTGTTGGGCGATACCATTTTTTCCAACTCCTGAAGAAGCCTTTGCTCAAGCTGCGGTTCCATACTCAAAAAAAGAGAAATGCAGGTACATTCCCTGCATTTCTCTGCTACTTTTTACGTCTGATTGGGGATTAGAACAGGCCAAGCTGTTCCTTCTCGGCTTTGGAGGTGGCGGCTACCAGCCGCACCCCTTTGATCTTGCCCAGATTCAGCTTGTTGCCCAGGGCCTTCCAGCCCCTCAGCTCGGCCATCACATCCACATCATAGAGGGTTTTCTCGGCGCCTTTATCGGCAAACTCTACCTCTATCTGCGGCTGCTCTTCGGTACTGGCTACGGCTACATAGGAGCTGCGGGCCTCGGTAATGAAGAGGAAGGGCTTGTCTACCGTAGAGGTCTCAATGCGGAAGCGCTTTACAAACCAGCTCTTGGTATTGCCATCATAGTACACCGCCGAAATGATCTTTTCCGGATTGAACTTCTCAATCAGCAGCAGGTTCTCAAAATCGTAGCGATTACTGAGCTCATAGTTGGTGAGCTCATAATTTCCATTTTTGTAGATGACCAGAATGCGATCGTCGCCATGGAAAGAGCCTAAGGCCCGGCCCCGGTTGTCGGTATTGAGGCGGCCTACGGAATCATCGTAATACACCTCCAGCCCGCCCAGGGTGGAGACCCCTTCCCGCTTAAGCACCACCCGGCGCACAGGGTATTTGGTGAGGATATTGCCGCCGGCTCCCCTGCCCTTGATCTCCTGGGTAGCAAAATCAAAATCAAATATTTTGATCTTGGCCTTGCTCTGGGCTGTAAGGTGTACGGTCACCACCTCGGCCTCCCCATTGGGATTGGCGGTAAAGTATAGGAGCTTTGAGCCCTTGGCCCCCTTGGTCACATCATACTCCTTATCCCGGGTAATGCCCAGCACCTGAAAGCGCTTTACCATGGTGCGGCCGGTTTCGCCATCTACATAAATGGCATTATACACCATGCGCTCGTCGTTTTTGCGGAACACGCCTACATGGAGGATATCCTTGCCTACAAATGCCTTGTCCTGGATCTTGGAGACCTGGTAGGTGCCGTTGCGCTTAAAGACGATGATATCGTCAATATCGGAGCATTCGCAGACAAACTCATCTTTCTTAAGGCTGTAGCCTATGAAGCCCTCGGCCCGGTTTACGTACAGCTTGGCATTGTTGGCCGCTACCTGGGCCGCCTGTATGGTATCAAAGCTGCGGATCTCGGTTTTACGCTCCCGGCCTTTACCGTATTTCTGCTTCAGGTTCTTGTAGTAGCCTATGGCATAGTCTACCAGATGGGCCAGGTTGTGCTCTACCTCGGCAAGTTCTTCCTGCAGGCGGCGCATGAGCTCATCGGCCTTAAAGCTGTCATAGCGGGAGATGCGCTTGATCTTGATCTCGGTAAGGCGCACAATATCCTCTTCGGTGATCTCCCGATAGAAGTCCTTTTTGTAGGGCTCCAGGCCGGCATCAATGCGCCGGATCACTTCTTCCCAGGTGGTGGCCTCCTCTATGTCGCGGTAAATGCGGTTTTCAATAAAGATGCGCTCCAGCGAGCTGAAGAGCAGTTTCTCCAGCAGCTCCCCCCGTCTGATCTCCAGCTCCTGCTTCAGCAGGTCTACGGTCTGCTGGGTGTTGTAGCGCAGAATATCATTGACCGTCATGAAGCGTGGCTTTTCATCCACGATCACACAGGCATTGGGGCTAATGCTTACTTCGCAGTCGGTAAAGGCATAAAGGGCATCGATGGCCACATCGGGCGACTGGCCAGGGGCCAGGTGCACCTCAATTTCCACATCGGCGGCCGTATTGTCTACCACCTTCTTGATCTTGATCTTGCCCTTGTCGTTGGCCTTGATAATGGATTCGATCAGCGAGGTGGTAGTGGTGCCAAAGGGGATCTCTTTGATGAGCAGGGTTTTCTTGTCCTGTTCCTCAATTTTGGCCCGTACCCGGATCTTGCCCCCACGGAGGCCTTCGTTGTATTCGCTGAAATCGGCCAGCCCGCCGGTGGGAAAGTCGGGCATCAGGCTCACCGATTTGCCCTTTAGCAGATCAATGGAGGCATCAATGAGCTCATTGAAGTTGTGGGGCAGCACCTTGGTGCTAAGACCTACGGCAATACCCTCTACCCCCTGGGCCAGCAGCAGGGGAAACTTTACCGGCAGGGTTACCGGCTCCTTCTTGCGCCCGTCGTAGCTGAGCTGCCACTGGGTGGTTTGGGGGTTGTAGAGAATTTCCAGCGCAAACTTGCTGGGACGGGCCTCAATGTAGCGGGGGGCGGCAGCGCCATCGCCGGTACGCACATCGCCCCAGTTGCCCTGGGTATCAATGAGCAGGTCTTTCTGGCCCAGGTTTACAGTGGCATCAGCTATGGAAGCATCACCGTGCGGATGGTACTGCATGGTCTGGCCGATGATGTTGGCTACCTTGTTATAGCGGCCATCGTCCATCTCCTTCATGGCATGCATAATGCGCCGCTGCACCGGTTTAAAGCCATCCTGTATGGCCGGAACGGCCCGTTCCAGGATCACATAGCTGGAATAGTCCAGGAACCAGTTGCGGTACATGCCATCCACATGTTCTACATTATGAATGGCTTCGTCTTTATGGGGGTGTTCTTGTCCGTTATCCATTATTTGCCAAAGACTACAGTTGGTTTAATTCCCAGCACGCGCAGCAGGTGCACTGCCACCAGCAGGGATATACACAGGCTGCAATACGCCACGGCCCGCAGCAGAAAGAGCTGGGAGCCGGTGTGCTCATACAGCGTTTTGCCTACCAAAAGCTGAATGCCGGAGAGCTGATGCAGCTCACTGATCATATTGGCAAAGGCAGCTTCGCTTTCGCCATAAAACAGATTGACCGCTTCATCTCCGGAGGCGGCGGCCTGCCCTGCGTCGGGCGCCCGGTTCAGCTGGACCTGCAGCCGGCTGAGGATGCGCAGCTCATGCTGGCGGTACCGCTCCAGGGCCTTTACAAAGGCATCGGCATGTTCGCTTTCTTCGGCCGTAAGGTACGTTTTTTTATAGCCCAGAAAGGTACTGTCTATAAGCCCATTGTTGCGGCTGATCTCGGCCAGCAGCCGCTCGGGTTTTTGGTGATACACCAAATCTTCAAGATAAAGCCGGTTTTGGTAGCAGTACCCCTGTACCAGGGCAAGGTCGGTACTGGGCACCAGCCGGTCGTTGAGCATGGAGGTAAAGGAGTGAGACAGCCGCTTGAGCGTGTGTGTGGTTACCAGCACAATGGTATTGAGCAGCACAAGGCTGGTGAGCAGTAGCAGCAGAATCCTTCCTTTATTATTTAAATTTCTCCAAAATTGCATTTCTGAGGGGGCTTAGGCCGCAGCGCGTTCGCGTTTTGTCTTTTTAGCTTTCGCAGTTCCTTCAGATGCGCCTTCTTCCTCCTGTTCTCCCCCTTCGGCTGCATCCAGCGCACCGGCCGGCACTTCATCTTTCTCTACCTTCAGGTTATCGATAATGAAATTCTGGCGGTCCATGGTATTCTTGCCCATAAAGAAGCTCAGAATATCCTTGATCTTGGTCTCGGCCGTCATGATAATGGGCTCCAGGCGGATGTCTTCGCCAATAAAGCCTTTGAACTCATCCGGGCTGATCTCGCCCAAGCCCTTAAAGCGGGTGATCTCCGGCTTGGGACCCAGTTTGGCAATGGCCTTCTGCCGCTCCTCATCGGTATAGCAGTAGATCGTTTGTTTTTTGTTGCGCACCCGGAAAAGCGGGGTCTCCAGGATGTACACATGGCCGTTTCGCACCAGGTCCGGGAAAAACTGCAGAAAGAAGGTCAGCAGCAGCAGCCGGATGTGCATACCGTCCACATCGGCATCGGTAGCGATGATGATCTTGCGGTAGCGCAGATCATCCAGCCCATCCTCAATGTTGAGGGCATGCTGCAGCAGGTTGAACTCCTCATTTTCATACACCACCTTTTTGGTAAGGCCAAAGCAGTTCAGCGGCTTACCCCTCAGGCTGAATACGGCCTGGGTTTGCACATCGCGGCTTTTGGTGATGGAGCCCGAGGCAGAGTCGCCCTCGGTAATAAAGATCATGCTATCATCGGCCCGGTCATTCTTGTCGCTGAAGTGTACCCGGCAATCGCGCAGCTTTTTGTTGTGCAGGTTGGCTTTTTTGGCCCGTTCGTTGGCCAGCTTTTTAATACCGGCTATGTCCTTGCGCTCCCGCTCACTTTGCAGAATGCGCTTGTGAAGGGCATCGGCCACCTCGGGATGCTTGTGCAGGTAATCGTCCAGCTCCTTTTTCAGGAAGTCATTCACAAAGGTCCGCATGGTGACCCCATCGGGCGATACGGTAAGCGAGCCCAGCTTGGTTTTGGTCTGGCTTTCGAAAACGGGCTCCTGCACCCGCACGGCAATGGCGCTTACCACGGCCTGGCGCACATCGGAAGCCTCAAAGTTTTTGTTATAGAACTCCCGGATGGTTTTTACCAGCGCCTCCCGGAAGGCGGCCAGGTGCGTACCCCCCTGCGTGGTGTACTGGCCGTTTACAAAGCTGTAATATTCTTCTCCGTACTGGTTGCCATGTGTTATGGCCACTTCAATATCATCGCCTTTCAGGTGGATGATGGGGTAGCGCTGGGTTTCCTCATCAGTTTTGCGCTGCAGCAGGTCCAGCAGACCATTCTTGCTGAAGTACTTCTGCCCATTGAAATGCAGGGCCAGGCCGGCATTCAGGAAGGCGTAGTTCCAGAACTGGTTGTCCAGGTATTCGGGTATGAACTTATAGTTTTTAAAGACGGTGGCATCCGGCTCAAAGATCATGAGCGTACCGTTGGGCTCGGTGGTGGCGGCTTCTTTATGGTCTTTCACCAGCACACCACGCTCAAATTCGGCCATTTTGGTACGGCCTTCGCGGAAGCTTTGTACCTTAAAATAAGTGCTCAGGGCATTTACCGCTTTGGTACCTACTCCATTGAGGCCTACGGATTTTTGAAAGGCCCCGCTATCGTACTTACCACCGGTGTTGATCTTGCTAACGCAGTCGATCACCTTGCCCAGAGGAATGCCCCGGCCGTAGTCCCGCACTTCTACCCGGTGCTCGCTGATCTTGATATCGATCTGCCGGCCAAAGCCCATCATGTGCTCATCGATGGAGTTATCGACCACCTCTTTTACCAGCACATAGATGCCATCATCGGGTGAGGAGCCATCGCCCAGCTTGCCGATGTACATGCCCGGCCGCAGACGAATGTGTTCCCGCCAGTCAAGTGACTTAATGCTGTCTTCGGTATAATTTGCAGTTGTATCAGCCATAGAAATAGCAAATGGTTTAAGGAGTGGAACAGACGCCTATCCGGCAAGATACAGAACCCGGAGCGCACACGCAATACTAATCATTTTAGTAAACTAAAATAAGTAGCAAAAATATAAGGCTTTTCCGGGGGAATTAGTTCGCTTTCAGGGCAGAAGTTTAGCCCTTGCGCCGGATAAAAATCCAGGCCAGCAGGGCAAAAATCAGCACCAGCAAGAGCGGGCCGGTGTAGACCAGCAGGGCAAAATGACCGGTGCTGAAGCCCTCGGCATTGTTGAATACCCCAAAGAATGCCATCACCAGTACAAAGAAGAAGTTGATGGTGCCGGCCAGGCCCAGCAGCCAGCCGGCCACATCCTGGCGCAGAGCCAGCTCCCGCTCGCTTTGGGTAGTGCGGCGGGTAAGCAGCAGCAGTTTACGGAGTATATACAAGAGGGCATTTACCCCCACAAATCCCAGCAGGCTGGTCCAGAAAAACAGCTCCCGGGCCACAAACTCATCGGGCATGCCGGCAGTATTGGCATGGATGGCCACCCGGTCGGGCAAAAAGGCATACACCAGCAGCAGGGCACCAAAGAATACCACCAGGCTAATGAGCCAGAAAAATTTTAAGAGCCGGTTCATGTAGGTTAAATTTCCCATTGTGCTGCGGGTTGAGTATCTTGAGATGGAAGTGGCGGCCCAAAAATAGGGATTACCCCCTGATGTGCCAACCGAATTGGTAAAACTGTTTTCAGCATGGATCTAAACCCGGTCATCTTATCCATACCCATCTACTTTTTGCTGATCGGCATTGAGTTGCTGGTGCAGGCCTTCAGCAGGGACCCCATCTACCGCCTCAACGATGCGGTGACCAACATCAGCTGCGGCATCACCCAGCAGGTGAGCGGGGCCTTCTTAAAGGTAGGCCTGGTGGCGGTATACGAACTCACCTACCAGCACCTATCCCTGCTGCAGATCGAACCCAGCTGGTGGAGCTATGTCCTGCTCTTTGTGCTGGTGGACTTTTGCTACTACTGGGCCCATCGCATGAGCCATGAGGTGAGCCTGTTCTGGGGCGGGCATGTGGTACACCACCAGAGCGAGGATTATAACTTTAGCGTGGCTCTTCGGCAGGGCTCTTTTCAGGTGATCTGGACCACGGCTTTTTACCTGCCGCTGGCCGTGCTGGGCTTTGATACGCTCAGCTACATTTTTATCAGTGCGCTGGTAACGGTGTACCAGTTCTGGATCCACACCGAAAAAATTGGCAAACTGGGCCCGCTGGAATGGGTGCTGAACACCCCCAGCCACCACCGGGTGCACCACGGCCGCAACCCCAAGTACATTGATAAAAACCATGCAGGCGTATTCATCATCTGGGACCGCTTGTTTGGCACCTTTCAGGAAGAGGAAGAACGGCCCACCTATGGGGTAACGGTGCCCGTAAACAGCTGGAACCCCCTCTGGGTAAATGTGCAGCACTATGCCGGCATGTGGCAGCAATTGCGCCAGTGCCGCAGCTGGGCCGACCGCTGGCATACGCTCATCAACAAGCCCGGCTGGCGGCCCGACTACCTGGGCGGCTACATGGCACCCCCTGAAGTTGACCAGCACAGCCCGAAAATTCAACCCCGGCCTTAGCCGGGGCCTTCAATACTACATTTTACTGCACTACCTGCTTACCCTGGGTGGCAGCGCCGCCTTTCTTTTCAATGAAGGAAGCCTGGGGCTAGGCCTTAAAGCCCTGCTGGGCGGGCTGGTGCTGCTGGCAGTGCTGAGCCTGGGCCTGCTCATGGAGCGCCCTGCCTGGGCCTTTTACCTGGAGGGCTGGCGGCTGTTGCTGACCGTAGCGGTGCTGCTACAGGTGCTGGCCCTCCCGGGGCTGATTTGGGCAGCTGCCGCCTATGTGCTAATTTCGTGGGGCTGGCTCTGGTGGCTGCGGGGCTCGGTAGGCGCTGCAGAAGGCCTGGCTACCCATTCCTGACCCCCTTTCATGAAACGATATACCCCTCTCCTGCTCCTGATGCTGGCGGCCGCCTGCCAGACCACCCCTGCGGACATTGCCGGCTTTAATGCCTATCTCTGGAAACAGGACAAAGCCGGCTGCGGCCGGGAGCGCAGCCAGATGGTTGATACCCTGATGGTACAACGGGACAAGCTGCTGCAGCTGAACGAAAATGAGCTTATCAGCCTGTTGGGCAATCCTGATGCACGGGAGCTCTGGGAGCGCAACCAGAAATTTCTCATCTACCTGCTGGAGCCCAATGCCCGCTGCCAGGCCCCCGAGGACGCCCCTGTAACGGCAAAAGCCCTGCACATTCGGCTCAGCGCCATTGGCAGGGCTAATGAAGTATTTATTGGTTCGTTTAAAGCAGGCAGAGACCAGCCTTAGTTGGTGCGCAGGGCGCGCTCCTGCAGGGCCAGGTGGCTGATGCAGAGCGATGCAGCACCCAGAATGCCGGCATGGTTACCCAGCAGAGCGGGTTTCACCACCAGGTCTTTGAGATAATAAGGCGTAAGGTTGCGCTCCATGGCCAGCATCAGGCTGGGATAGAGGTAATCAAAAGTGGCCGAAATACCCCCTCCAATGTACACATTCTTGATATCCAGCACCCGGATCATGGACACAAAGGCTTCGCCCAGCAGGTAGCCCATTTTTTCAAAGATCTGCAGAGCCAGGGGATCGTTGAGGCCGGCGGCCTCCAGTACGGCTTTGGTATTGATGGGGTCCATATTGGCCAGCACGCTTTGGGCGCCTACCCGTTTTACCCCTTCTTTGGCCATATCCAGCAGGCCGTTTTTACCAATGATCTCCTCCAGGCGGCGGCCGCCTTCCGACATCATATGGCCTATTTCCATGCTGTTGCCATCGCCCCCTTTAAAGATAAAGCCATCAATAATGGCCGCCCCGCCTATGCCTGTTCCCAGAGTTACAAAGATAAAATCCTCGGGCATGGGCTGGCCGGAGAAATACATTTCACCAAGAGCGGCTGCATTGGCATCGTTTTCCAGCAGAAATACTTTATCGGGGAAGGCCTGCTGCAGATGGCTCAGGAGCGGGCAATGGTCCAGCTCGGGGATGTTGGGCAGCTCAATGGTGTGGGTACGGGCTTTATTAAGCGTGCCGGGCAGGCCTATGCCCACCTGCAGGATATCGGGGTTTTGCTTGAGCAGGCCCTGTACGATCTGTAGAAATTCGCCCACAATGTTGCCAGACTGACGCAGGGCCAGGGTGGGGTATTTGATCTGGTGCAGAATCTCACCGGTTTCTGTAATAATTCCGCACTTAACATTCGTACCCCCAACGTCGATACCCAGATATTTACGCATGCTCCTAATTTTTGGCAGTTCTCCTAAACAGTATAATACAATAGCAGGAAAAAGGTTAGTACCGCTGGCAGAAATAATTGCCCTGTTGGATATACAGCCCCATTCCGGCCCCAGTTGAGTAAAGAAAAGAAATTTTCGCTAAAGCAACCACTTCTGCCCCAAAGCCTTCCTGCTCAGGATACGCCCAGGCGGTAGCAACATTCCGGGAAAACTAGTGCCTTGCCAAGGCGCAAACGGTTGCGCACAATCTTCTCAGCTGGCTAATTTTTTTTCACTGCTGGTCGATTGGCGGATCACCAGTTCGGTACGCAGTTCTTTTCGCTGCAGCTCGGGCTCCTCCTCATCCTTAAGTTCTATCTGCTGCAGCAGCATATGGGTAGCCAGCTTGCCCATTTCATAGCCTGGCTGAGCCACGGTAGTTAGTGGCGGATCAATCAGGGAGGTAATGGGCTCATCGCTAAAACCAATGATGGCAACATCCTCCGGCACGCTGATGCCCTGTGTTTTCAGGAACTTGAGTGCGCCTATGGCCAGGGGATCATTGGCGGCAAAAATCGCATCGGGACGCTGGCCGCTGTTCAGCAGCTTGCGCATGGCCTCACTTCCCTCTTCTATGGTAAGGCCGGCGGTGATGACCAGGTCTGGCTGCATGCGGAAGCCAAAATCTTCCAGGGCCTGCCTATAGCCCTTCTGGCGGCTGCTGCTGATCATCAGGTTTTCGGGTCCGGCCAGGTGGGCAATTTTCTTGCGCCCCTGCCGGATAAGGTGTTCGGTAGCGCGGTAGGCGCCCCCAAAATCATCTACCACCACCGAGCTGGCCTCCAGGCCCTCTACCATGCGGTCGAAAAACACCAGCGGCATCCCCTTGTTGATCAGATTCTGAAAGTGGCGGACCTCCTGTGTATCCTGGGCTACCGATACCAGCATGCCATCTACCCGGCTACCCAGCAGGGCCTGTACGCTCTGCACCTCCCGCTCGTAGGATTCGTTGCTCTGGCAGATGATCACCTGGTAGCCCGCATCATTGGCTACATCCTCAATGCCGGCAATAACGGTAGAAAAAAAGTGGTGAACGATCTGGGGAATCACTACCCCAAGCGTATGTGTACGGCTTTTGCGCAGGCTAAGCGCTACCGAGTTGGGTTGGTAATCGAGCTCCTGAGCCAGCTCCCGCACGGCCAGTTTGGTGGCGGGGCTGATGTCAGGGTGGTCTTTGAGGGCTCTGGAAACCGTTGAAGGCGAAATCTTTAGCGCCCGGGCAATGTCTTTTATCGTAATCTGGGACGATTTCATGGCAAGTCTTAAAAGCCTTAATGTAGGTTTTTTTTGAAGAAAATGAAACACCTGTAGCGCGGAATGCCCCTTTTTGGCCCTTTTTTGGCAGGTTTAGGCAACTGCTACACGCCCAAGATTAGACAAACCAACTCCCCCTCAGGTCCGGTCAGTTTTCCCTTCCACTTCAGCCGCCAGCAAACACCCCCCTGGGTTGCTTTTGTTGTAGAGCGGCCAATAGTTCTGCTAAAAGGTCCTGCAGGTGAAAAGAGCTACAGTATCCGACTTTTTTCATCAAAAAAAGCATACCAGTAGCCTGAACATAGTCCGCTTCTACCTGGGCCTGCCAGGACGTTCAGCACCCGCACCGCCAGCGCCGGGGCTGCAGTGCCCGATGCCAGGTGAAAGTAGCCTGTACCCAACGTAAATCATTGTTTTTTTCGAATATTTTACACCCGAAATCAGCCTGAACTTAAACAATTACTTGAAGTTTTCACAAACGTTCCCGCAAACGTTTACATGAATATTATTTGATTTTGAAATCTGGAAATAGATGCGGATTTATTCTTTTATCTTATAATTACGTACGCAAGCATCTTCACGCTTCAGCACTACCCGGCCAGCCGGGAATTTTTGCACAAGGGGCAGAAATCGTTTGCAGGCTCATCGATTCTGCTGCCCTGGCAGGGGGTATGGAGGCGGTGTTTATCCAGAAACCCAAGTTAATTTGACTACATAAACCCAACCATCAGATGAAAGACAGAAGTTTTACCAAAAAGACGTCGCTGCTGTGGTTACTGGCCATGCTGTGCTCCCTCTCCGGATGGGCCCAGAGCCAGACCGTTACAGGCAGGGTCACCTCCTTTACAGAAGGGACGTCGCTGCCGGGCGTGGCCATACGAGTGAAAGGCACCAGCACCGGCACCATTACAGATTTAGATGGCAGATACCAGATACAGGTTCCAGGCGGAGATGCTGTTCTGGTATTTTCATTTGTGGGCTATAATCCCGAAGAAGTACAGGTAGGCACCCGCACTACCATTGATGTGCAACTGGCCGAAGACATTGAGACCCTCTCTGAGGTGGTGGTGGTAGGCTACGGTACGCAAAAGAAAAGTGATCTGACGGGATCGGTTAGCTCAATTGGAGAAAAAGACTTCAATGCAGGTCCTATAACCAGTCCCCTCCAGCAGATCAGCGGCCGGGCAGCCGGTGTTAATATCAACCAGGTTGGTAACGAGCCTGGTCAGGCTCCGGTGATACGCGTGCGGGGTATCACCTCACTAATTGGTGGTAACGACCCCTTGGTGGTAGTAGATGGTATACAGGGCAATATGGCCCTGCTGAACCAGATCCCTCCCAGCGAAATTCAGTCAATTGAGATTCTGAAGGATGCGTCTGCTACTGCCATTTACGGTTCCAGAGGAGCGGCCGGTGTGGTAATGGTAACAACTAAGAAAGGTGTTGCAGGCAAAGTAGCCATTGAATATAATGGTGTAGCCTCCTATGATGTCATCGCAAAAAAATACGAAGTACTTACAGCCGCAGAATGGCGAGATGCTGTAGCTGCCCGCGGTTTGGCTGATCCCGCCGATTTTGGCGGCAATACCAACTGGTTTGACGAGGTTACCCGAAACGGACAGACCCAAAGCCATAACCTGGCCATTTCGGGTGGCAGTGATAACTTCACTTACAGAACCTCACTAACGGCAATTTTGCAGGAGGGTGTAATTAACAATTCAGGTTCTGAAAACTACATTGCGCGTTTTCAGGGGAGCCAAACAGCTCTAAACGACCTGTTAACAGTAGATTTTAACCTGAATGCAAACATCCGCTCCAATAAGTACAACAATGCGGGAAGAATTGGTGAAGCCCTAACCAGACGCCCAACCGACCCCATTTATGCTGTTGGAGAGCCTGCATACAGGGACATTGGTAACTATTTTATTGATACAGAGCGTTCGTTTAACTATTTGAATCCCGTTGCACGGACCAATGAAATTGTGGACGGTGATCGTAACAACGACATGTTCGGTAGCCTGAGGGTGAACTACAAACTTCTTCCCAGCCTAAATGCAACAGTATTTGGATCCTGGAGAAGATCAAGCCGGGAATATCAGCAGTATATTTCTGCCCGCACAACTCAGGAAAATGCCCGTAATATGGGAACTACTCCAGAAGGATTAAGTGGGGAGGAGCTGCAGACAGCTATCAACAACCTTCCCGATGGCAGAGCACTGCGTGAGACCAATAATGGAGATGAAAAACTCTTTAACTTCATCCTGAACTATAACAAGGAAATCGGCAAACACAGCCTAGATGTTATAGGTGTAAATGAATGGCAGCAGCAGGTATGGGAAGGCTATAGTGCATTCGCAAGAGGCTTCTCTGTAGATGATGCCAACAATCTCTATGTTATGTCCTCTGCCGACCCCGAATTTTCAGTACCAGGCAATGTTAACTCATACAAAAATGATCGCACGCTTGCCTCCTTCCTGGGTCGGGTAAATTATTCATTTGACAACAAGTATTTGCTTAGTGCCAGTGTGCGCCGTGATGGTTCATCTGTATTCGGTGCAAACAATAAGTGGGCTAACTTCTATGCTGCATCTGCTGCCTGGAGAATTCTTGAGGAAGATTTCATGTCAGGTGTAACGTTCCTGAATGATCTCAAACTGCGTGTAGGCTATGGTGAAACAGGTAACCAGCAGGGCTTATCCCCATTGAACTCTGTAACTCTGGCCAGAGCCGATGGTACAGTATACTTTGGTGGCGCTGTTATTCCAAATTACTCCATTACACAGAATGCCAACCCCGATCTGCGCTGGGAAGTGAAGAGAATGTATAATGCCGGTATTGACTTTGCGCTCATTGAGGGAAGACTTTCTGGTAATGTGGACGTATTCCGTGGTATGACCAGCGATCTGCTGTTTAATTACAATGTACCACAGCCTCCCTACCCCTATGGCACTATTATGGCAAACATAGGTGATGTTCTTAACCAGGGTATTGAAATGGGCCTTAACTATGCAGTGATAGATGAAACAGATTACGCCCTGAATCTGGGGGGTAATTTTACCAGCATTAGAACTGAAGTAAAGGAACTTAGTGGTACGCTAAACGGATTACCTTTGGAAACAGATTATGTTGTATGGGGTTCTGGCGGTACTACCGGCGTAGCTTCTACCAATAATGCTATCTCGCATCTGATCATTGGTCAGCCACTAGGCACCTTCTATTTATTCAAACATGCAGGTGTAAGTGATAATGGGATCCAGATTATTGATGACCTCAATGGTGATGGTACAATCTCAGATGGCAACCGACGCAATGAAGATCGGTATATGGCCGGACAGGCTCTGCCCAAGTTTAACTGGGCTTTTACACCCTCTGCCCGCTATAAGAATTTTGACCTGAACATGGTGATCAGAGGAGCGCATGGCCATAAGATCTACAATGCCCGCAAAGCTACCCTAAGCGCGATGAGCAACCTGGGTACAAGCAATGTGCTGAGAAGTGCGCTGGATGCCAACATAGACAATTTTACCTATGCTTCGGATTACTTCCTGGAAGATGGTGATTTTGCCCGTATGGAAAACCTGACACTAGGCTACAACCTTACCCCCAGCCGACTTGGAGCAGTTAAAAACCTGCGCCTGTCTGTAACAGCAACAAACCTGTTTGTGATAACAGGCTATACCGGGATCGATCCTGAACTGAGCACTGCTGGTGGAGAAGGCTTTGGTATTGACTATGGTATCTACCCACGGACGCGCAACTTTGCCTTTGGACTTTCTGCTACATTTTAATGCGGACAGAACCCATTAATGCAAAAGCATATTACTATTTAAAAGACATCATGAAAAAAATATATTCACTACTGTTAGTACTGGGGGCTGTTAGCTATAGTGGCTGTACAGACCTTACAGAAGGCATTTACGGGCAGCAGGTAGCAGATGAGTTCTATGCTACCGATGCCGGGATCAATGCCACCCTTGCCAGCCTTTACAATGAAGTGCGGGGCGACTGGAATGGCAAAGGCATTGCCGGAGCCGACCGGGGCTGGTATGACCTCAATGAAACCTCTACAGATGAAATGATGGTGCCTACCCGTTCTGACGGTGCCTGGGATGATAATGGAATCTGGCGTGCAATGTATACCCATACCTGGACAGGTTCTCAGGAATTCATCGGCAATACCTGGAACTGGCTTTACAGAAGCATCTTCAAATCAAATCAGGCAGTAGCACTATTAGAAAATGCAAATGCCAGCCAGGCCAGGATCTCTGAAGCACGGGTGTTGCGGGCCTACTTCTATTACATGCTGATGGATGGATGGGGAGATATTCCCTTCTATACCGAAAATAATGTAACTGTAGATCAGATCCCCCAAACTCCACGCGCCGAAGTTTTTCAGTGGATCGTAACGGAACTTGAAGAAAATGTAGACAACCTGCCTGCACAAAAAGGGGGGGAGTTTTACGGTCGCTTTAACAAATGGGCGGGCTATGCACTTCTTGCAAAGCTCTACCTGAATGCAGAAGTTTATACCGGAACCCCTCGCTGGCAGGAAGCCATTGCCGCTTCTGATAAAATCATCAATGAAGGCGGATTCTCTCTGGTGCAGACCCTGTATGACAATGCCGGCGAAGAGGCCATCTTTGGCGATCGTCTTCCTGATGAAGAAGTTATCCTCTCCGTTTTTGTGGATGGAACTACCGCTCCCAGAAACATCATCGGTATCAGAACACTGGCAAACTCACATGCCAATGCGCTGTTTGGTTTCAGTGGCTGGAATGGAGCAACGGCTCATCAGGACTTTGTTAATAAATACAGCGATGCCGATAAGCGTAAAGCCCAATGGCTTGTAGGACCTCAGCCGGGAAATGTATCCTATAACCTTGAGGTTTCATCCTTAACGGCAGCAGGTGTAACAGACGGAGCCCGCAATACCAAGTTTCTGCCTGTACCCCCCTATGATGGTGAAACTACCTCAAATGATTTTCCTGTATTCCGCTATGCTGATGTGCTGCTAACCAAAGCTGAAGCACTTCTCAGAAGCGGAGGTTCAGAGGCTGAGGCCAGAGCCCTGGTTGATCAGGTCAGAAACCGGGCAGGACTGAACAACTTCACTGGTACCATGACCCTACAGGAGATCTATGATGAGCGTGGACGCGAACTGACCTGGGAAGGCCACCGCCGTCAGGACATGATCCGCTTTGGCACCTTTACTGCAGCCCGTGCATTTAAATCAGCCAGCAGCGCCACCTATAGGCTATTTCCTATTCCGGCTGATGCAATTGCCAATAACCCTACACTTACCCAAAATCCTGGTTATTAATTTATCATAGCAAGTACTCATGAATCAGTTACGCTATATTACCATATTCAGCTTTGTTCTCAGCTTGCTAGCCTGGGGATGCGGCGATGATGAGATAACCCCTCAAATTGAGGGGCTGCTCCACGAGGGAAATGAGGATGTAACCATTACGGCAGCTACTCCTTACATTCCAGTTGCCTTTAGGGCTTCTGCTACGGACTTGGAAAAAATAACCGTAGAGGTTAGCCCAATGGGATCCTCAGAAGTCGTGGCTAGCGCCAATCTGAATAATATCATCAACGATAACCTCAACCGGGTTTCCCTACGGGTTCCGTTCCCCAATAGCACCGTAGCCCCCTCGGGCATGTATACGATCCACTATCGCCTATTCAGCAAATCTGGCAGTCAAACGGCAAGTTATGATATAAATGTCATCAACACGCTTGGTTTACCTGCCTCAACAGATGGATTCTCCCCCATTTACATGGTTGGGGATGCTTCTGCAGGAGGCTGGGACAATACAAAGGCTACCCCCATGTTTCTGATAGAAGGCCAGAATGGCGTTTTCACTCACACCGGCCTGTTCAACGCCGGCGGCTTCAAATTTCTGAAAAAGCAGGGTCAATGGGCGCCTATGTGGGGTGTGGACGGAAATGGTGTTTTGGTGCCTCGGCCTACTGAGGCAGATCCAGATCCTGCCACCATTACTGTAGCTGCACAAGGCTATTATACCGTAACGGTAGATACAACGGCTCTAACCTATAGCTTTGAACCGTTTGATGCCTCATCAGCAACAACCTACGCGTCCATCGGTATCATAGGAGCATTTACCAATTGGGAATCGGATGTCTTGATGACTCAATCAACCTTTGATCCCCATATCTGGATGCTTGAGTATGAATTTACAGCAGACACCGAAATGAAATTCAGAAAAGCCGGTGACTGGGGCATGAACTGGGGACCTGCTACAGATGAGGAACGAGATGACCTATGGGGCAAAGGTGTTAAAGACGGAAAGAATATCAATATTCTTGCCGGCACCTACACCATCTATTTCAATGATCTGACAGGTCGCTACATGTTAGTAGAGGCTGAATAAAAGGTAGCCTTTCCAAGTTCCTAATGACCTTGAGATAGAAGCCCAGACATCTAAAACCCGGTAAGCTGTTACCGGGTTTTTTTCACCCTTTATACACCTGAGTCTCAAGCATGCAGGTAATC
This sequence comes from Cesiribacter andamanensis AMV16, assembly GCF_000348925.1. Lineage (GTDB taxonomy): Bacteria > Bacteroidota > Bacteroidia > Cytophagales > Cyclobacteriaceae > Cesiribacter > Cesiribacter andamanensis. The sequence continues at coordinate 911 of NZ_AODQ01000069.1, read as the reverse complement.
TGTACCTTCTTGTATCTAACCTCTCCTCTTAAGGTGGATCACTGTATACTTTTCAGTACCATCTGAATAAGATTAATGGGGTATATTCCTGAGCAAACCGCGCTATGAGCATGACAAAGAAGTATTTATGCCGTACGACCTTTTTGTTAATATTCTATCTGTTAGTACTGGGGTCTGATGCCTGTGCACAAAAATCCTCTAACCAGAAGCAAAGAAACCCGGTCTACGTAGATGCCCATGGCGTAATGCGCTGGACGAAGGATAAAAAAGAGGCTCAGTTTTTTGGGGTGAACTATACCGTTCCCTTTGCCTATGGCTACCGCTCGCACCTGGCCCTGGGCCAGGATCTGGAAAAAGCCATCGACCAGGATGTCTACCACATGGCTCGCCTGGGCTTCAATGCTTTTCGGGTGCATGTGTGGGATACGGAGATCTCCGACACTACCGGTACCCTGCTTAAGAACGAGCACCTGCGCCTGTTCGATTACCTCATCCAGAAGCTCAAAGAGCGCAACATCAAAATTCTGATCACCCCCATTGCTTTCTGGGGACCGGGCTATCCCGAGCCCGACCAGCCCACCGCAGGCTTCTCCAGCCGCTACCCTAAACGGGAGGCGGTTGTTAACGAAACGGCCATCCGGGCGCAGGAGCGCTACCTTGAGCAGTTCTTTCAGCATGTTAACCCCTACACAGGTCTCAGCTACCAGGACGATCCCGATGTGATTGCCGCCGAGATCAACAACGAGCCGCACCACAGCGGACCCAAAGAAGAAACCACCGAATATGTCAACCGCATGGTGGCGGCTGTGCGTAAAAGCGGGTTCAGCAAACCCATCTTTTACAACATCAGCGAATCCCCCCGCTGCCGATGCAGTAGCCCCCGCCAACATACAGGGGGTCAGCTTTCAGTG
>NZ_AODQ01000068.1 GCF_000348925.1 Cesiribacter andamanensis AMV16 | reverse complement strand
AAAACATGAGTCATCCCGAATTTTCTAAATGGCTAAAACAGCCTTAGATTACTGTATTCTAGCCCAAAAACATAAAGAAGGGACGTCATCTCGACCAGCGGGAGAGATCCGGCATAGGACAACTCATTACTAAAAACTTTCCAAGATCTCTCCCCGCGCGGCGGCCGCGCTGGTCGAGATGACAGCCTACCTTAATAAAAAAGGCCTCAAGATTCATTCTGAGGCCTTTTTTATTAAGTGTCCCACTAAAAATTCGGGATGACTCATGTTTTTTGCTTTACTGTGGCAGGTAAATGGAAAAGGTTGTTCCCCTGTTTACCTCACTTTGCACGGCAATGGAGCCGCCATGGTTATCAACAATGCGCTTTACCAGATACAGGCCTATGCCAGTTCCCTCCACATGCGTATGGTAGCGCCGAAACATGGTGTAGATCTTGGACAGGTGCTCCTGGGCAATGCCCAGTCCATTATCGCTAATGAGCAGCTCTACCCCTCCATCTTTGCGGGCGCAGGCAATATGGATCTCAGGTGCCCGCTCGGGTGAGCGGTACTTGATGGAATTGGTGATCAGGTTTTGCAGAATGCTGCTCATACTTGCCCTGGAGAAGTGCATTTTGCTGCAGACCAGATCGGTATGCAGCCGCGCCTCTGATTTGAGGATACTGTCTTCAATGCTCAGCAACACATCATTAAGCAGCTCCCTGAGGTCAAATACCTCCACATCTTCGTGCAGGTTCTTGTTGGTGCGGGCCACCTCTGTCAGGGCCTGAATGGTTTCTTTGAACTTGGCTATGGAAAGCTGTATTTTTTCCAGGATCTCCTCCACCCGCTCGGGCTTGTTCCGCTTCAGGGCTGCTTGCAGTGCATATACCAGACCCTCAATGTTCAGTACGGGTGATTTAAGGTCGTGCGAGGCGGTATAGACAAAATTGTCCAGGTCGTTGTTAATTTTGTGCAGCTCGTCATTCTTCTGACGAATGGTTTCAAACAGGCGCGAGTTATCAATGGCAATGGCTGCCTGTGAGGCAATACCCTGCACAACCTCAATAGAGGTAGTGGTAAACACCCCTGCCCGCCTATGGCCAAATAAAAGGGCTCCCAGTAGCTCACCCCCTCTTGATTTTACCGGCACAGCCAGGTAACTCTTTACCGGCAGTTTGCTAGTATCTATTCCCTGATAAGGGGTATCCTTTCCAAAAAGCGGGTCCTGGGTGATATCATCAGAGCACACCACTTCTTGCCCAAGCAGTCCTGCAATGGCCATATCCTGCACCACCTCGCTGCCCGCTCCGGATAAGGTATGGAGCGTCAATTTTTCACCCTGCCCGTTATCCTGGTGGTAAAAGAGGGCTCCAAACTCAGCATTGGTCAGCTCGGTACAGGAATCGGTTACCGACTGCAGCAGCTTTTTCAGGTCAAGCTCAGCGGAGAGGTCCCGGCCAATGGTATTGAGCAGCTGCAGGTTTTTATTTTTTTCTTTAAGAGCCAGCTCGGCTTCCTTGCGCTGGCTGATGTCATGCGCCTCCAGCAGGTAAGCCACTACCGTATTGGCATCCACAATGGGTTGGGCATTCAGGAGCACATGCACATAGCTGCCATCGCTCCTGAAGAAAACACTCTCGTGGTTGTAGATTACCCCGGTTTGGGCCAGGGCTTTTACAATGGGGCAGTCCGCTGCCGGAAAGGGGCTGCCATCCAGGCGGCTATGATGCACCAGCTCATGAAAACCAGTTCGTTTATAATCATCCAGCGAATAGCCAACCAGGGCGCGCGCTGCAGGATTGATAAAGGTACAGCGCTGGTGCTTATCCAGGATAAAGAGGGCAGCCGTGGCATTATCGGTGATCAGCTGTTTGAGGTAATTGCTGCGCCGGCTGTTGGTAAGTGAGTAGAGAATAATAAAGATCAGGCTGCTCATCAGCATTCCGCCTCCCAGAATAAACCAGGGGAGTGCCGTACCCTGACCAAATTCCGGCCCGGGCGAGGAGTACACCTGCCAGGTGCGGCCTGCCAGCCGTATGGGGCTGATGCGCAGCACATCCTGGTGCTTGCGGTTGGCATGTGCAATGGTATCCGAATCATAGACCAGCGATGAGCGATCCAGGCGCGATCCTTCGTACACCTCCAGGTGCAGCTCTTTGAAGCGGTTCCCCAAAATGCCGCTCATCAGATCATTCACCCGAAAGGGGCTGTAGATAAAGCCGGTGAGGTGTTGGCGCCGCTGCTCCTGTGTTTCCAGGGGGGCATTCCGTTTATAGAGCGGTACATAGAGGTTTAATCCCCTTTGCACCCCTGTTTCGGTTTCCTGCACCAGCGTAAGAATGCCCGACAGCGAGGGCTGTCCGGTATCGCGGGCACGCTCCATTGCCTCCCTTCTAACGGAATCGGTATACATATCATACCCAAAGGCCCGCTGATTTCTCCTGTCAAAAGGCTCCAGATAAAGGATGGAGGTATACACTTCCCGATCTCCGGCCGGCCATACGGCAAAGTCCGGAAAACCGCCGGCCCGCAGCTGGGCTTCTAAAGCCGGCAGGTATGATTTGGGAAAATAGGCAGAATAGCCCAAACCCTGTATGCCCGGATAGTTGGCATCCACCTCTACCATGGCAACATACTCTTTCCACTCCTGGCGGCTCACACTATCGGCTATCATAAACAGACCCTTTGCTCCCTTCAGGATCTGGATATAATCGTTCATCCGCTTTTCAATAGCGGATTTTGCCGTTTCGGTTCTCAGGGTAAACAGGGCCTCGTTGCGCTCTAAAACCCGGCTGTAGGTTTGCCAAAACGTTATAAAGGTAAGGATCAGCAAAACTACAAAGGCCACCACAGCCAGGGCATATACTCTAAAAAATTCTCTTACCTTACTCAGGGACATTCTCGTATATTTTTCAAAAATACTGCAGGGCGATATTCGGACAAAAAATAGATATGCCCAAGATTCGCTCAAAGTATCAACATAAAATAGCAAGATGGGTTATTCTTCTTAATAAGGATCCATCCACTTTGATGACGATACAAAATGAGCAATTTTTTAAGAAACGCAGGAATTTTAAGCCTTGGATATTTTGCAGCCAAGAGCCTGTACCGCAGCATTCAGCACAAGCGCTATAGTTTTTACGGCAAAGTAGTGGTACTTACAGGCGGCTCCAGAGGCCTTGGCCTGGTAATGGCCCGCCAGCTGGTGCAGGAGGGCGCCTATCTGTGCATCTGCGCCCGCGATGAGCAGGAACTGAGCCTGGCCCGTATGGAACTGGAAGATCTGGGCGGACATGTGCTGATGGTGACCTGCGATATCACCGACCCCAAAGCCCCTGCCTACCTGATAGAGCAGGCCGTGCAGGCCTATGGCAGAATTGATGTACTGATCAACAATGCCGGCCAAATGGTGGTGGGTCCCTACATGAGCATGGTAGAGCAGGACTTTGACCGCATGATGCACCTCTATTTCTACGCACCCCTGCGGCTGATTGAGGCAGCACTCCCCTACCTGCGGCAGCACGGGCAAGGCCGTATCCTCAACATCTCTTCCATTGGCGGCAAGGTGAGCGTGCCCCATCTATTGCCGTACTGCGCCGCAAAATTTGCCCTTACAGGCCTGTCAGAAGGCCTCTACGCCAGCCTGAAAGAAGAAGGGGTACTGGTAACCACCGCCTGCCCCGGCCTGATGCGCACCGGCAGCCCCCGCAATGCCGATGTAGTGGGCAATCATGAACAGGAATACCGCATCTTTAAGATCAGCGATTCCCTGCCCCCCCTGGCCATAGAAGCTGAACGGGCCGCCCACAAACTTCTGAATGCCTGCCGCCGCGGCGATCCGGAATACATCCTTACGGTACCGGCCAAGCTGGCCAGCCTGATCCACGGCATTAGCCCCTCAACCGTTATCCGCATCAACGAGCTCATCAACCGCTGGATGCTGCCGCAGGGCACCGAAAATAAATGGGCCATCAAGGGGTATGAAACACAATACGAGAAGGATGGCGACCCCCTGACCCAGCTGACCGACCAGGCCGCCGCCAAAAACAATGAGTACACCCATGAATACAGTCAGAAAAGGGCATCTGGCCAGCGCAACAACGATGCGCCCAGCAGCCTGTAAGCACTACTCTTTGCAATGACCAACCTCTACTTTTATGTTAACAATTATAATGAAAGGCCAGAACCTCCGGCACTGGCTTCTGGGCCTTGCCCTCTTTAGTTTTCCTTTTGTTAGTCTAGCCCAGAACGGACAGGAGCGAAAATATTCCGAGATGAAAGGCTTTGTGAACAAGCCCGGCTTTTTGGAAGCCAGCCCCGAACGCCTCAAATCCCTGAAACTGCCCCTGGGCTTTACCATTGAAAAATGGGCCGACGGCTTTGAAAAACCCCGCATGCTGGCCGTAGGTCCTCAGGGACAGGTATATGTGTCCGATCCCAAGAAGGGAGAAGTACTGCTGCTGCAGGATAGCAATAAGGATGGAAAATCAGATGCCCGCCAGGTGGTGATGAAACAGGATAAAGCCCATGGACTTGCCGTGCACGAAGGCCAGCTGTATGTGGTAACGGTACGGGAGGTGTACCGGGCCCCCATTCAGGCCAATGGCAGCCTGGGTACTGCCCAAAAGATCATCAGCGACCTGCCCGATGGCGGCCAGCACCCCAACCGCACGCTCTATTTTGGTCCCGATGGCAAGATGTACATTACCGTAGGCAGCACCTGCAATGCCTGCGACGAGCCCAATGAGGAGGCCGCCACCATTCTTCAGTTCAATGCCGACGGCAGCGGGCGCACCATCTGGGCCAGGGGTCTGCGCAATACCATTGGCATGGACTGGCACCCCCAGACCCGACAGCTTTGGGGCATGGACCATGGCATTGACTGGTTTGGCGATGATGAATCAAAAGAAGAACTGAACCTACTGGAAGAGGGCAGGCATTACGGATGGCCCTACATCTATGAAAAGGGCACCCGCAGCCCCAAAGATACACCCGAAGAAGGCTGGCAGGCCTATGAAAAAAGGTAAGCAGCCCGGCCCTGCTCCTGACGGCCCATAGTGCCCCCATGGACATGCTGTTTTATACCGGAAGCCAGTTTCCGGCAGAGTACCGCAACCAGGCCTTTGTAAGCCTGCACGGCTCCTGGAACCGCAGCGAGCCCTCCGGCTATAAGATTGTGCGGATACGGTTTGAAAATGGCCAGCCCCGGGAGGCTGATGATTTCATCAGCGGATTTTTACTCCCCGACAAAAAATCACATATTGCCCGCCCCTGCGGCATGGCTCAGCTACCCGATGGCTCCCTGCTGCTTACCGATGATGGAGGGGGTGTTATCTACCGGATCAGTTACAAAGGTTCATGAAAAAATTTCTGCTGGGCAGCCTGCTGCTTTGCGGGCTTAGCGCCACCGGCCAGGAGCAACTCCCGGCCGATTCGCTGCTGCCCGAGGCTCTGGTAACGGCCTATGGCATCAGGCCCGGACAAGGGGTGGCTGCTGCCGTTAGTGTACTTGATCGTACAGCCTTCATGAGCAATGGAGAGGCCTCCCCCCTGTATGCGCTAAACGAACTGCCCGGCGTACGGCTGGAAGAGCGGGCCCCGGGCAGCTATCGGCTCAACATCCGCGGCAGCTCCCTGCGCTCCCCCTTTGGGGTACGAAATGTTAAGGTCTACTGGAACAACCTGCCCCTAACGGAAGCCAACGGTACCACCCCTCTTAACCTGCTGGATGTAGCCCTCTACCGCCAGGTAGAAGTGGTAAGGGGTCCCGCAGCCAGCTACTACGGAGCCGGCACCGGAGGGGTCCTGAACATCTCCAGCCTGGAGCGCAGTGGGCTGCAGTCGGGCCCCGAGGCCGAACTGGCAGCAGGCTCCTGGGGTTACCGGCGGCTGAAGGCTGGCTACCAACAGGCCGGCAGCCAGCAGCAGTGGCGCCTTGGGGCCACACAGCTGCACAGCCAGGGCTACCGGGAGCACAGTGATCTGCTGCGGCAGAATGTATTCTGGACCGGTCGCCACCAGCTTAGCCCCCGCCAGCAGCTGGAAACCAACCTGCTACTGGCCCGGGCCGACTACAGCATCCCCGGAGGGCTAACGGCCGAGCAGTTTGCTGAAGACCCACGCATGTCCCGCCCCCTGAGCATTGAGCGCAACGCCTCGGTGCACCACCGCTATGCCCTGGCGGGGATCGGCCATGAATGGACCATACGACCCGGCCTGGGCAACCGTACCTACCTCTTTGGCTCCAGCGGGTTTTATGATCACCCCTTTATTACTGACTATAAGCGAGATTTTTCGGCGGGCGGCGGCCTGCGCACCCTTTTTGAGCATACCCGTCAGCTGGGCGAGCATGCCCTTCAGCTGCAGGCAGGGGGCGAATACCAGCAGGGACTGGACCTGGCCCGTAACTTTGGCAACAGGGCCGGCCAGCCCGATACCCTAAATTTTGATGATGAGATCCGTAGCCGGACCGCACTGGCCTTTGCACAGGCCGATCTGTACCTCAGGCAGCAGCTTTCGCTCTCAGCAGGCCTTAGCCTCAACTGGTTTGCCAATGATATTTTCCGCCTTTGGGATTCGGCTCAGCAGCGCTCCTACCGGCTGCAGAAATCCTTTGATCCTGTATGGGCGCCCCGCATCGGGGCCCTGTGGGATATAAGCCGCGCATGGCAGCTCTATGGTCAGATCAGCAGGGGATTTAGCCCCCCCTCGCTGGATGAGATCCGCACCAACGAAGGCAGCCTGAACCAGGACCTGGAAGCCGAGCGAGGTACAAATTATGAACTGGGCGTCCGCACCAGTCTGCTGAAGGGTACCATCAGCGGCTCTCTTACGGCCTATTACCTGCACCTGCAGCAGACCATAACCAGTTTTGTGACCGAGGGGAGCACAGTTGCCCAGTTCCGCAATGCCGGCGAAACGCGGCAGCGCGGGCTGGAGACCCAGTGGCAGCTGCAACTGCTGCGCACCCCTCGATGGCAACTGGAGTCGGCTCTATCTGCCACCTGGCAACATTTTCGCTTTGCCCGCTACCGGCAGCAGGAGAATGATTATTCCGGCAATGCGCTGCCCGGGATAGCCCCCCTTAGCAGCTCGGCCAGCCTGCACCTGCGCTACCGGCAGGGGCTTCGCTTATCGCTTATGCACCAGGCTACCGGCAGCATGCCGCTCAATGATGCCAACACCGCTTATACTGACCCCTACCAGCTGCTCAATGCCCGCCTGGACTTGCGCCTGGCCCGCTGGCAGAGCTCGGGCCTCAGGCTCTTCTTCAGCGGGCAGAATTTGCTGAACGAGCGCTACAGCCTGGGCTTTGATCTGAACGCCTTTGGCAATCGCTTTTACCAACCGGCGGCTGCCAGAACGTTTATGGTCGGCATCTCCCTGGAGCTGGAGTAAGCCTACGTTTGGCTGACATCAATAGCCCGCGGCTATATCATCGCCGCGGGGATCAGCGGCGCCTTCCAGCTGCCCGTTGGTTCTGCGCAGGATGGCATTGATGCGTCCGTAGGCCGGCCGCTCCCGCAGCGTATGCCCCAGGCTACGCAGGCTGTCCTGCAATTCGGCCGAAAACTGACCACTCTCCAGCTGAATTTCATCGGGCAGCCACTGGTGATGAAAGCGCCCGGCCCACACGGCCTCCGTCATGCTCATGTCATGCACCAGTACCCCCAGCACCGCCTGGTATACCGAGGTGATAATGGTAGAGCCACCCGGTGTACCCACCACCATATAGACCTCTCCCCCTTTTTCAATGATTGTAGGGGTCATGCTGCTCAGCATGCGCTTGCCGGGTGCAATGGCATTGGCCTGGCTGCCAATGATGCCGTACATATTGGGATGTCCCGGCTTAATGCTAAAATCATCCATCTCATTATTGAGCAGAAATCCCGCTCCCTTCACAAAGGTCTTGGCGCCATAGGAACCATTGAGCGTAGTGGTGAGCGAAACAGCATTTCCGCGGGCATCCACAATGGAAAAATGCGTGGTTTCTTCCTGCTCCAGGGCTGCAGGCACAGCATCTGGCGCAAGGGCATGGCTGGGAGTGGCCCCTTCCAGCGAAATGGCCTGTGCTTTGCGCAGCAGGTAGAGCGAGTCCAGCAGCCGGGCTACGGGCACCTCCCAAAAATCGGGGTCGGCCAGGTGGCGGGACCTGTCCAGGTACACCCGCCGCTCCATTTCGGCCATGGCATGCATGCTGCGGACCGACTGGTGCCCCCATTGCTGCAAGGGAAAGTGTTCGCTCATCTTCAGCAACTGCAGCAGGGCCAGACCGCCGCTGGATGGAGGTCCCATGCCGATAATGCGATACGCACCAAAACGGCCTGTGAGCGGCTCCCGCCAGACGGCCTCATAGCGGTCCAGGTCTTCCTCGGTGATCAGCCCGCCATTGGCCTGCATATCGGCCACCAGCAGGCGGGCGGTTTCACCTTTGTAGAAGCCATCACGCCCCTGCTGCTGGATTCGCTGCAGGGTAGCCGCCAGCAGGGGCTGCACCAGCTGGTCTCCCTTTTGCCAGCTGCCCTCCTTCAGCAGGGCTACCTGGGCGGGGTCGGCATTAAGCTCAAGAAAATCCGCGCGGTTCTGGTTAAACTCCCGGGCCTGCCGCTCGGTAATGGCAAAGCCTTTTTCTGCCAGCTGCACGGCAGGCGCCAGCAGCTCCTCCCAGGGAAGGCTACCAAAGCGCTCATGCGCTCGCCACATGCCCTCTACCGAGCCGGGAACCCCTGCAGCCAGATGGCCCCGAATGCTCCTGTTGGGAATTACCTCGCCGGTCTCATCCAGGTACATGGTGGGGCTGGCCGCCAGGGGGGCTTTTTCCCTGAAATCAAGGGTATAGGCTTCCCCTGTCTGTTGGCGGTACACCAGAAATCCCCCACCGCCGATATTGCCGGCATTGGGATATACCACCGCCAGGGCAAACTGTACGGCTATGGCTGCATCCAGAGCGGTACCCCCCCTGCGCAGCACCTCCACGCCTACCCTACTGGCTTCCGGATGGGCCGTCACCACCATGGCTTCCTGACGTAAACAGGTTTTCTCAAGGCAGCCGGTACTCACCCCTTTGGGCTGGGGTTTGGTGGTACAGGTAAACAAAACAAAAAGCAGGGCAAGAAGGGGGTAGTGTTTATACATAGAAGCAGTAGCATTAGGTGATAGTACAAGAAGTATACTACAGCAGCCCAACAGGGGTTGCCTGCAGGTACTTGAGTAAACTCTGGCAGAGCAATAACGTCTTTTTGGAGTAAGAATAAAATGCCGGCAATCCGTTGCGCACCCGCTGCCGGTCTGGCCACCCTGCGCCCCTGCAGCAGAAACTGGCAATAGGAACTGGATTTAGCCGAATTAGCGTTAGGTTTGCACAAAACCAGCAGCTACTCATGGCCCGCAGCCTACGACCATCCGCACAGGAGCATCTTTATTATTGCCTTCACAAACCCTATGGGGTACTCAGCCAGTTTACGCCCGAGGGAGAGCATGCCGGGCTGGGCAGTCTGTTTGATTTTCCGGAAGGCGTCTATCCCGTAGGCCGGCTGGATGCCGATAGTGAAGGCCTGTTGCTACTCACCAGTGATACCCAGCTCAACCACCGCCTGCTGGATCCCCGCCATGGCCACTGGCGCACCTATTGGGTACAGGTAGAAGGCACCATAACCCCTGAAGCCCTTCAGCAGCTCCGAAAGGGAGTAAGCATCCGCATCAATAAAAAGGACTACCAAACACTGCCCGCCCAGGCCGACCTGCTGCCCAAGAGCCTTTCCATACCAGAACGCACCCCGCCTATTCGTTTCCGCCTCAATGTGCCCACCAGCTGGATCTGGCTGCGCCTGCAGGAGGGCAAAAACCGGCAGGTACGCCGCATGACGGCCGCAGTGGGCTTTCCAACCCTTCGCCTGATGCGGGTCGCCATAGAAGAGCTGGAACTTGCCCCCCTGCAGCCCGGCGAGTTACGGCAGCTGAACAGACAGGAAATCTACCGCCAGCTGAAGCTTACTACCCCATCTGGCCCCTCCTTTTCCGGCCGCAGGCAGGGGGTCAGATCAGGACGAAATAACAGATAGTTACTGGTATTACCAGTATGATCCTACCAACAAAAAGCGGGCTAGCTGCCCGCTTCTCTATATTTCTCTAAATGCGCCGGGGATAATTAACATCCATAACCCAAATAACATGCGTAGCTCTACCAGGCCGGCACAAAGTTTAACCCAAAGCTTCCCCCTCGTTTATCGGGCCGCTGAAAGGCAAATGCATAGTAGGGCTCAATGATCAGCTGGCCAAAGAGGTTGATGCGCAACGACATGCCGGTAGAAAACACGGGAATACGCTCCCTGATGGCTGGAAAGCGGGTATCGCCATCCAGTTGTGGCGCTTCCCGGTTGAAGTTGATGGCCTGAAAATTAGAATCCCAGGCAAGCCCGCTATCAAAGAACAGCGCCAGCTCGGTAAAGAAAATGCCGGAATTGATCAGGGCCAGCTGTCGTGGTCCGGTAAAGGGCAGGCGAAGCTCAACATTGCCGACCAGAATGCTACTGCCGATCAGGTCGTTCACACTAACGGTATTGCCAGGCTGGCCGGTTTGCTGATCAAACACCAGATCATCATAGCCATGCACCATGCCGGGAAAGCCCAGAAAAAGGGGTCCAATGAACGAATACCGCTCGGCATCTTTGCCCTGCCGGGTATAGTGCATGCCCCGGAAGGCCAGGCTAAAGGGCTTCAAAAAGAAATACCGGCGCAGGTCCACCAGGTAGCTTTGGTACGTAAGCTCGCCAAAATAGGTCTCGGCGCCTATGCGGAACCTGTGCCCCTGCAGAGGCCCCACCAGGCCCGAGAAGGAATTATCGCCCACAAAGGCTGTCTCCAGCTGCTGCAGGGCAAATCCAGAAGGGGCCTCCCCTTTTTGCCGGTCCTGCGCTACCGGAATGGGGTTTACCTGATTGGTATTGGGGTTGAAGTAGTAATAGGTGTTGAACTCATCGTTGCGGTAGGAGTAGTAGGCCAGCGAGCCGCCAAGCTCCAGCCGCCGGGTGCTGCTAAAGGGCAGATAGGCAAAGAGCCCCAGCTTTTCTTCAAAGATGCGAATCAGGTTCAGCTGCTGCACATAGGCCGTGGTATCTTTTTCGTTGATCCGCACCTGCTCGGTAAAGCCCTCCAGATAGCCGGTGCGAAATGGCAGGTGTGAAAGGGACGCTCCCCAGTGGAAGCGGTTTTTGCGGTTGATGTAGGCAAACTGCCCGCCAAAATCATAGATTTCCCCATTGACCTGCAGCACTCCAAAGAGCTGATTGGTACCCAGAATATCACTAAAGATACCTGCTACACCTCCCGAAACCCCGGTACCAAACTGGCTGGTGGCTACCCCCACCCCGGTATTGCCCACATAATCAAGCTTGAACTTGGGCCGGTAGGGGCGCTCTTCCAGCTGGTCGGCAGGCACATAGCCAAAGCGCTGGGGCATGGCCAGGTTGCTGCTAACAATCACCGGCCCCACAGGGCTAAAGGGGGGTAGTGTGGCGGCCGTAAAGTCCAGTGCATCGGGTGCAACCGGCTGCCGGCTAAAGTCTTGCGGACGGGCTTTATACACCGTGTACCCATTCTTCTGGTAATACGAATAGGCCAGCTCACCAGTGCTGCGGCTTACGCTGATGGCTGGTGCCGTTTCGGTTATGCCGCTAATACCCGTCAGGAAATGGGTAAGCTGATGAAGCTGCCCGCTGGCCAGTTCAACGGCATACAGATTCCGGAAACCATCGCGGTTTGAGAGAAAATAGAGGGATTTCCCGTCGGGCGCATACTGGGGGTTGAAATTGTTGGCGCCCCGGAAAAAATCTATCACCCTAACCTGCCCGCTTTCCAAATCCAGCTGGCAGAGGTTAAAGGTGCGCCGGCCGTTAAAGGTGCCGGACTCCATGGCCAGCCGGTCAGAGGCAAATACAAGGCTACGGCCGTCGGGCGAGTAGCTGGGGTGCAGATCGGAATACACATCCCGGGTCAGCTGCCGTACCTGCTTGCTGTCCAGGTCATACTGGTACAGATCGCTGTACCCCTCTACCAGGCCGGTAACCACCACCGAGCGGCCATCGGGCGACCAGGTAGGATTGCTAAAAGCCGGTACACCGGGTATAAAGTGCTCTTCCAGCTCCCGGCCCCGCTGGGCATCTACCACAATGAGTTTGTTGCGGCCCTTGCTGTAAGCCACAAATACAAAGCGGCGGCTGTCGGGCGCCCAGGCCCCGGCCGATTCCACATAACTAAAGGCATCGATGTGGCTGTTGCGGGCCGTGCTGGAAACCTTGCGAATGGTGCGGCCGCTTTGGGCATCGGCCAGAAACAGGTCTATGGTAAAGATGCTTTTCTCCGACAGGTACATCACGTAGCGGCCATCGGGACTCAGGGAAGGGCTTATGTTAAGCTCCCCGGCATTTTCCTTGCTGATGAGCTTTTGGCCGCTAAGCCGCTGCACCGTATCGGGCATGATCTGGCCATAATGCTGCTCCAGCGAATGGCGCCACATGCGGGAGAGGGTTTCGGTATTCACCTGCAATACGGTATCTATAGCGGCATCCAGGCCATAGCGGGCTGTATTCAGGTAGAGGGGCAGCACCACATCATCGCCCCATACCCCTGTTACAAAGGCCCAGAAGGCCTGCCCGTAGCGGTATGGGAAGTATTTTGGGTTGGTATTGAGGTCTTTAATGGTGGGGATATCTCCACTCAGGTAGGCATCTCGCATCCACATGGCCGTATGGGCATCAATGCGGCCTATGGACATATACTCGGCCATGCCTTCCACAATCCAGAGCGGCAGGTTGCGCATGTTGGCCAGGGAAAGGGAGGAGTCCTGGCTATCGCGCAGCAGGTTGTACTGAAAGGCATGCACCAGCTCATGGCCCAGCACATGATCGGTTTGGGCATGGCTCTCAAAGGCCGGCATCACCACCCGGTTCTTGAGGCCTTCGGTCACTCCTCCGGTGCCTACCCCTATGCTGCCGCTAATGGCCGTGGTTTGCTGAAAATCGGCGTGGTTCTGGTAAAAGATAATAGGGTTTTTGAAGCGGATAGTATCCTGCAAAACCTCCTGGTGCATGGCATACCATTTTTCACTCATGCGCAGCAGTTCATGTACGGCCGAGTCGTTGGTGAAATAGTGGTAAAACTCAAAATGCGGACTCTCCACTACCTCAAAATCAAAGCTTCGGTAGCTTACCTTATTACGGCCAAAGTACTGTGCATGGCTCTGAGCGGTGCAGCAGAGGAGCAACAGCAGGCCCAGAAAAAAACAGATTCCGTGTTGGGCTACTTTCATTCAAAAAATGGATATAGAATGTTAAACGATAGTTTGGCACAAAATGAGGCAACGAGCCCCTAAAATTTATTATCTATACAAAAATTGTACCACTCCATACAAGTAGCTGAGTCAACCTCAAGCAACACACCATCCATAAACTTACTGTATGTCAGCAACTTATAGCAACATTCAGCCAGAAGTACTTTAAATTACCCATTGCGCCAAGACAATTTCGCTTTTTTCATGTTGTAAGATACGAGATTCCGGCCGCTGGGCCGCTGTACGTCTCAATGGTTTATCCCCTTGGTAAAAAACTGCGCTCCTTCTTAACCAAAGGTTGGTCCGTGCACTTATACTAGGCAGTGGATAGATAAGAAATGAAATTCTGGAATAAAGTAGGCATGGTTGTTATAGCTGGATTAGTCTTGATCGTATTTGTTTTGCCAAATACCATCAATTTTAGGGAAAGAGATGCTTTCTCTCAGGATAAGCGGCTTGAGTGGGCCGCTCAGTATTATCACATTAGTTCGGTACCGGATAGTGTACTGATTCCCCCCGGCGAGTGGTATGACCGTGGGGGGGCTCACCCCCTCTTTTTCGGTGAAAAATACCGGGACCTATGGGGCACCCCCGTAAAGGTACGGGTGCTGAAATATGATGAGATCAAGGGTGGCCTTACCCCAAAGCAGATTGGCGGCGGCCAGCAAACCTTTAGTGTAGATTTTCTGGATGGGCAGGAACGGGAGTGGGCCGTACGCTCAGTGAACAAAGACCAGTCCAAAGCCTTGCCCAAGGTGCTGCGCTGGACGGTATTTCGCTTTATGTTCCGGGACCAGGCCGCCTCCATGAACCCCTACGGCTCCCTGATCCTCCCCCCCATGGCTGAGGCCATTAACATTTACCACACCAATCCGGTGCTGGTATTTGTACCCTTTGATGAGAGCAAAAAGGAGTTTAATGATGTACTGGCCGGCCGCATGGCCCTGCTGGAAAATGATGCCGATGGCAGCTGGGAAAAGGACGCATTTTTTGACAATGCCTCCGAGATAGACGATACAGAAGAAATGCTGGAGCGGGCCCGGGAAAAAGGCATTCCCCTGGATACGCTCATGTACGCCCGCAGCCGCCTGTTTGATCTGCTGATCAGCGACTGGGACCGGCACGAAGGGCAGTGGAAATGGGCCCTGGTAGAAGAAGGGGGTCAGAAGATCTACCGGCCCATCCCCGGCGATCGGGACATGGCCCTCTACCGCTTCAACGAAGGCCTCTTCCCCAAGATCACCCTGCTGCTAAACCCTAAATTTCAGTCGTTCCGCAAGGACTATGGCCGGGTAAAAGGACTAACCCGGCAGGCAGCCGACATGGACCGGCAGTTTCTGGCCAGCATTAGCCTTACACAAATGGTAGCGCTGGCAGAAGAAATCAAGGCAGCGCTAACGGATGAGGTTATTGAGGAAGCCTTTCAGCGCTATCCCGCCGAAATAAGGGAAAAGGTAGGCCGGGAACATGCGGAGATCATGCGCATCCGGCGGGATAAACTTCCGGAAGTAGCCAGAGAGTTTTGGGAGATCACCCAGAAGAATATAAAAAAGAACCGGTAGCCCACTACCGGTTCTTTTTTGATTTGTAAAGGGGGGGTAAACCCTGCTTAGGGCCGTTTGTAGATTTTTCCGTCTTTCATCACAAAGCTTACATGTTCCATTACCCCTATGTCCTGAAGGGGATTTCCCCGCACAGCCACAATATCGGCCAGTTTACCCTTTTCAATAGACCCCAGGCGGTCTTCCATGCCCAGGATGCGGGCGGGCACCAGGGTGGCTGCCTGTATGGCTTCCATGGGGGGCATACCTCCCTGCACCATCAGGGCAAATTCTTTGGCATTATAACCATGCACAAATACACCGGCATCGGTTCCGTACACAATCTTTACCCCCTTCTTATAGGCCTGTGTAAAGGTATCCTGGATCTTGGGGCCTATGGCCAGCGCTTTGGGCGTTACCACATCAGGATAGTAGCCTTTTACCTTTGCACTATCGGCTACGGTGCGGCCGGCGGTTAGGGTGGGCACCAGGTAGGTGCCGCGCTGGATCATTAGCTGCATCACTTCTTCATCCATATAGGTGCCATGTTCAATGGTGGTTACGCCGGCCAGCACGGCCCGCTTCATTCCCTCCTTGCCATGCGCATGGGCTGCCACATGCATGCCGTAGTCTTTGGCGGTTTCAATAATGGCGGTCAGCTCTTCGGGGGTAAACTGCGGCCCGCTACCGTCTTTGGCTACGCTCAGCACCCCACCGGTAGCCGTAATCTTGATCAGGTCAGATCCATTCTTATAGGCCTGGCGCACCGCTTTGCGGGCTTCTTCCGGGCTATTGATCACCCCCTGCTCGGGGCCCGGATTGCCCATCAGCTGGCGGTTAACCCCATTGGTGGGGTCGGCATGGCCGCCCGTGGTGGCGATGGATTTGCCGGCCGTAAAGATGCGCGGCCCATCTGCCCAGCCCTGGGCTATGGCATTTCTTAGAGAGATGTTTACACCGCTGCCCCCAAGGTCCCGCACGGTGGTGAAGCCGGCCATCAGGGTAGTACGGGCGTATTGGGCCGCCCGCAGGGCCATTTCAGCCTCGTTGAGCCTGAACTTTTCAGAATAGGAATCTTTGCTGGTCTGGCTCTCCAGGTGCACGTGCATGTCGATGAGGCCGGGCATAACGGTATGCTCCCGCAGGTCAATCAGCTGCTCGCCGCTACCGGCCTGGCTATACCCCTTGCGGATCTCCACAATGCGGTTGCCCTCCACCACCAGGGTTACTTCTTTCTGGGCCTGCTTGCTGCGGCCATCTATAAGGGTGCCGGCATGTATAAGAATGCGCTGCTGGGCTGCCAGGCTCAGGGGCAGCAGCAAAAACAGCAGGATGTAAAAGTGTTTTAGCATGTTCGGTAATTGGTAAAATAAAGTATCTTGCGGGTCTAAAATTGAATCACTATGCAACGCACACTGGGCATTCTGTTGTTTATTCTGGGAGCGGTAGGCTCCATCATCACCGGCTGGAATGCATACCAAAGTACTGAAAGTATTAAACTTTTGGGCAAACAAATTACGATAAGTGAAGCCGACTGGACTCCCCTGGTGATCAGTGCCGCCGTTGCCATCATTGGCCTGATCCTGGCCTCTACTGCTTCTTCTAAAAAGCGACGCCGCTAAGCCACGCAGAGCACCCCCCTATATACTGAGGCGTTCGCCATCTGCCAGCACCTTTACCGAAAGCGTTTGCTGCTGTTCCAGTACCTCATCGCCCACATGGGTGAGGCGCATCTCCCGGACAGAAAACTGCCCGAGCCGCGGCTTTAGCAGCTCCCAGCTCAGGTGTCCCGGCTTTTCGCCTTTCAGAAAATTGCATTCGCAGATAAAGAGATCGGCCCCTTTACTTAGCGGCAGCAGGTTGTTGTGCCAGGCCGTATCACCCGAAAATGCCAGTACCTTGCCACCAGCTTCCAGCCGCAGGCCATGGGGCAGGCTGTCGGGCGAGTGCTTCACTTCCCAGGCCTGCAGGCTCAGGTCCAGCAGCTGCAGCGCCTCCCCTTCTTTGTAGGTCAGGTAGGTAATGGGAAAACTCTCCAGCACATCTTCAGTACCCGGATAGAGCATGGGCAACAGTTTTTCCAGGCGTTGCTGCAGCCCCTGCGGACCGGCCAGGATGAGTGGTTTCTGCCGCTGGTAGCGCTTGGCCGCTTCCAGCAACAGAAAGGGAAGCCCGCCAAAATGATCGCCATGAAAGTGGGTGATGAGTACCGCATCTGGTTCGGCTGAAGAAATCCCCTCCCGGTGCAGGGCCGGCAGAATGGTGGCGCCACAGTCAAGCAATAGCGAATGCTTTCCGGTCTGTACATAAAAGGAGGTCTGCAGCCTGCCGCCGCTGCCAAAGGCATCTCCACATCCTAAAACGGTAAGGTCCATAACATTTTTGGTTTTTAGGGATTTACTATAGATCCATGCAGTTTTCAGCATCCAAGCCTTACCAGCACCCCCAATCGGCCGAAGAAGCCGTACAGCTGCAACAGCAGCTGAGGGAGCAGATCAGCCTTAGTCCGCTGACAGCACCTGTACGCTACCTGGCCGGCGCCGATATTTCCTTCAATCTTTATGAAGACACCGTCTATGCCGGAATTGTTGTGCTGGAGTTGCCGGGGCTTACACCCGTAGTGCATGCGCTGGCACAGTGTGTGGCAGGCTTTCCCTATGTGCCGGGCCTGCTCTCGTTTCGGGAGATCCCCTCGCTGCTGCAGGCCTGGGAGCTGCTGCCCCTGAAGCCCGATGCCCTGGTAGTGGATGGGCATGGCATCGCGCACCCCCGTCGTATGGGCATAGCCAGCCACTTTGGGCTGGTAACAGGCTGCCCCAGCATGGGCTGTGCCAAAAAGAAGCTGGCCGGCCGCTATGAGGAGCCGGCCCTGGAAAAGGGGTCTATCTCTCCCCTCCTGCACAAAAAAGAAGTAATTGGCTGGGCCTTCCGCAGTAAAACAGGGACCAAGCCGGTCTTTATATCACTCGGCAACGGCATGAGCGGAGAGGATGCACTTAGCCTGACCCGCCGGAGCCTTGGCAAATACCGCATTCCGGAGCCCACGCGGCAGGCGCATCTGCTGGTGAACCGCTTTCGCCGGGGCGAGGTGCCGGCAGGGGTACACTGGTATGTAAGGCCGCCCCATACCCCCTCCCCCACAGAGAAGTAGTAAGATTGCTGAAAAATTCGTAAACTGTCCCGCATGAGGATCCCCTTTTTCTTCTTAGCGCTGCTTCTGGCCATTTTTATTCTGCCTGCTGATGCCCAGGACCTGCGCTGGAGCCGGCAGCAGGCGCCTACCGAAGCCAGCCTGCGCGGCCTGTTTGTGGTAGATGCCCAAACCGTTTGGGCCAGCGGGGCTGCTGGCACCCTGCTGCGCACCACCGATGGCGGCGCCCGCTGGGAACTGATCGTTCCGCCGGATAGCCTGGACTTTCGCTCGCTCTGGGCATTTTCAGCCCAGGAAGCGCTGATTGCTTCTGCCGGACAACCCGCCCGCATCTACCGCACCACCACAGGGGGCCAGCAGTGGCAGCTGGTTTGGGAGGATACCACCGGACTAGGCTTTTTTTGATGCCATCAGCTTTTGGGATGCACAACGGGGCCTTGCTCTGAGCGATCCGGTGGGCGGCAAGATCCTGCTGCTGCAAAGCCGGGATGGGGGCCGTAGCTGGCAACCCCTGGAGGCACCGGCGCCCGAAGAGGGCGAAGCTTTTTTTGCCGCCTCCAATGCCAGCATTGCCATGTGTGGCACACAACAAGCCTGGATTGGCACCGGAGGCGGCGCCATACGGGTGCTGCATACTCCCGATGCAGGCAGGAGCTGGCAGCTGCAATACCCCCCCATGCTCCGGATCTCGGAGGCGGCCGGCATTTATGCCCTGCACTTTGCCAGTGCCAAAAAGGGGGTGGCCGTAGGCGGCGCCTATGATAAGCCCGAGCTTGGCCGGCTGGCGGCCCTGTACACCACCAATGGCGGCAGGCGCTGGCGCCTCTCGGAAGAGCCTCCCCGTGGCTATCGCTGCGGCCTGGCCCTGCTGCCCGGTACAGCTACCTACATCAGCGTAGGCACCACAGGCACCGACCTTAGCCGGGATGGAGGCAAACGCTGGCAGCCCCTGAATACCGAAAACCTCAACAGCATCCGCTTTGCTCCCGCTGGGCGCAGGGGATGGGCGGTGGGGGCCAAAGGGGCAATTTTTCTGCTTGAATACTAACTACTACTTCCATACTATGCAGCACCTGCGTTATTCATTTGCCTTGGCCCTCTGTTTCCTGCTGACAGGAGCCCTGGCCCAGAACAAAAAACTCCAGCTGAGCGATTATGAAAAACAGGAAGTGTACATCCCCATGCGGGACGGCACCAAATTGTTTACGGCCATTTACAGCCCCAAGGACAAAAGCCGGAAATACCCCTTTCTGATGAACCGTACCCCCTATAGCATTGCGCCCTATGGGGCCGATACCATGCGGGCTTCCCTGGGGCCAAGCCGTTACCTGATGGAAGAGGGCTATATTTTTGTGTACCAGGATGTACGGGGCCGCTGGATGTCAGAGGGCCGCTACGACAACATGCGTCCCCAGCTGCCCAATGCCAACAAGAAAAAGCAGAAGGCAATAGACGAAAGCACCGATACCTGGGATACCATTGACTGGCTGCTGAAAAAAGTAAAGCCCAACAATGGCAAAGTGGGCCAGTGGGGCATCTCCTACCCGGGCTATTATGCAGCAGCCGGGGCCCTGAGCAACCACCCCGCGCTGGTGGCCTCTTCTCCCCAGGCCCCTATAGCCGATTTCTTTTTTGATGATTTTCACCACCACGGGGCGTATTTTCTGAGCTACTGGCTGGCCACTACAGTGTTTGGCTACCAGAAGGAGGCGCCTACCACCCAGGCCTGGTACAAGCGGGTAGACACCGGCACCCCTGATGCCTACCAGTTTTTTATGGACATGGGTTCCTTGAAAAATGCCAGCAAGTGGTACGGTGAGGACAATGAATTCTGGCAGCAGCTGGTGGCCCATCCCAACTACGATGAGTTCTGGCAGAAGCGCAACCTGCTGCCCCACCTGCGGGGCATCGATCATGCGGTGCTTACCGTGGGGGGCTGGTTTGATGCCGAAGATCTCTATGGCCCCCTGCAGATCTACAAAACCATCGAGAAGCACAACCCCCAGGCCGATAACCGCCTGGTCATGGGTCCCTGGAGCCATGGCGACTGGTCCCGCAATACCGGCAAGCAAAAGATCGGCTACATCACCTTTGGCGACAGCATCTCGAACTATTATCAGAAAAACATTGAGTACCCCTTCTTTCAGAAACACCTGCAGGGGGTAGCCGCTGCCGACCTGGCAGAAGCTCATGTGTTTGATACCGGCCTGAAGGCCTGGCGGCAGCACAGCGAGTGGCCCCCGGCCCAGGCCCAGACCATCCGCTTTTATTTCCATGACCAGCAGAAGCTGCAGCAGGGCGCTCCGCCTGCCCGGGTGCGCGCCGATTATGCTGAATTTGTAAGCGACCCCAACAAGCCGGTACCCTTTACGGACGAGATCCGCACCACCTTTACCCCCCGCAAGTACATGACCGAAGACCAGCGGCACAACTCCCGCCGGCCCGATGTGCTAGTGTTTCAGACTGAGGTGCTTGAGCAGGATCTTACCCTGAGCGGAGAGCTGCTGGCCCGCCTGCTGGTCTCTACCGATCAGCAGGATGCCGACTGGGTGGTAAAGCTCATTGACGTATACCCCAATGACCATCCGGACGATCCCGAAAATCCAGCCCACATCAGACTGGCCGGCTACCAGCAGCTGGTGCGCAGCGAAACCTTCCGGGGGCGCTTCCGCAACAGCTACGAGCATCCGGAACCCTTTACCCCCAATGCGGTTACGGAAGTGAAGGTGCCGCTGCAGGATGTGCTGCACACCTTTAAAAAAGGGCACCGCATCATGGTGCATGTGCAAAGCAGCTGGTTTCCGCTCATCGACCGCAATCCCCAGAAATGGGTGCCCAACATCTTTGAGGCCAATGAAGAAGATTTTGTAAAGGCCACGCACCGGCTCTACCACTCCCAGGAACACCCCTCCTATCTGGAGGCGCAGATCCTGCCAAAATAAGCTCTTTTGCCCTCTCATGCTTAAATAAATAAGGAGGGCCGAGCAACAGGCACTATTTTTGAGCGTATAGGCATTGACAGGCTGCTGCCCCACAGGTGGCAGCCTGCCGTATGTGCAGCGATATACCACATTAATGAAAGAAGAAGCAGACCTTAACCAGCCTCAGCCCCTCACCTTTTGGCAAAAAGCCAGGATCTATCTTACCGAGCGGCGCTATGATTTTACCCGCATTCCCCTGGCCAATAAGATAGGGGTAGTGCTGGGCCTGCTGGTGATCACCACATTCATGGCCTTGTTCTTTTTCTACCAGGCGGTGCGTCTTGAGTTTTTTGGTGAGGTGCCCTCCAAAGCCGAGCTTAAGGATATTCGCACCTCGGTAGCCAGCGAGGTATACTCCAGCGATGGCAAACTGCTGGGCCGTTACTTTATACAGGAACGTACCAGCACCCCCTATGAGCGGATATCGCCCAACATCATTAAAGCCCTTATTGCAACCGAAGATGCCCGTTTTTACCAGCATGATGGGGTAGACCACAAAAGCATTGGCCGGGTGATCTTCAAGACCCTGATGCTGCAGGAAGAAAGCTCGGGCGGCGGTAGTACCATTAGCCAGCAGCTGGCCAAAAACCTCTATCCCCGCAAGCGGCACCGGGGCCGCTTCCTGACCCTGGCGGTAAACAAAATGCGGGAAATGATTGTGGCCGAACGGCTGGAGGATATCTATGAAAAGGAGGATATTCTGGAACTCTACCTCAATACCGTGCCCTTTAGCGACAATGCCTTTGGAATTGAGACCGCCTCAGAGCGGTATTTTAATAAGAAGGCCAGCCAGGTAAATCCGCAGGAAGCGGCCACCCTGGTGGGCATGCTTAAAGCCACCACCAGTTACAACCCCCGCAAAAATCCGCAGCAGGCCACCCACCGCCGCAATGTGGTACTGGGGCAGATGGGGAAGTACGGCTACCTCACAGCCCGGCAGACCGATTCACTGCAGGCTACTCCCCTGAAGCTTGATTTTTACCAGCAGAGCCATAACGAAGGGCTGGCTACTTACTTTCGTACCCACCTGGCGCAGGAACTACAGCGCTGGTGTGCCAATAACACCAAGCCCGACGGTACCCCTTATAACCTGTACCGCGATGGCCTGAAGATCTACACTACCCTGGACTCACGCTTGCAGGAGCATGCCGAAAAGGCCGTGATGGATCAGATGAAAGAACTGCAGGCTTCCTTTTTTGCCCACTGGAAGGGGCGCGCCCCCTGGAGCGGCAACACCAAGATCCTGATCAAGGCCGTGGAGCGCAGCCCCCGCTACCGGCAGCTGAAGGCCGAGGGACTGGAGACCAAGGAGATCCAGAAAGTATTTGCCGAAAAAGTGCCCATGAAGCTCTTTACCTGGAAGGGCGAGATCGATACCCTGCTCTCCCCCCTGGACTCGGTAAAATACTACCTCTACTACCTGAATGCCGGCTTTATGGCCATGGACCCCCACAACGGGCAGGTAAAGGCCTGGGTAGGCGGCATCAACCACAAATATTTTAAATACGACCACGTAAACAACAAGACCCGCCGGCAGGTAGGCAGTACGTTTAAGCCCATTGTGTATGCTGCAGCCCTGCAGCAGGGCGCCGACCCCTGCACCTACATTTCGGCCGAGCGGGAGGTGTACCACGATATGGATGGCTGGTCGCCTGGCAATTCCGATGGCAACTACGAGGGCGAATATACCCTTGCCGGCGGCTTGATGAATTCAGTGAATACCGTAAGCGTTAAGGTGATCAAACGTACCGGCCTTAGCAATGTCATAAACCTGGCCAGGGCCATGGGCATTAAAAACGAAATTCCCAAGGTACCCTCCATTGCCCTGGGTACGGCTGAGCTCTCTCTCTATGAGATGGTGGCCGCCTATGCCGTTTTTGCCAATAAGGGCCGTACCATAGAGCCAACCTACCTGCTGCGCATTGAAAACAGCCAGGGCGAGGTGCTTGATGTGTTTGCCCCAGAAGAGCAGGGACGCCTGGCCCTGGAACCCGACAAGGCCGATATGATGCTGCAGATGCTGCGTACCGTGGTAAACCAGGGCACAGCCAGCCGCCTGCGCTGGAAGTACAAGGTGAACAATGACATTGCCGGAAAAACAGGCACAACCCAGTCGCATGCCGATGGCTGGTTCATTGGCATTTCCCCCGATCTGGTCGTAGGCACCTGGGTAGGGGCCGATGACCCCGGCATCCGCTTCCGGTCCATCAACCTGGGCCAGGGCGGCAGTACAGCGCTGCCCATCTTTGCCCGCTTCTGGCAGGAGGTGAATAAAGACACTACCTACACCCGCCTGAGTGAGGCCAAATTCAAGATCAGCCCCCAGCTGCTGGCCAGCATGAATTGCGAGCCCTACCGGGCACCCATGGATATGGATCTCTTCGACCGCATCTTTGGCGGAAAGGATGAGCGGGACCAGCGCCGCCAGGAGCGGCAGCAAAACCAGCAGCAGGAAGAGAAAAAACGGGGAATCCTGAAAAAGATATTCGGAGGGGGGTAATACCAGGAAACAGGAGACATCCCGAATTTTCATCAGAATGATTACTAAAAAAAGGCCTCAGGATTTATTCTGAGGCTTTTTTTTTAGTAAGGTGGCGGTCATCCCCGAGGCTGCGCGGCCCGCCAAAGGGAGGGATCTTGGTAAGTTAACTTCTTATGAACCGTCTTCTCCNGAACTCTCCTGCTATCGAGATAACGGCGATTTTTTTGTGCTTTCAGGCTAATAAAACA